>JARLHU010000204.1 GCA_031292095.1 Desulfosporosinus sp.
AGCGGAAATTGACGTTGGCTTCTGCTCGCCGCAAGAATCCATCGAAAATCTAAGCACTTTCCCCATCATGAACCAAGAGCTATTTTTAATTGTTCATAAAGACCACAGGCTCGCAGGCACGGAGCAAGTTGATTTGTGTGAAGTCGCCAATGATCCATTTATTCTTTATAGACCTGAATCTGCACTACATGATGTAATTGAAGGGCTTTGTCATGATGCTGGGTTTCATCCGAAAATGTCCTTCGAAGCTTTTGAGGAAAGGACCGTTGCTGGACTTGTTGGAGCAAAGTTTGGCGTTGCACTAATCCCATTCATGCCAGGACTTGATATGCAGAAAATTTCACTTATTCGCGTCCGCGAACCTCATTGTTTAATAGTCATTCAAATGGTTTGGCGAACAAATGGGTATATGTCGCCTGCCGCAACATATTTTAAGTCCTATGTTGAAAACACCATGCTTTTAAGCGAATAAGTAAGATTTCACTTTCAACGCTCCGCTTTGGTGGGATTAGAATCCCCCAACGAAGTCCTGATGTTCAGATTTAGCTGAACGAGTTCACTCATCCAATTAAAAAGCAAAAAAGCCAGACCGTCCAAAAAAACGATCTCGCAGTTCCCGTCGAACCAGTTTTAAATCAATTTTTACATATGAACTCCCATGATATAACCAACCGCTAATGTCCACGATTGCTGAATTAAGTAACTCAACATAGAAACCAAGAATGATAGCTATTTGCAGTAGTGATCTATTGTTTATCTCTAATCTTATTAGTATCCATGCCTTGTTCTAAGTAAGTTATGAAGATTGCAACAATAGTTTTTACAACCTCATCTTCAGGTTGATCCAAAAATTCATAGATAAAACCGCATTTGGAAAGAACAAATTGAAAAAGTGATCCATAGAAAACTTGACTAATCAGCCCGAAATTAGATTTAAGAATTGCTCTTTTTTCGCATTGCCCCAAAAGGTATTCTGTTAAGTGTGAACTTAGGCGTATAGGAATTTGAGAAAATATGCGAGCTAATTCCGGATTATGTGGTGCCTCCATGATGCAAAGCCTTAAATGCTCGATACGTTTCATTGCGGTCGTTAGGTAGGTTCTTGCTAAGTATTCCAAGTCATGCTGTAAATCACCGGTTAATTCTTTATCTAATTCGTTGGTGAGAGTAGCAGCGGATGCGAATCGATTTATACACTCTTGTAATATGCCAGCTTTGGAACCGAAGTGTCGAAATAACGTGATCTCATTTACGTTTGCTCTTACTGCAATTTCCCTTGTGGTTGCTGATTCATACCCTTTTTCGCTAAAAATGGCTTGAGCAGCTTTGATTATGCATTCTCTTGTCTCGGACTTAGACACAATTAGACACTCCCAACTTTAAAAAGAAATATAGGTAATTATAACACGCTTTACTGTCTTACTTAACTATATGAACGGAAATGGATAGGTCGAAAGCCCCCATGCTACGCCCAAGGAACATATTGCAAAAAATCCTCCAATGAAGTAACGCCAACGTGCCTTGGCCACGGGAACAATAACACAAATCAAATAACTACTGCCCCTTGCCACCACTAATCTCGTTCATGGTCCGTGAGAAAGCCTGCTTTAACGCTCACCCCGAGTAACTAAAGGTTTGAGCATATTTTTTGAAAACGATGCCAAACTCCGAATTGCTACTCTTTTGAAATCGGTAAGAACACCAGTGAAATCAATAGTTTGACTGTGGTAGAGGCTAAAGCAGCTGACGACATTACGTAATAGCCATTAAAGAAGGACCAAGCAATTAGATGCCAAGTCCTTCTTTCTATAACGTCCGCAGAGGAAAAAGATATTTATTCCTCAAATAATTTAACCTTTAAATCCGGCACTCCGGGAAATGTGATGAAGAATTAATTGATTAAGACTTACATTTTCTTTTTTTGCGAGTTCAGCTAAATACCGGTGGAGACTCTTTGGCACCCGAAGACTAAATCTTCCTGAATAGTCGTCCTTAGCCGGTTCCGGAATTTCTACGTCATCCTCAATATAAGATTCCAGCCAGCACTTCTTTGCATCCTCGATCATGGCTAGCGCTTCGTCGGCGGAATCGGCCTGGGTTATGCAACCCGGCAATTCTGGAATTGATACACCATAGCCACCCTCAGGCGATGGATGAAGGGTTATGCTATACGGCAACCTCATGTAATAATCAAGCGTCTTGTTCATCGTCTATCACTCCTTTTGTGGCATCGATGGCCAATGCAACGTAAGCTTCGCCAATGTGGGACTTTTTGAATGGTACGGTTAGTCTGAATCCCTTAAGTTTATATGTATAGTGGCTGGAGCCGCCTGAAGGCTGCCGCTTTGCGAAACCGTAGTGAAGCCGTATCTTATCTAGCTCCTCGAATCGTACCTGCTTAGGGTTGTTCTTGATCTTTTCAAGTAACTTCTTGAACTTGCTCAACTGCTCCACCGCCTGTATATATAATACTATATGTGGTGTCATATGTCGAGTGTATTTAGTAATAATTAAGAACTATTCCTATGTAGATTCGGGAAATATTTTCACCTAAATTTCGTTGCTACAACCTTTTATTTGTTGCAGCATTACATTCTTTGTGGATGCATATAAGATTAATTATCGACATGTACAGATAGGCCGCAGCAATTTAGCCTCTGTATTATTTTCACAGACCCTTATTGTTAATTCCAATGATTTTGTGAGTTACCCTCCCTTTTGCCTAATTTTCCTTACTCAGACAATTGACGTGTCGGTCATTATTATAGTCCTAGAACAAAAGAACAACCTACTTTTTTCCTCCATTGAAGAGAATAGAAAGTAGGTTGTTCAAGAATATATTGACAAAGTTGTCATCAATAAAGTGATAAAGAGTCCGCCGACATTGAAGTCTTTGTTAGGTGCTTGTATGGTGGAAGCGAGGTGACACTGCTGGAGCACCTAACAATCTGCATCCTTAATAGATAAGATCATGCAGAGCGAAAGTTGAAAGTCTGAATAAATCCAGAGTAAATTGAGTTCCGGAAAGCGAGAGCCAGTTCCGGATTTTTTGAGCCACCAGTCCAGATGGAGAGCCACTTCGGTATACTTTCCAAAAGTAGGATAATCGGAAGTTGGCATTATAGGCAATCCGACGCATAATACGAATAGCACGAAACCGCGACGGGATATGCTCGATTATGGGGATTGAATATTTAATCTCTCCTTCAATTACTTAGATTTTAAGATAAAAAGTTGCAAATGCACCGGAAAAGCTTCCAGTCATACTGAAAAGGATATAGATTCCCCCTCCCCATTACAGGGCACTTTTTCAAATCCATTCAATTTTAATATCATCAGGGGAAGATTTGCCTAAGCTCATAAACCTTTTTGGTTTTTCTGATCCGCAGTTAGGGCATTTAGACAAATCTAATCCGGTAATCTTCTTGATGAGTTGAAGGGTAGAGGGTTTTTCTTTGGTTATTAATGGCGTATGGGTAAGCTGTTTGCAAATCTTCAGTTTGGTGTTTTTGTTACGATTACCAAGCAAACCATAGTGTCTAATTTTCATAAATCTACCCGGCAGGATATGAATAAGAAATCTACGGATAAACTCGTCAGCTGAGAGTGTCATATATTTCTGCTTACTGGCATCCTTGTAATCCCGCCATTTGAAGGTTACCGTATCCTTTTCAATACTGACAATGCGCTTATTGGAAATAGCCACCCGGTGAGTATATCGCCCCAGGTATTCAACAACACAAGCAGCATTTTTAAACGGCGGTTTACAGTAAACAACCCACTCTTTGCCATACAAAGAGGATAGTAGCTTTTCGAAGTTTTTATTGTCAGAAAGATATTTTTGGCTACCGTGAAATTCTATCTTGTTTTGGTAGTAGAGTTGTTTAAGATAATGCAAGAATTTGCCCCTGAACTTTCGGGATAGAACCTTAACCGGAATGAAGAATTTCTTTCTACTGTTCACCCATTTTCCTAGAGTAGATAATCCGCCACCGGGTACAATGCAATGAATATGCGGGTGGTGCATGAGATTTTGTCCCCACGTATGTAGAACCGATGTGAAGCCAATCTTTGCACCGAGATATTTCTTGTCAGCGGCTAATTCGGCAAGAGTTTCAGCAACAACCTTAAACAAAAGGGCATATACTTCTTTTTGATTCTGATAGACTATTGAATTTAGAGTATCTGGGATAGTGAAAACGGCGTGGAAGTATCCAATATCGAGCAGATTTCCTTTCTGATTTTCAAACCATCGTTCTTTGGCAAGAGTTTGGCATTTAGGACAATGCCTGTTGCGGCAAGAATTGTATGAAATTCGAGCATGCCCACAACTGTCGCAAACCTCCTTGTGACCACCCAACTGTGACGTTCTACATTTTTGAATGGCTGACATCGCTTTATGCTGTACAAGAGTGAGCTTGTGGTTGATACGATATTCCTTGCCATATCTGAGGAAGATATCTTGAACCTCAGTCATCGGCCTTATCCAATTCGGTTAGCTGATCAAGGGGACTTTTTACGTTAAGTGATTCAATCTTAAGCAAATGTAAATAAAAACACGTCGAGCTAATATCTGAGTGCCCGAGCAGCTGCTTAATGTGGAATACACTCGTACCAGATTCCAGCAGATGAGTCGCGAAACTGTGGCGCATGCTGTGAACTGTCACGTTTTTGTTGATCTTTGCTTTAATTACATACTTGTGAAATAGATTTTGTACAGCTCTGTTCGTAATGTGGGTGCCAGTATTATTCCTGCTGTAAAAAAGCCATTCTTTAGGTCGATAAGCTTTCCAGTAAGTTCTGAGTATATCCAGGTTTGCTTGTGAAAGCAGAGCATATCGATCTTTACTGCCTTTAGCATTACGAATGAACAACTGCATTTTGTTGCTATCAATATCTGAAACTTTAAGAGCAGCTACTTCACTGAGTCGAAGTCCTGCACCATAAAGAGTCATAAGAATGCATTGATCTCTCAAGTCATTGCAGGTATCAAAAAGGGCCTGGACTTCCTCTTTAGTAAAGATATCGGGGAATTTACGTTGTTTGCGGTGGCGAGGGATTTGCTTTAGGTTCAATCTAGTGTTTAACGTTACACCATATAAAAAGCGAAGAGCACTATTGTAGGTATTTACGGATGCGGAAACTAGCTTTTTTTTGTGGCGAGATAGTGGAGAAACTGTCTAATATCCTCTTCGCCCAGCTCGGTCGCAGGTTTATCGTAGTGGTTCTGGTAATTCTTAACTCTAGAATAGTATTCATCTTGGGTATTCTTGCTTAACCCCCTCAGTTCTACATCGAAATTCAGCTTGGCTAAAACCTCATCTTTTGTCATAAACAAACACATCTCCTTTAAAATAAAATCTCTAATATTTTACAGGAGATGTGAAAAGGAAGAAATAACTTCAGCGATATTCAGTTAAACAGCGAAGGGTATACTCGGAAACCACCGCGCCAGCGGTTTAGTGCTATTCTTATACTGGTGACCATCAGTAGGATAATGCGAATATGATTGCCAACGTTAAGGTACACTCCAGTATGTGGGGTCATTAGTTAATAACACCACATATCCTTTAATAAACTTAGAGTCAGCCATTATTAGCTTTTCGATCCTTTTAATATCCTTTAAAAAGTCATGTCTGCAGATGTCCTGTGCGCCCTGATTCTTTATAAAAGAAAGGTCCCGTCCATTTATGGCGAGGACCCTTTGAAGAGAAGTAGTGCACTACGCTAGTACAGTGTACCCTGTATATACTTATTATACTGTATATACTTATTATACTATATATTCCATGAAATCCATATGCATACTTGATCTCGAACGAATTGAGCTCCCTGTTAATTACTTAACTAGTTTCGATCTTTTTACCACCCATGATGATGCTTGTGAGTTGAGGGCGTAGAGGTTGAGGTTGAGGTTGAAGTAGACGATTTCTTTTTCCAGGTTTTAGATTTTTTGCTCCCGCTACTAACTTTTATCTTTTCGCCAACAGAGATTTGATTAGCATTTGCGATTTGAGGATTTAAACTCATTAAATTACTAACTGTCGTCCCATATGTGGAAGCAATATTGTTCAGAGTATCCCCGGATATGACTGTATAGTAAGTCGCGGATTCATTGCCGTTCCAGTGATCACCGCCCCATTGATTATGACCCCTTCGGAATTCTTCGTGACCCCATTGATCACCGCTACTAACTTTAATCCTCTCACCAACATGGATTCTATGAGGGTTTCTGATATGAGGATTTAATTGCATCAAATGTCTAACCGTTGTATTATAAGCCATTGCAATACTATGCATGGAATCTCCTGGTTGAACGTAATAGTACATAACACGACACCCCTTAGTTTGAATATTTTACCATATCCATATATATGTCGGGACAAATTTTTATCGTGCGCGTACTTATTAACCTTTACTTAAACACTTCTTTATAATTTTCAAATGCAGATTTTGTAACACTTTACTAATAACTTGAACATAATATTATGTACAGCAACAACATTCTTCCAGTAAGAGGAGTTCCAGGTAAACAATACTCTGGAACTCCTCTTTTGCGCCATCTTATCGCGTTGCCTAGTTCTTGTCTTTGTGCTCAGTCGATCATACCAACCAATCAGAACCTATATATTTCAAATCCTCATTTCTACATGAGATTAATAAGCAAGGTAGTTCTTTTCAACAGTTTGAGACGACTATTTGTTCCATATACGCTGCACTATTACCAACTCGCGCGTCATTTCGATTACCATTTAATCTCTTGCACTTTAAGGATCACTCAAGAGCACTAGTTAAGTTGGGTATAAGATTATTACACTTTGGACTTCCTATCCCAGTTAGAAAATCATAGCCTACCTTTGCCGAGTATCCGTTGTTCCCTTTATTAATATCGTGATAATTTTCCGTATAACCTGCTCTTCCTGTCCTTACAGCAAAACCGTAAAGATCTGTTATTGCATTAAAACTAGTCAATGGTGTAGTTCTCCCTTGGTCAGCAAGTGCTATCATTGCCGCCCACACTGGTGCCGAAAAACTTGTACCTCCAGCTTCAGACCACCCCGATTGACCATTATTCGGTGTACTGTCATAGACTGGCACGCCAGTCATAGGATCAGCATCGAAGGCAACATCTGGAATTCTACGATGTGGGCCAACAATAGCCGACCAATGACTTTGGTAACTTGGCATATCCATGTAGAGGCTCGTCCCACCACCTGAGTCAGACCATCCGGACTCGCTGAGGTAACTATTATTTGTGTCAATGGCTAAGGTAGTTCCGCCAACTGCTAACACGTTAGGAGAAGCAGCCGGCCACTCTACACCCGCTCCACTGTCACCGGAAGATGCAACATATACAACACCAGAATGCTTAAAATGAGATTCAAAACTAACTTCTGATGAGAATTCGTCTATTCCCCAGCTATTTGAAACAACTTGTGCCCCGTGCGAGGTCGCATAATCAATGGCTGTAACAAAATCATAGGATGCGTCTGATCTGGCAACCACTAACAATATTTTGGCAGCTGGAGCTATGGCATGTGCCCATTCAACATCAAGTGATGTTTCTGTTGCCCACCCAGGGTCGATTCGATGTTTACCCTCAGGATACGCTATGTTAAGGATAGCGGGTGGAAGCCTAAATTTTTTATCGAAAATTTTTAGATCATTTATGATAGTAGGGCTTCCGTATGCATCAACAATGGCAATTATTTGTCCACTACCCGTAGCAGATAACTGGTTGAGACCACATGCAATTCTGATTTGTGAAGGAGAATAACCGAATGGAGTCGACGCGCTACTCCCTGGTTTAAGACGGATTAGCGGATGTGCTTTCCTTGCTAATCCTGGAATGGGAGCAAAGTCAACTACTGAAAAAATCAAGGTTGCAACAATCATCATCATTGTTAGATTACTCAGCTTTTTCATAACCTTCTCTCTCCCTTCTTGAACCCATGAGGTCTCTGTTTACGTGAGCATTGGATGCCAGTTTGGTATCCTTCGAAATAAAAATATAAAGCTAAGACCCTTAGACCTTAGAAATGATTAATAATCCCTTTTTCTATTTCTAATCACTACCATGTAAAACCGGGGTCCGATCATTAAATTCAATCATCGCCCTGTGAAGGCATACCGGCAGGCTACGAGTAGGAGCGTCCTCCTTAAAGATGAAGGTTGATCCCACCTGTGGTAGACCTTAGACCCGCATTAAAACGAAGAAGTCGCTAACAGGCACACCCTTTATTATTTGTTACGCGAAGATTCCTGATGCTGTCCGCATGGTTCACCCATGTCTCTAGACCTTCGTCACAGATTCCCATAGTTACTTACTCCCACTTTATTTCGACAAGGTTAAATATGCGATATCTTTATTGTCGACTTGCAAGTGGGTATGTCGCAATAATACTGTGATAATTGACATAATTCTACATGTAAGATATTCATATATTAGTCGATATAAGGAAATTGCATCCTAGCAATGGCTACCTCTATAATAAAAGCTGCGCAAAGACACAAGTCAGGTTGAAAGTCTTTGCTGTGTTTGTGTCCCCAAAAATAATGCTTTCTCCTGAAAATATTCCATGTTTATTGAAAAGGGTTGCTACCGCTGAGTGGCATAAGCGCCTGACTTCTACTAAAAAGGCTCATGTTCTTAAAGAAGAAACATGAGCCTTTTTGGGCTTATTTTATTAGATAAAGATAATGAAATGAGAAAATATATCCATATATGGAAGGATAAGAAGGTAATCAGTCAATGGATTAACTATAGTCAATATTGATTATGATGATAAGTGTTAGATATGGAATTACGGCAAGTAAAATGTTATTCTCCATTTACAGATATTGTCGTAAATAGACAGAATTGTCCAGAGTGTGTCTAACCATATAGGTTTGATAACGGAAAGTACGGTGTTTTTGTCTAGGAAAGCTAATTTTAGTTCCGGCAATGTCGGGTTAGGGAGGCGATCTATAATGAGAATTATGTTAAGTAAGATCCACATTGTGTCGCTGGCAGTCTTTGTTGGATTGGGAACCTGCTCTCTCGTCAATGGAGTTCCAATTCTACATGCCACTAAAAATCGGATGACGTCTGATTTTGTTTTCTCTCAAAATTTTTCGCATAAGCATTTATTAGTTTCAAAGGCTCAGCAACCACAAGGTACTTCTACAACTTCAAGCCCTCCCGCCAATATGCAAAAATCTGAAAATTGGGCGGGATACATTGACAGCCCTTCGTCTAGTAGCGGCTATACTAGCGTTTCTGGCAGTTGGATAGTCCCCAATATTTCTGCTCGTCAACAAAATGCAGCTACTGCACAGTGGATTGGTTTAGGCGGATCTTCATCACCTGACCTCTTGCAAATGGGAACGAGTGAACAACTTGAAAACGGCCAATTAGTTACTGAGGTATTTTGGGAGCAGTTACCAGCTCCTGCTCAAACAGTGATGACGGTTCCGATAGGTTCGACTATTAACGCGACCATATCTCCCTCGAAGAACTCAAGTTTAACGTGGAATTTAACATTTACCGTGAACGGTCAATCTCAAACTCAAACGATTCCCCCAGTAACACTAGATTCGTCATACGCACAGGGAATCGGGACATCAGCAGAATGGATTAGCGAGGAGCCTTCAACTCAGAATGACCAATTGGTTCCTTTAGCATATATGGGGACTGTGTCATACCAATCTGCACTGGTAAATGGCCAAGCATTGAGTTCTGCAGAGAATCAGGTTCAACCCATTGCTTTGGTATCCAGTAATGGAAAGATTTTGATTGCTCCTTCTGCATTGGGAACGGATGGTGAATCATTCTCGACCAATGATTTAAGTAAAAACCCCAACACAGGCTCGACTAAAGGGTATTATCAAAATGGAAATCCGAGGTCTCCTTCGAATTCTAGGCACTTGTAGGATGGCATGCATCTCCACATCTAATAAAAATTAGGTTCGTTTCAGAAACGACATTTCTTAAGTTGAAATCAGCGTGGGACAATTCTTTCCCGCAAGTTGATAATCGCCTTTTATATTCAATTCTTGCATAATATTTTGCCTCAACCCCTTTTAGGAAAGGAGATGTTGTTCTATGACAAAGAAATTGACTATCCTAATTATGCTTGCATTCTTTCTCGTTCTTGGCAATACTCAGACGGCCCAAGCTTCTTCCTCGTGTGACACCTTACTTAAGACAGGTTCAACAGGCGCCAACGTAGTACAGTTACAAACTGAGCTAAATTATCTTGGATATGATGTTGGTGCTACAGACGGTATCTTCGGAACCAAAACGCAATCGGAAGTCGTTGCATTTCAAACGAGAAAATCTTTAAGTGTAGATGGTATTGTTGGATCAATCACTGCCGACTCTTTAAACAAGGTCTACACAGAAAAAACACCTATTGTTAACGCAAATGTCATTATTGCCACTGCAGAAAAATATATTGGGGTTCCTTACCGGTGGGGTGGGGAATCTCCTACAAGAGGATTTGATTGTTCAGGCTTTGTTCAGTATGTCTTTGCCAAAAACGGGATTACCCTACCCAGAGTTTCGTATGATCAAGCTACGGTGGGAACACCTATAAACTTTTGCGAGTTACAACCAGGGGATCTGATCTTTCTATCAACAGAAACGAAGGGAATCGTGAGTCATGTCGGCATTTACATTGGAAATGATCAGTTCATTAATGCTTCTTGCTCTAAGGGAGTTACAATCTACCCAATTGGCCCCTACTGGAAATCAATATATTTTGGAGCAAGACGAGTATTATAGTTGCGTTCTGCCACCTACGGGTGGCTTTTTTTATTGAAATTGGATTCTTCTCATCTCAGAGCCTTAGGTTAACGAAATCCAACTAGACCCGATTCCCCAACATACCATTGAAGAAGTCGCCGGATGTTTGGACTGCCTTATATATTAAATCCACAAACCAAAGAGAGCATCACAATTCCAGCCTCGAAAGTTCCTGGTTTTAAAGCTGGCAAGGCACTTAAAGAGGCAGTTCAATTATAAAGAGATAGTCTCAACAGATTTATTTCTGCTGAGCCGATTTTCGTTATACCCACCTCATCAAAGACAACACCAATCCAGCAACAAACCATTTGAGAAGCGTCAGGGTGTTTGGACGGGTTAATATGTTGCATCAAAACGGTTAGACAAATCAGCAGATCCACAAAGACCATCAGACTTGGAACAAAAAGACCCCCACCGGTTCCGATGGAGGCAAGCTAGAGAAATGAGTTTTGGATAAGATATAGTGTACCGTGAATTACGGTTAGTATGCTACCCTCAAATAGCGTCATCTACCCTCTTGCTTTTTCCTCGTCGTGAACCTAAGTACTCCTACTAAAATAATAATCAGCCAGAGCCACCAAGGAGTGTATGAGACAATCAAATATGCTCCACGCAACATTCCTTTAACTATAGCATCTACCACAATATTGGTATCGAGCACTTTTCCAACGCTCCTTTTCCTCTCGCTTGACATTAAACATCGAATCCGGACTTTCCCCCCATAAAATAATAAGACCCCAGACTTATTATTAGTTATTCCTATGCAAATCTTCTTCAAAAACCACGTTCCCTGCTCAGACTTAATCTAAACAACTTCGGCTCTTTGACGATCTTGATCTGGCATCTGAAGCACAACATTCTGTTGATGGCGAGCTTTGAGATACTTATATATCAAAACATCCACTCCCTTACACAACCTTATAACATAAGGATCAGTTAAGCTCTTACCCTTAGCGACTCTATTCATCTTGCATCTATATACTGCTATCTCAGTTAGAAGATTGTTTATATCCATTGTACAGACCTCCTGCATCTTGTAATATCCCCCTCGTCCAATTAAGATGCCCTATTAACTTTTTATAACTCAACTTTCGCAGAGCGAATGTTTGGAACATTCACAAGTTGCAAGAGCGGATCTCTTTGCAAAATAATACTGGGAAAACCGTTTGCTTCCACCCCTATTCTCAAAACTCTAAGATCTTCCAATTTCGAGATTCCAGTTCTGCTCGAAAGCGCAAAAATGGAAAACTTTGATTCCATTAGTGAATCTGAAAAGTCAAATATCTTATTGCGCTCTTCTGTTTCATTTATCTGAATCAGGGCATCCCCTCCACCTTTTTCAACAATCGTTTGTGCTTCTGACCAATCCATTGCTTTGACTTCTATTGAACGCCCCATCTTTTTTCCAAGCGCAGCAATAATATCTACTACTACTCCCTTCGAAGAGCCATTCTCAATGGTAGACCATAGTAGGTAAATTCTGATTCCCTAAAAACAGAAGCGAGTCTGTATTTTTTTGAGTGTCCGATTCAGCGAAAGCACTAGTTGACGCTAATATGCAAATAGCAATTATTAGGATAACCAACTTATTTATTTTACTTATTAATGATTTCACTACAGAAACCCCCTGATTTTAAGTGCTTATTCCTTACGGATAAGAAAGATCGCAGCGAAAACGATGGTAAACGCGCCTCTATCTAAGGAACCGATCCCGCCTTTAAACGGAACAGTGCGCTAGGTGGCTTAGCGCTTGCGGTTTAGTTTGTTGTAGTCATCTCGGCAGCGCCCAGATAGGAGAGTCGATCCATCCGAGCATGGTTCCCAGGAGGCGAGGTGCAGGAAGGGTAATACAGTTCAACATATCACTGACCAAAATGGACGGTAGACACATGAAGTCAAATTATTAAAAATAGATATCTGAAAACTCAATAGTTTTAGACTATATCAACCGTTTATCTGAAATTTCTTTCTTCATCGATTCGCCTAAGGTCGCTTTTACTTTTTCTATAGGAAGTAAAATGGTAAACGTACTACCCTCACCTACTTCACTTTCCAATGTAATTTCTCCGCCCATCATTTCCACGAACATCTTTACAAGGTGTAACCCTATCCCTGTTCCTTCTGCTTGTCTAGTATGGGAAGTATCCACCTGCCCAAACCGTTCAAATATTAAATCCTTTTTGTCATCCGGGATACCAACTCCTTTATCTTTAACTAGAATACATACCATGTATTTTCCTTCGACTATTTTTTGAGATATTTTAACAGTTACTGATTTGCCTTCAGGTGTAAATTTAATGGCATTGGAAAGAAGATTTAGGAGGATTCGCTCGTACTTCTCATCATCAACCCCTATTATTTTTTCCCTCAGAGTTGAAGAGAATGATAGCTTGATACGCTTTTGTTCAGCAAATATTATGATGCATTCAGTTATGAGTCTCGTAATGAGAACGATATCCATATTCGTTTTGTTCATTTTAAGATGACCTGCGTTCTTACGAGTAATATCTAACAGATTATTGATCAGCTTTAACTGTCTGTTAGAATTTTGCTTTACTTTGTTAAGATATCCTTTTGCTTTATCCGACAATTCATTTTTACAGATAAGTTCCATTGTTTGAATCATCCAGATTTGCATTCCTTCCGGGGTTCCGATGCTGTATGGATGTGCAGGGGGATCATTGGTGAGCACGCTTCGACCGTCAAGTACTACCCGACCAAATAGACCACGTTTTTTAAAGATACCTGAGTGCTTCTGAACTGTATTACTCTTCATATTACCGAAATCTTGCATGGTATCGCTCATGGCAACCATATGGATTGATCCATCCTTCCCAACTTCATCAAAGAAGCCGAGCTTGCTGTCTGTGATATCTAAGACTATTTTTAAGCAATTCTGTGCAAAGTCTCCGAGGGTATCGCAATTAGAAGCCTCCATATTGATACGGTTGATTGCATTAAGGATCATATTTTGCTTAATGATTAAGTCTTCAGCTTGTTTGTGCTCATTAAATTCTTTTTGTATTTGTGTTAACAACCGCGCATTTTCCGCAGCTATATAAATTACATCTGTTATATCCTCCATTGTGGCAATACCACCACAGATGATTCCATTTTCGTCACGTAAAGGGCTGGCACTCCAGCGGGCTATTTTAGAGGTTCCATCCTCCCAAACTAATTCTAGGTCGCATCCAATAATTTCCTTTCCCAGCCATACCGCTTGTTGCATTGGCATTTCTGCTGCAGATAATAACTTACCATTTTGATATATTTTCACAGGGGGCGGCACTGGTGTTGAGTGAGAAAACTCCCCCCACGGTTCAATTTGTAAAAACTTAGCCGCTGCCGGATTATAGATGAGTGTTTCACAAGTCGCATCTGTGGCAACAGCGAACCCACCTGGAATGATTTTCAGCAGTTTTGAATTCAATATAATCCGTTTCAAATCTGGATTGGCATTCAGAAAATCAAGACTGTCCATTCTCTATTCTCTCCTTAGCAAATCTAAATGAATAGTTACCTGTTAACAATGTCATCATCACAATATTCTGTAAGCTCTGAAAGCCATTCTCTGTCTCGCTCACATATCTTGAGTTGAAATAATGTGATAATTATTTTCAGTATTGTAGGTATCTACTTCAGTTGTAAAAATGATTTTTAGACCCAGACATCTCGAAAGAATCAAGGTCTGTTGCTTGAACCGAATCTAATGATTCTTATCTATTTCGCTTTTGTCCATATCTTGGAGTAAGAAGAACACATTCTACATCGGGTTAATGTTGATTTGACGATTGAATTTGGAGTATTTTATTAACAAGAATATCCATATCAAACGGTTTTACTAAATAATACTCAGCACCTATATCCAGTGCCCGCTGAGTTGTCTTATCATTGCCTAGTGCCGAAAGCATTATAAACACTGGTTTTTTCTTCAATTGTATTGAATTGATCTTCTCAAGCACCTCTATCCCAGTAAGTTGAGGCATGACTATATCTAAAACAACGACGTCAGCTTCCTTTGATATAATCATGTCAACAGCATCAACACCGTTGAAAGCTGTTCCAACTACTTCAATTCCATCTTGATAATTAAGATATTCACATAAAATATTATTAAAATCTTTGTTGTCATCAGCAATAAGAACTTGTATTTTTCCTGAATACATAAGTAATCCTCCTCAACTGTGGCATAATTAGTAAAGCCTTTTTCCTAATCAGTTCCTAATAAGAAAAACATTATTCCTTGCAAGTTTGTCCATAAATTGGATGGTACACGGCGTGACATTTGCTAGAAACGGGATAAATAGGTTAATTTTATACTTACATTACATAGTAACTTATTAATTTATAAAAGTTTGTCGAGCCGTAGCTTAAATGCTAATAAAAGTTTGTCGAATAACCCTATTTCAGTGCCCGATACAATAGAATCGCAGCAGACGCGGTCATAACAGTACAACTGTAGCTGTTGCTCATTCCATTCTCAAGGCAGCATTCCAGCGTACCATAAGCTCAAAAACAACGCACCCTACTAGGAACTAGGACCTGATTTCTTTGAACTACGACGGAAAAACGGAGATCGTTAAGAAGTCCGTAAAGAGACTCGAAACACTCGGATTTACCGTTACCGTTGAACAGAGCATCAACTCTTGTACAAGCTTAGTCACTAATTAAATATTTGAAGTTAATTGATGTCTTCTCAAGCATCTACTTGAGTCTAGGTGGATATTTTTGCTTTTATGGCCCTAGTACTCTGTTTTTTGGATAGACATTAAATGCCGTTTCATTTTGTTTATGTGACTTCGCAGGATTATTCTTAGTAAATTATCCGAAGTTAGGCATAAAAATGCTCAAGCTTGGAGTAGCGCTTGAGTAACTTACAACAGATATCTTGTGGATTGCACTTGCCTAACTTTGGATAATTTCAATAGCACTATTCTTATACTAGTAACGCATTCGTAGAATAATATGGATAATAACGAAGAACCAGACAAAAGGTCTTACCCAAAGGTAAAGGGTCCTTTTTGAGGTGCAAAGATATGATTTAACACTCGAATTCGCACCTGAATTAGCATTGCGATATTCAACGGAATAAGGACTAAATCTCTGTAAATTAGCATCTCGAATCTATACCCCAGATTGTGAATACTAAAAAGCTCCTCTTTGCAGCTTATGCTACATAGAAAGAGCTTTTCGTTGGTGTCCAAGAATATAAATTCTTGCGCAAATCAATGCGATTAATTGCTTGCATTTCGTTATTTCATTTAAATACCTTTTTTATAAAGGCATATATAATTACCAAAGCAATGATTGAGAAAATTGCACAGGCAAGCCATGCTTCAAAAACGAGCTTTCCAATATTGTCAATAAGCTTCTCTGGTTCACTTAATGAACGTCCAGCAACAATGTAACCGCTGTTAGTTTTTATGGCAACAGTAGCATAGCGAAGGCCTGTTTGCGGTTGCCATGTCACTTTAACATAGCCGTTTTTGTCTACCGAATCCAAAACACCTTTTGGATAATTCGGCTTTATGTTACCTATCATTCCTGACGTACTAAAGCTTTCATACATACTATAACAAAATTTTTATTGAATAACAATAAATATTTACTGTTATTCAATAAAAAAGTACATCTAACCTCGAAATTGTTGCGATTTTTGTGCTATTCTACCTCTTCAACTCCAAAATGAAATCCCTAATCCGCAAGTTTTTAGCATGAAAATAGCTACCATTTGGCGTTACCAAATCGTAGCTATTTTCATTCGTGACAGACACCTTCATGGATTTTTCTCATTCACATAATTGACATTAGATGAGGCATCCTGCTCATATTAGAAAAATTAGCGTGCGGCAGGGGCTAATTTCTTTTGTTCACTTGTTTGCTCTGACAGTTTCAATATTTACATATCCCTGAATAAACCTTCAATTGATAAGGCAATAATTACGCATGTATATACGCACGGGTAAGAGGCCAAGTATTGTTTGCCCCATTTGTAAATAAAAACTGATGAACATCGTTGATACCGCCATGAAACGAAGCAGCACAAGAGTTAAGATAGAGCCGCCACATTCGTATAAAGGTTTCATCTTTCATTTTCTCGATCTCCGGAAGGGCATGCTCAAAATTTTGTGCCCAATGTTCCAAGGTTTTAGTATAGTGTTGACGTAAACTCTCCAGGTCAATCAGACAGAACTTGTTGGCGGTTATCAATGAAACCAGTTCGTGCATTGATGGAATATAACCGCCAGGGAAGATATATTTATCGATCCAACTATTTGTACCCACTCCGTCATAACTTGTAATACTATGTAAGAGAGATACTCCATCTTCCTTCAGCAAAGATTTCACAGCAGAAAAATAACCATTGATATTTCCTTTTCCTACATGCTCGATCATTCCTACGCTTACAACTCGGTCAAATGTTCTATCTTTTAATTCCCGAAAGTCTATTTGTTGAACTTCCACTAAATCCTGCAATTCTTCATTCTTAATTCTTTCTAGGACTCGGGAGTATTGCTCAGTACTTAGCGTAATTCCCAAGGCCTTAACCTGATAGGCCTTGGCGGCTGTAAGAATAAGTTCTCCCCACCCGCAACCAATATCTAGTAAAGTTTGTCCAGGTTGTAAGTTCAGTTTGCGAAGAATATGGCTAACTTTATTCTTTTGAGCCTGAAACAAGTCATCTTCGGGAGATTTAAAATAGGCACAGGAATAGGACATAGTCTCATCTAACCATAAGCGATAGAAATCGTTACCAATATCATAATGAAATTGGACATCCTCTTTAGCTTTACGAATGCTGTTAGAGAGTATCTTGACCAATTTTACATAGGGCTTTTTCTGATTCATAAAGCCTTCCTGGTTATTATTAATGGATTCAAGAACTTTTTGTACATTTCCTACAATATCGAACTTGTTGAACATATATCCTTCGCCAAAGGCTAGGGAAGGATCGTTAATAATCTCTGATTTAGCAATTGGTTCGATGAATTCAATTCTAAATTGAGCATCACCCACACCATATTGTTTAATTTCTCCATCCCAATACTTTACTTCACAAGGATCAGTGAACAAATTTTTCAAAAGATTGTCGTAAAATACTTTATCAATATTTATTGATAACACCTCCATTGAAACGATGCCTTTAAACTACGAGCATTTCCTCTACTCTTCCTGAATAGTTACAACAGAAAGTCACAACCGTACTTTGCTATATTAGAACATGTTATATTTTTATTACTCATTTTCAACTCTAGAACGTTAAAATTTAGTTCCATTAAAACTCTTTATCCTGAGCAAAAAACCAAAATCAACGTGGTAAACTTTTCCGTATATTTTACTAATTTTGTAAATTAATTTCGTCTAATTTCATCTACTGATTCTAGCAGAAAGAAATGTTTGGCAAAAGCATTAAAAAACTCTAAATTTGATACACTTTTGAAATAGGTAAATATACAAGTGAAACCAATTGTTTGACTATTGTAGAGGCTAAAGTGCTCCCCTCTTCCCCTACCGTATTATCCTTGTGATATAGCAGCCTAATGTTCAAATAATTACAATTTAATTATTTCTGGTGGAGTCATACCTGCAGAATAATCGTTATAATATATTACTTCAGGAACAAGCTTAAAATAAACGAAAGAGTTCATCATACCTTTTTCAACCATTTCCTTGAATTCAGGATGTCTTTCAAAAAGTATTTTATTATATGCAACGATCTCATCTTCATTAGGAGCAGCAGTTGCTCCGTCAATTTGTACAAACTTAGGCATAGCATGAGCTGAGAAACTGATTT
The DNA here is from genome assembly GCA_031292095.1 of Desulfosporosinus sp. Lineage (GTDB taxonomy): Bacteria > Bacillota > Desulfitobacteriia > Desulfitobacteriales > Desulfitobacteriaceae > Desulfosporosinus. Next base: position 18,582 of record JARLHU010000204.1, read on the forward strand.
TATTATTTGCTTTTAAGTTAGTAGCTTTGATCGAATCACCAGCAGTAGCAAAAAATACATTATCCCCTATAACTATATATTCCATAGCAGATGCTCTCGGTTTATCGTTACTACAAGTTGCTAAACAACAAACCAAATTTTCCCTTAGAAATTGAAGTACCCTTTCCATTTAAATTACCTCCAATAGTATTATTTTGGCAAATTATATCATTTTAACTATCCCTTATCAACCAACTATTGTTAAGGGATAGTTAAAGTAAAAATGGGGTTTGCAAGTAGGATTATAATTAAGTTCGCATTGTGGGGAACATCGCACACTATGTCTGTGTCAACGGAGATAGTTGTATCTGCTTCGCGAGTCCATAGGCGGTCGGGAGGTCGCTGTCGCTGCCGACCAAAACGCGACCAATAATGAGCACCGAATTATTTAACGAAGAAATCTGTGACACCCCCTGCGGCACGGCCCCTTTCCAACCGGGACCGCCGATGAGGTAGGCTCCGGCCTCGGTTCCTGTGGTACGTTTACCGACGTAGGCAAAGGTAGTATTTTTCGACGGATCGGTGAACTGCACACTGTAATAGCGACCGGCCATGTCTGGCACATGCAAGATTTGCGGACCTTTACTGAGGTCTAACCAGCCGATCGTGATGAGCGTGTCACGGTTCACGCCAGTAGTCGTTAAGTGCGAGCCTGATGAATGGAGGGGGTCTGCAAATTGCGCTTGAGGTTGCGTATAGAGCGTGTTAATTGGGACGGGGCCCTCACCAAACCCTTTAACAAGGATCGCCCTCTTAAACACGGACAGAAGCACACGCGGCAAAAAGTAGATGACAATGAACCATGTTGCGACCATGAATGAACCGAAAATCAGCAAATGCTCGTATCTCACGTGTTCCATCATTTCACCTCCACAACCGGCGGCACGTTGTATTTTCCGCCTAGAATTGCCGCACCGGGCATATATACGCGCAACCAAAGAATGAATTTGCCCGAGGGCGCGGGCAGCCAGTTGGATTCACAACCTGCTGGAGCGGTGTTCTGAATGTAAATATCAACAGAGTCGTCGGCGTTCGGCACGAGTCCCGACCGATCACTCACGCTATACCGATTCATTGAATTCTCCACAACGCGATTCTTCGCATCACCCATGGTCAGTGACCAGAACGCATTATTCGGCGGGAGTCCACCCGCCGGAAAGCGCATGATGTAGTCGTGCTCTCCGGAGAGGTCATGACTCGCGCCATCTACGGATGTGGTCCAGTACATCGCCTCTTGCGGTATGTTTACTGGGCCAGGAAAGGCTAGGGCACACGCGGCTCGCATGAACATGCCATTGCCTGGTGCGCTCAATCCAAACATGGTGGTCCACCCGTTGACCTTTGTGCCCTTCAGTTTCGCGGTAATCTGGGCTGTGACAAGCGCCAGCCCGTAGCCGACGAGAATGCCTTGAATCACGTCAGTTCTCACAGGTCTTGTTTGGATAAAGAAGAACGATTTGATCATGGCATAACCGCAAATCACACCGCTGATCGTCACTAGATAATTATATGCTTTGTTGGTCATTTAGTTATTCCCTCCTAGCCGGTGCGTTCGATTCCAACTTTCAGCACTCGATAAAGTCCATGGAGTGCGGAATCCGATCCACCAATTTGGTTGAATACGGGGTAGAACATTTGCCATAAGCATGAACATGATACCAATTACAGTTGGGACGAATCGCATTGATGCGATATTTAAAGCATGACCGATCACCGCCAGGTACACTAAGCTAATACATACGACAATGACGCCACCGATATATCGATATGTCGACCAAAAGGACTCGTAGTTCTTTTTCTTTGGATCAATCCTCCACAGTACGTGCCATAAAAGAATGATACCAAGCATGAATGCTGGTTCATACAAAACTATCAATAAACGCGGAGTTATTCGGTTCGCATTGCCAGCAACCTGTGCAGGCAGATGAGCGTATGCTACAATTCCAAGGATTATTGCTAAAACCCATGAAAGCCAACCCCACCAAGGTATTGCTCTATTTTTTTTCATCACTATCGCCACCTCCAAAGTGTTCAAAAAGCCACCCAAGCCATTCTTGTAAAACAGTTGTGTTCAGCCTGTAAATAATAAAGGTTCCTTCCCGCTGATCGACAATCAAATGTGCATTTTTAAGCACATTCAAATGACGGCTAATTGTCGGCTGGGCATATGAAAAGTGGCTCGTAATTTCTCCAGCCGATTTTGGTCCCTCCTTCAATAATTCGATGATCTTTCTGCGTGTTGAATCGGACATTGCCTTGAAAACGCCCTCATTCATTTGATTTCACCTACCATTACATACATCTTTAAACCTAATTTCAGTTTATAGCTATATAGCTATAAAGTAAATAGTAAAATTCATATCTATTAACCATTATTCAACCGTATATTAGAGTGCTATATTTCCGTTTCGAGAAAGACAAGGGCCTTTTCGTTCACTTTGTTACACTATTCTGTTTCCAAGCTTCTAATAACTCATTGTAAAGTTTAACAGTTTCCGTTGGTACTTCGGTGTTCACAATCCGTAAGCCAGACTTTACGTTTATGAAAATGAAGGGAGGTTTTTGCGTATCCACAAATAATTTTGCCTGCCCAATATCCTTTAAATTGAAATATCCCTTCTTTTTACTTCCTAAATCAGAACCATTAGTTTTAAGCTGAATTTTAGGAATCTGCTCTTTCATTGTGATGCCAACAATATCTGAGATCGTAATTTTTTCTCCATATTCTCCACTAATTCTTAAAGTGCCATCCTGAATGGAATATTCTGCTGGCTTATTGCTGAAATATAGTTGCGTGCCTACACCAGCCAAAGTTAATACTGTTAAAACGACCACTACTCCGATCATAACTTTAGTTCTTGTCTTTCTTGAGTCATCCAGTTTCTTGATATTTCCGTTTATGGTCACTTTCGGGTATCTTCTAACTATTAAGTTGATAAATCCTTCCTTATCTTGTGGAGAAATTATTACAAACTTGCCCTTCCCATAATTTATCTCCAACCTGTCCATCGAAAGGGCGGGCGAGGATATCGGATTTCTTGTACTCTCTATGCTTGTTATATTCTCTAAAGGAATAGTCAGACGAATAGGTCCAGACTTTATTTTTAAATCTTCTTCAGTGACCGTATAACCAGTTCCAATCCAAAGCCAGGCGACAAATACCACGATCGGTACGAATATGATTGCTATGACAGGATCAAACTGCCCGTTTTTAAATGGTATCAATACGGTTGGGATGAATCCACCTAGCAAAGGAATCCAAACAACAAGACTTAGCCATAAATCGCGCTTTGAAGGAAAATACATTTTTTCTCGCCTCCCTAAATTTCTATCCATATATTTGAATAATTTACTGTGCCATTCACAAACTTAATCCCCCGTCAATAATAGAAAGTATAATTTCTAATACTTTCTATATATTTCATTAATTTCCTCCCAAGATAGCATAAATAATCCAAGAAAAACAAAAAAACCAGACCATTCACATCAAAAACGATCTGGCTCGATATATTCCCGCATACACTGTCTGGATAGCAAACACATTGAGTACTCGAAATGGGTGGGCATCTTCGGCACCCCATTTTTTGATTTCCTCTAAATCTTTTCAATACACTCAATAAGCTCTTTTGCCACATATTCCGCATCATCGATGGACAGCTTCGAATAAAGTGGTAATGAAATTTCATTTGCATACTGGGCATGTGCATTCGGATAATCTTCAAGTCGATAACCGAGATTCCTATAAAGCGTAAACATTGGCAACGGCATGAAGTGCACATTTGTGGCAATATCTTTTTCCCCCATCATTTGTATTACACGATCCCTCTGTTCTTCACTAAAACCCTTCAGTCTTAATGTATATAAGTGATAGCACGTTTCTACTTCAGCGTTTTTATCAAAGGGAAGGATCGCCCATTCTTTCGTACCAAGTATATTACTATAGACTTGATGAAGTTCCGCTCTTTTTCTCAACATTTCTTCATACCGTCGAAGTTGAACACGTCCTATTGCCGCCATAATATCCGTCATATTACATTTATATCCATCGGTTAAGATATCATATTTCCAAGCTCCCGCTTGCATTTTTAAGAAGGCGTCCTTGTTTTGCCCATGTAATGAAGTATATTTAAATTCCTTAAATAGATCTTCTTTTCCATGAAAACTATTGTCATTATAAGTAATAGCTCCGCCTTCTGCCGTCGTCAGATTCTTTATTGCATGAAATGAAAAAACATGGAAATCCATCTGCCCTCCAACCTTCTGTCCCTTATACGTGGCTCCAAAAGAGTGCGCAGAGTCAGAAATCAGAGTAATATCTTCACGACTTCTCGCCTTCAAGACTTCTCTTATCGCATCGTAGTCAACGGGCACTCCCGCAATGTCAACCGTCATAATCGCTTTAGTTTTCGGCGTGATTGCCTCATAAACCTTTTGTTCATCAATTAAAAAGCTATCTTTCTTAACATCTACAAACGTTGGCATTATTCCTCTATGAACAAGTACATTTGAGGTTGCTGCATAGGTGTAAGGCGTCGTTATCACTTCATCATTCCCGCCTATACCCAAAACCTTTAAAATGAGTTCCAAACCTGCCGTTGCACTATTTAAGGTAACCGCATGATGAGTACCACAGTAATTTGCTAGTTCTTGCTCAAATCGAGCAGAATTTGGACCCGTTGTAATCCATCCGGACCTTAATACTTCTGAAACTGCATCAATTTCTTCCTCAGTAATATCAGGTGGTGAAAAGGATATTTTTCTAATAGCCATCATCAAGTTCCTTTCCTTACTTTTACAAAAACCAATTCATCTAACCTACTTTTTACTTAATTTTCCTTTGCTATCAGGACTTTAACACCAAGCTGTCGAATTTTCTCAATTTTTTCATCTGGTGCTTCCCAATCCGTTATGAGGACATCCAAATCATTTAAATCAATGGTTCTTGCAAAGAATTCTGTGCCCACCTTGTCAAAATTCGCAAGGCATATTTTGCGACGAGAGACTTCCGCAACGACCCTTTGAAAAATAGCTCCTTCTGGAGTTGAGCTACTCAGTCCATGTTTCGCAGAAATTCCTCCTCCAGTCAAAAAAGCTGTATCTATTCGTAACGTTCTTATAAATTCAGTCGCCAAAGGATCAACGATCCCATCTTCACTTTTAACTTTTCCACATACGATATACGTTTCAATATTACTGTAATTTTTAAGTTTTTCAGCAATAATCAGGGAATTCGTAATTACGGTATAGTCCCGATCAGCTGGGAGGTATTTCAATAAAATATAGTGAATGCTTGCCCCACCAATAAATAAAGTATCACCCTGCTCGATGTAAGATACAGCAAGTTTAGCAACAGCGTTCTGATGCTCTGTTCCCTCACTATATCTAATCCGGTCATCCATCGGAAATCTTCTAACCTTTGACAAAGGGACAGCCCCTCCATGCGTCCTTTTTAGAAGACCGTCCTCTTCCATCGTTGTTAGGTCTCGACGAATGGTATCAATGGAAACCTGAAATTCTTCCGCAAGTTCTTTTGCAAATACCCTCCCCAGAGATTTTACCTTGAAAACGATTTGCTCACGCCGTTCCTCAGCAAACATACTTTTAACTCCTTTTGTATTCTCCATCAATAGCATATCACTTAATTGCAGTTTTGTTAAGCTTTTATTGCAGTTTTTTACTGTTTTATAATTTTTTATGCCGTCTTTGTCTTAATAAGCAGGAGAGCCCTGTAATGACTCACAAATATTAAAGCCAGCAAATCTGTTTAGATCTGCTGGCTAAATATATTAAGTATAATGAGTGGGGAAAGATGGACTGATAATATCTGGTCCTTCTTGACCTCGTTAAGCGCTAACCATCTTTTTCATCAATCCATCTACCTCTTCTTTGTGCTCCTCGAAAACCCTCAAGTAAGCTACGTGAAAGGCATAAAACTTTGAATACTCAATTTTCAGGGTAAAATAATCTTTCTTTGCTCTGGGAACCGTCCATTTATATGATTGTACTGTATCCCAGTCAATTAGACGTCTGCTAGCACAAATCCCATTATCCATAAGGCCTTCCTGAAGAAAAGTTTCCGTAGACTTTCGATATAATATCTGAAATGTAAAGAGAATAATCCAAGGTATTCCAATCCTATGATTGCCGAAATAGTTAACGGTGACGATAAAGATAGCAAGCGAAATAACAATACCCAAAGAAGCACGTATTCCATGCAAAACTGAAGGGGTCTTCCTCAGCTTAACTAGCGTTTTACCCATCTTTTTATATTTAGTGCGCGTGTAGATAATCTCTATCAACACAATAGGAATAAGAACTAGTAGACTTAAAATAACATCTTCCCGATAAGAGCGAGAAATCGAGGATATAACCGCAATAGCCATATAAGCAATTATAGAATCAAACAACTCTTCACTTCTTTTCCACATGTAATTGAAAAGGTAGCATTTCTTAAGCGCATTACCCTGACTGGGATGTGCCAAGCCAGAGGCCCGTCACGGACTGGATGCACTATATTCTAATGCCAGGATAGCCGTAACCTACAAATATAAAAACGAACCATTTAAAAAAGACGGCTACCCTCGCGGGGTTCGCCGCGATGATAGGACTATAATTATACATTTCAATTTTACCCCTACCTTTAACTTTTACCTTACTCCATTATAATAGGAAATTAGGTCCAATGACGGTGGTTGCTTTTTTAATTGTCTCAGCATAGTTACAACTTGTCCCCGGTGGAAAGAAGAATGATTTGCCACATGTAGCATTTGTTTCCACAATTCCAGAGAATATGGTATCCCTTTGAGATTTTTATAACTAATCTCTAGCGTCAGATTTTCTTCCGTTAACAACAATACAAAACGATTAATCTGATTCCTATAATCATCCCATCGATCAGCTAAAGAAGTATCAGTCGGAAAACCGTCAGGATTTAATAGTGTCCGGCCTTGTTCTCCCATCCAGCGTGACAACCACAATTCTTCTGCGCCTAAAATATGTACCATAGTATCCCTTATCGACTTGAAGCTGCTTGATAAGTCTCGAATAAACTCCTCATTTTCTAACTGGCTCACTGTTGTTAGTAACTTTCTATTTGCCCAATCATCATAGCTATAAAGGTCAATTATCTGGGTCTTGTTCATCAACTGCTACTACCTCCTTTAATGATCATAAAAATGGACTGTCTGGTATGGATACTTGCGATCCAGTTGTCGCCCTCTTTAACTGTTCCTAAAATCCATCCTTTTCTCCTGGTTCCTGGGCTAAACTTTCCCAAGACTTTGCCTACTTAAAAAATACATCTTCCATAATTCTCACCCATTTCGGAGTTTTATCGTCTCGGTAGAGGTGCCGTTTACCCGGCACCTCCAGTCTATTCCCCTCTAACATTTCCATGTCCTCCCTTCATTTCCTCCCAAAATAGAAAAAATAATCAAGATAAAACAAAAAAGCCAGACCGTCCAAACGATCTGGCAAATAACTACAGTGGCGACCTTGCTTATATCTAAATGTTTTTGTTTCATTGATCAGGTAGGGTTCCAGTGACTTTCACATATAAAACGAATTTGTTACGACAGACACCACCGCGGCGGGGTTCGCACGAGCCGAGGGCCGCAAGGCCTTTAGCCTACGTTCGACCCCGATCCGTCCGTTAAATACTGATCCCCTATATCTTTCAAATTTCTTTACCGATCCAAATGTCATTTCAACTTTCGAGAAATTACGTTTAAAACAAAAAGAGCCAAGCCGTATTAAAGACGACCTCGCATTTCACGCTCAACATTCAATATTGACTCTTTTTTTGATGGATGCAGGAATACCCCGCTCCTATTACATGTTCATGGGGCAAAGTCGAACCCAACAGAAGGCTTGTAAAATCCACGGGTTCTGAAACAAATAAATGCGTAGATTGCCAAGGTTTGCCACACCCAGCAACGAACACTCTCTTAAATATCTTCTTTAACTCATAGAAATACTCGCTGGAATCCAGCTCATCAAGAGACCAGCCCTGTAAAGTTGACCCTCCGACTGTGTTTCCATTTCTTGAAAGCTCCGATAGTAAATACATAAAGAACCTATTTCTAAAAACATAAGGTTCTCTTACATCCAATTTCCCCTGCTCAGAATTCAACTCAAATTCATATACGACATTATTATGATTATCTTGATTTAATGGGATCGGGGTACTGTTTGTGCGAAACAGAGTTGTAAGACCAACACCAACAACGCCTAATGCTGGAGTATCGTCAAATGGTAGGACTGATCAAATGTTGAAATCATTCTATGAATAGTGTATACTCAACGCAAGTACTTAAATAATTTAAGTACTTAAATTATCGGAGGTGGTGTTACGATGGAAAAAAATACTGTTGAAAGAGTTGAACGGGATATTCAATTGATTAAGGAAGTAATCGAAAACACATCTAAGTCTATTTCTGAATTAAGTAAGACCTTTATTTTACTTGGGTTTCTCTTACTAGGAGCGAGTCTAATCAACTCATTAAGCCATTTATTGGCTGCAATCATTCCCGGAACATTATTTTTAGGATTAGGATTAGGATTTGTACTATTAATAATTGCAGGTATGTTTTTTATATTTTATAAAGCTTATAAGACCCCTATGATGGGTGTTGGAAAACAGTTGGTAAGAATTTGGATTTGTATTATAATTTTTCAAATAGTATCAGGTATTTTAGATAACTCAATACTTCCAAATTTATTTAATATGCATAGTCCTGATAATTGGCATGTTTCAAAATCATTACAGTTCCTTGCTTATGCAGTTGGATTTCTTTGTATGGGAGTTTTTACAGACTTTAAAATATCAAATTTATTAGCGCTATTATACGTAATCATAGGGCTATTTTATATACTTCCTAACCCACTTACTTCTATGAATTTCTTAAATACTAATCCGAGTTATTTTAGATTAACTGAAATAATAGATTATGGAGTTAGCTTATTGATTCCAATTACATTTTTGCTGATTGGGTATTATCTAAAAAATAAAAAGTTTAGGGTGAACAACCGTGAATTTCAACTCAATTCCTGAGATATTTCAATCTAGAGTTAGATTAGCTATTATTTCAGCACTTCTTACAGGAGACAAAACATTTAGCCAAATAAAGGGGATAACACATGCGGCTGACGGAAGTCTCAATATGCACCTTGTAAAACTTGAAGAGTTTAAATTAGTTAGTTCAAAAAAAGAATTTGTTGATAAAAGGCCTAGGAGTACATATTCATTAACTCAAACAGGAAAGACAGAATTTAAAGAATATGTAAAGTTATTAGAACAAATTTTGAAGGAATCAGAATAGCGGAACGATAATTGAACACAATTATCGTTCCAATCGGATGAGGGGCCGTTGCTTTACGCAATGGGAGCATAAATTCAAACATCTCTTGTAGGCATTTAGTCTTTATGTCGCAAATTAGTGAGATAAGCTAGTTGAAATAGATAGAGGTGAATTATGCGAGATTCAGAGACATCTAAAAGCACAATGCGTTTTCTGTTTGAAGTTTTTCAAATTGTAGTTATTGCCTTGGCACTTTCATGGATATTGCGCACTTATGTTATTGAAGCTCGCAAAATTCCCACTCCATCCATGGTGCCAACTATTCAGATTGACAACCGGGTCATTTAAGCAACGTGCGCTAAAAGCTTTTCCGTCTGAAAGACGGAGGTTTTAGACCTAGCACATAGAAAACAAAAAGGCTTCTCTCGTCCGTTTTAAAGGACGAAAGAAGCCTTCTGCTGTCCAGCTTTATTGTGCACTTGCTTTCTATTATCCCTTAGTTAACACCTTAACGACAGCATCTCCCATTTCTCGGGTTCCCAACACTTTGTCGCCTGGTTTGGCTAAATCAGGAGTTCGATACCCCTCTTGTAATACTTCTTCTACGGCTTGCTCAATCCTTTGAGCCTCACCCTCTAACCCAAACGAATAGCGCAACATTAAGGCTCCCGATAGAATCGTTGCTAGGGGATTGGCAATATTCTTCCCAGCAATATCAGGTGCCGAACCATGGGCCGGTTCATAAAGCCCTTTAGTTCCATTTAAACTTGCCGAGGAGATCATGCCGATCGACCCTGTTAGCATAGAGGCCAAATCCGTAAGGATATCTCCAAACATATTTTCCGTTACGATGACATCAAATTGAGCAGGCCAGCGAACTAATTGCATCGCGGCATTATCCACATACATATGCGTCAATTCAACCTCCGGAAAATTCTGGGCAATGTCGTTCGTTATTTCTCGCCAAAAGCGGGATGTTTCCAGCACATTTGCTTTGTCTACTGAACAAAGTTTCCTTCGCCGCTTTAAGGCCATATTGAAACCAAGTTCTACAATGCGGCGGATCTCTTCCTCGGAATAAGTCAACGTGTCAAAAGCACTCGTTGGGTTAGTCGTTCTCCCTTTCTGACCAAAATAAAGTCCACCGGTCAGTTCACGTAAAACGACGAGATCAACGTTTTCAACCACCTCGGCGCGTAGCGTAGAAGCTTCCACCAACATAGGAAGCATTTTGACGGGGCGGATATTGGCGAAAAGACCTAAGGCCTTGCGTATCGCCAGCAGACCTCCCAATTCTGGGCGTTCCGGCGCTGGAAGGGTATCCCACTTAGGCCCTCCCACTGAACCCATAAGAATCGCATCCGCTGCCTGAGCCGCGGCTAAGGTTTTATCCGGTAATGCCTTACCCGCTTCGTCAATAGCCGCTCCACCTATTAAACCGTACTCAAAATTCAAGTTAGTTGAACAACCTTTTAAGACCGCTTGTAAAACCTTGACCGCTTCCGGCGTAATCTCTTGCCCTATGCCGTCTCCGGGGAGGACCAAAACGTTAGGCATTCTTTTCTCTCCAATCTACTCTACCTATTCGTGTTTTTTCAGCCAGCTCATCATTCCTCTTAAGTTTTCTCCAACTTTTTCGATGAGCTGATTTTCTTCACGGCGAGCTATAGCATTAAAGGTCGGACGATTCGCTTGGTTTTCCAATAACCATGCTTTAGCAAACGTTCCATCTTGAATTTCGCCAAGAACTTTTTTCATTTCTTTACGGGTTTCTTGAGTGATAATTCGCTTACCAACCGTCATATCTCCATATTGTGCGGTATCGGAAACAGAATAACGCATCCAGCTTAAGCCGCCTTCATACATTAAATCGACGATCAGTTTGAGTTCGTGTAAACATTCAAAATAAGCGATTTCAGGCTGATATCCTGCCTCTACTAAGGTTTCGAAGCCTGCTTTAACCAGTTCTGAAGCCCCTCCGCAAAGGACCGCTTGTTCTCCGAATAAGTCTGTTTCAGTTTCCTCTCCAAAGGTCGTTTCCAGCACGCCAGCCTTAGTTGATCCGATTCCCTTGGCATACGCCAAGGCTAATTCTTTGGCTTTCCCAGTGGCGTCTTGATGAACAGCAATTAAGGATGGTACCCCTGCGCCTTCTGTATAAGTACGACGAACTAAGTGACCAGGACTTTTCGGAGCCACCATAAAGACATCGACATCTTTCGGGGGAACGATTTGCCCGAAGTGAATGTTAAACCCGTGGGAAAAAACGAGAGCTTTTCCTGTTGTCAAATACTGCTTGATTTCCGCATGATAAACTCGACTTTGGGTCTCATCTGGAAGCAAGATTTGTATGACATCGGCACGTTTGGCCGCTTCTTCCACTGTCATGACTTCAAAACCAGCAGCTTCTGCACGCCCCCAACGAGCACTTCCTGGACGTAGACCGATCAATACTTTTAGTCCTGAATCCTTCAGGTTCTGGGCCTGTGCATGCCCTTGGCTCCCATATCCCATTACCGCAATAACCTTGCCTTTTAACAACTCCAGATTTGCATCTTCCTCATAATACATTTTAGCCATTTAAAATCTTCCTCTCAATTATAAGCCTATTCGACAACAGGTCTTATACTAGTATAACTCTCTGAAACCTCAAACATCCGAGCGCCTAATAACAATCTTTCCAGTTCGAACCAACTCTAATAAGCCGTAGGGGCGAATCGCCCTCACAAACGCATTAATTTTTCCGACGTCTCCCGTTAACTCAACGGTGAGATTGGTTCTTCCCATATCCACAACCCGTCCCCTAAAAATATCAACCGTCCGAAGAACCTCTGCTCGTGTTTCCGGGTTGACCTGGATACGGATTAACGCCAGTTCCCGATCAACAACACTTTCGGCTGTCAAATCCGTGACTGAGTGGACAATTACCAGTTTATTAAGTTGATTTCTCACTTGTTCAATGACTTGATCATCTCCATTTACGACGATCGTCATTCTGGAAAGTTCAGGATCGTCTGTTTGGCAGACAGAGAGACTATCAATATTATACGCCCTTCGCGCAAATAATCCAGCTACCCGGGTCAAAACACCAGGATGATTTTCCACAAGGGCCGCAAGTGTATGCAACATGTTTTCACCCCCCTAGCATTTCTGTAATGGGTTTACCCGGTGGAACGATTGGTAATACATCTTCGTTCGGAGAGATCGTAATATGTAACAGGACCGGTCCAGGATAGGCAATCGCCTCCGCCAGCGCACTGTGCACTTGCTCCATGGAATCAACACGGACTCCGCGAATTCCATAGGCCTCCGCAACCTTGACAAAATCCGGATTATCGATAAGATCTGTTTGACTATACCGTTCCCCATAAAAAAACTTTTGCAGTTGCCGAACCATACCCAAGACCCCGTTGTTCAGAAGCACTATTTTAATGGGCAGTTTATTATGAGCAACTGTCGCCAGCTCCTGAATACACATCTGAAAGGAACCATCTCCCGTGACTAGAAAAACTAAATCGTCAGGACGGGCTATCTGCGCCCCCATAGCGGCCGGAAGACCAAAACCCATCGTTCCAAGCCCACCACTGGTGGCAAAATTGCGTGACTTTATGATCGGATAAAATTGAGCAGCCCACATTTGATGCTGTCCGACATCCGTTATAACCATTGTGTCGTCGTTGGCAAGTTCGCCCATACTTTCGATCACCATCTGGGGCGTCAGTCGATCCTTGTCATATTTCATAGGGTAATAGTTTTTCCAAGCACGCACTTGGTCCCACCAGTCTGTCACTTGAGGAACCGGCAATCCCTCAAAGACAGTTAACACCTCTTCCAGAACCAGGCGAGCATCCCCAACGATCGGAATATGCGTTCTGACCACCTTAGCGATCTCTGCAAGATCTATGTCGATATGAATAATTTTAGCTTTAGTTGCAAACAGATGACCTAAACCGCTTGTCACACGATCGTCAAAGCGCACACCCACCGCCAGCAGCAAATCACAATCATCCACAGCAAAGTTCGCCGCCACGGCTCCGTGCAAGCCCACCATACCTAATAAATTGGGATGCCCATATGGGAGGGATCCGATCCCCATCAAGGTCGTGACCACAGGCAACGAGGCTTTTTCCGCTAACTGTCTTAAGACGCCTCCGGCTCCTGCTGTAATCACGCCACCCCCGGCATAAATGACTGGCTTTTGGCATTCTGAGAGCGCCTTCGCCACTTCTGCAATCTTAGCGCTGTTTCCCCTGCTCGGCACTTGGTATCCCTTTAATTTCATTTCGGCGGGAAAGGGTTCGACTTCCATGGCTAAAATGTCCTTCGGAAGATCGATGAGTACGGGACCTGGTCGACCTGTCCCCGCAAGATAAAAGGCCTCTTTGACAATCCGGGGAATCTCCCTGGCGTCCTTCACCAAATAACTGTGCTTGGTAATAGGTATGGTGATCCCTGTTATATCAGCCTCTTGAAAGGAGTCTGTACCGAGCAAACTGGTAACAACCTGCCCCGTCAAAACGACTAAGGGAATGGAGTCCATATAGGCATTGGCAATTCCGGTGACCAGATTCGTCGCTCCCGGACCAGAGGTTGCTAAACACACCCCCACTTTTCCAGTCACACGTGCATAACCATCGGCCGCATGCACTCCCCCTTGTTCATGACGTGGTAGGATATGTCGAATGGGACTGTCTAGCAGCGCGTCATACAATGGCAGCAAGACTCCACCTGGGTAACCAAAGATAAGGTCAACGTCTTCCTTTTCCAGAGCCTCTAGTAAAATGGTTGCCCCTTTTAATCCCTTTTTTCCTGCGTTCATACTCATCTCCCCCTCCTAACTCATCTGGTCGTTGCCCCCTGAATCCTTAACCTTTCGGAGCGCCTCAATTCAATTAAAGACAATCTGACGCATCAGGTTTCCGAGCGCAAAATGGCAATCTTTCCGGTTCGAACCAACTCTAATAACCCGTAAGGGCGAATCGCTTTAATAAATCCATCAATCTTTTCAACGTCTCCCGTTATCTCAACGGTAAGATTGGTTCTACCCATATCCACAACCCGTCCCCGAAAAATATCAACCGTCTGGAGAACCTCTGATCGTGTTTCCGAGCTAACCTGGATACGGATTAACGCCAGTTCTCGTTCAACAACGCTCTCGGCTGTCAAATCCGTAACTGAGTGGACAATCACCAGTTTATTAAGTTGATTTCTCACTTGCTCAATGACTTGATCATCTCCGTGTACGACAATCGTCATTCTGGAAAGTTCAGGATCGTCTGTTTGGCAAACAGAGAGACTATCAATATTATACGCCCTTCGCGCAAATAATCCAGCCACTCGCGTCAAAACACCAGGATGGTTTTCCACAAGGGCCGCAAGTGTATGCAACATATCTTTTACCTCCCTAACATTTCTGTAATAGGTTTACCCGGCGCAACCATTGGCAAAACATCTTCTTCTGGAGAGATCGTAAAATCTAACAGCACTGGACCGGGATATTGAATGGCCTCAGTGATGGCACCGCGTACCTGCTCCAAGGAATCAACCCGAATTCCCCGAATTCCATAAGCCTCCGCAACTTTGACAAAATCGGGATTGGCATGCAGGTCTATACCGCTAAAACGTTTATCATAAAACATTTTTTGCCATTGGCGCACCATTCCTAGAACACCATTGTTCATTAGCATTATTTTAATGGGAAGGTTATTCTGGGCAATTGTCGCTAATTCCTGAATACACATTTGAAAGGAACCATCGCCTGTAAACAAAACGACCAAATCATCTGGACGAGCTATTTGGGCCCCCACTGCAGCCGGAAGGCCATAGCCCATTGTTCCCAGCCCACCGCTAGTTGCAAAATTGCGTGACTTTATGATCGGATAAAATTGCGCGGTCCACATTTGATGCTGTCCAACATCCGTCGCAATAATCGCATTTTCGCCAGCGAGTTCTCCCACACATTCGATAATCATCTGAGGCGTCATTCTGTCCTTGTCATACCTGAGAGGATGGTCATTCTTCCAAGCACGCAAACGGTCCCACCAGTCTGCCACTTGAGGAGCCTCAACACTTTCTAAGGAGTTTAATAATTCTTCTAAAACCAAGCGCGCATCCCCGAGAATCGGAATTTGTGGTCTTATCACTTTGCCTATTTCCGCTGGATCAATGTCAATATGGACAATTTTTGCTTTGGTTGCAAACTTATGGCCCAAACCACTTGTCACACGGTCATCAAACCGCACCCCTACCGCAATCAGCAGATCACAATCGTCGACGGCATAGTTCGCCGTCACAGTTCCGTGCATTCCCACCATACCCAAAAGATTGGGGTGTTTGGAGGGAAGGCAGCCGATCCCCATTAAGGTCGTGACCACTGGCAACGAAACCTTTTCCGCTAACTGCCTTAGGACGTCTCCCGCTCCTGCCGTAATCACGCCACCCCCGGCATAAATAACTGGCTTCCGACATTCTGAGAGCGCCTTCACCGCTTCAGCAAGCTTACCGCTGTCCCCCTTGCTAGGTACTTGATATCCCCTTAAGTTCATATCGGCGGGAAAGGGTTCGATTTCCATGGCTAATATGTCTTTCGGAAGATCGATCAGTACAGGACCAGGTCGGCCCGTTCCCGCCAGATAGAAAGCTTCTTTGATAATCCGGGGAATCTCCCTCGCATCCTTGACCAAATAACTGTGTTTGGTAATGGGTGTGGTGATCCCGGTGATATCCGCCTCTTGAAAGGAATCTGTGCCGAGTAAAGCAGTTACAACTTGCCCCGTCAATACGACGACGGGAATGGAGTCCATATAGGCATTGGCAATACCAGTCACTAGATTCGTAGCTCCAGGACCAGAGGTCGCTAAACATACCCCCACTTTGCCAGTTACACGGGCATATCCATCGGCAGCATGAACTCCCCCTTGTTCATGACGTGGTAAGATATGTCGAATGGGACTGTCTAGAAGCGCATCATACAATGGAAGTAACACTCCGCCTGGATAACCAAAGATAACGTCAACGCCTTCCTTTTCCAGAGCCTCTAACAAAACCGTTGCCCCTTTTAAGCCCTTTTTTTCTTCCTTCATACTCATAGTCTCTCCCCCCTAACTTATCTAGCCGTTGCACCTTGCAGATTGTAAATTTCCGGACCATTGACATGGGTAAGGGCCCGAAAAGCCACGAGAAGTTTTTTATAGATTTCCCCTGGATTCCCGTCTCCTATTTCTCGACCATCAACTTTAATCACCGGTATCAATTCAGCGGCTGTCCCGGTGAGAAAACACTCATCCGCTGTATACAGATCATGCCGTGTAAATAACTCCTCCACTGCCTTAATTCCCAGTTCACTAGCGAGGCGTATAACGGTATCCCGAGTGATGCCCTCGAGTATTCCTGCGGAAAGAGGCGGGGTTCTTAAGGCTCCATCTCGATAAATAAAGATGTTATCGGACGTGCCTTCCGCCACATATCCGTCTTGGTTAAGCATAATTCCTTCCACAACACCCGCCTGATTAGCCTCGATCTTGGCTAGAATATTATTTAGATAATTAAGTGATTTAATCCTAGGGCTCAAGGAGTCTAAATTGTTGCGGCGGATAGCTACGGTTTTCACTTCCAAGCCCTGATCATACATGCTTTGCTCAAAAATCTTAATTTGAGCCGCGATGCAAATTATTGCAGCTTGCGGACAATTGACAGGGTTAAGCCCTAGATCCCCTTTGCCGCGGGAAACAACCAAACGAATATAAGCATCCTTTAAACCGTTACGACGAAGGGTCTCCAAAACAATCTCCTGCATCTCTGCTTTGGAAATGCCAATGTTCAATTGAATTGACTTAGCCGACTCATACAGACGTTTCAAATGCTCTTCTAATTTAAACACTCGCCCATGATAGGCTCGAATCCCTTCGAAGATGCCGTCTCCATATAGGAAGCCATGGTCGAAAACCGATACTTTTGCCTCTTCCTCTTGAACAAATGCACCATTGCAGTAGATAACCAATCCCATGTGAACTACCTCTTTTCTTATGCTTGTCAGAAGTGTAACAATCTGGGTGAATAAGTGCAACTCAGATAACTTTAAAAACAAAAACCCCAAGCGTAGTCCCCTAGTAACGTGGAACTTTCCGCTTGAGTTTTTTCTACCCACGGTGTAAATCCATTCTGGATTCTGTACCGCTTGGACCAGACAGGTTGCCCCCGGAACCCTAGGTACACTTCCTGCTCTGTTATATTACATTAAGATTATTAACGTTGTGTATATAATACAGAATACATTCTCAAGTGTCAACCCCTTTTTTATACTGGATGTTAAGGATTTCTCAAATATCCTCTTGTCAAAGACCGATATTACGAGGTATAATGTCCACTATGTAAATACATTTGTTTTCATAGAGAGGAGTTGTCTGGCCTTGACGATTCAAATTGGTATATTGGGCTTAGGTACGGTGGGTACTGGAGTAGTAAGTATATTACAGAAAAATGCAGAGGATATCCAAACCCGAACCCATTGCGAAATCAATATCAAAGGAATTCTTGACCGCGATCTGCACAGAGCGCGCGAAGTGAGCGGAAACTTTCTACTTACAGACCAGCCAGACGAAATTCTTCAAGACCCTGAAATCGATATTATCGTGGAAGTAATGGGGGGAATTGAACCAGCCCGTACTTTTATTTTAGAAGCTCTACGACAGGGTAAACATGTTGTCACCGCTAATAAAGATCTAATTGCCCTTCATGGTCATGAACTCCTGGACGCCGCCGATAAGGCCGGGAAGGATCTCTACTTTGAAGCGAGTGTCGGCGGTGGAATTCCGATTATAGCCGCTTTGAAAGAGTCGCTGGCCGCCAATCGCATTACCGACGTCATTGGAATTATTAATGGCACGACCAACTACATTCTGACTGCCATGGCTGAACAGGGCCGAGAGTATGCGGAAGTTCTTGCCGAGGCACAACAATTAGGGTATGCCGAATCCGACCCTTCTGCCGATGTTGACGGCTTGGATGCTGCGCGAAAACTTGCTATCCTGGCCTCACTCGCCTTTAACTCACGCGTAGCCCTCAAAGACGTATTTGTAGAAGGGATTTCGAAAATTACACGCGAGGACCTAGCCTATGCAGCGGAGCTTGGCTGTACCATCAAGCTTTTAGCCATAACTAAACACCAAGATGCCGGGATTGAAGTTCGGGTCCATCCCGCAATCTTGCCTAGAAATCATCCCCTCGCTTCTGTAAACGGGGTTTTTAACGCTATTTATGTGGTTGGAGATGCCGTCGGGGAAACGATGTTTTATGGTCGTGGTGCTGGTTCTCTCCCCACAGGAAGTGCGATCATCTCTGATATTATGCGCATTGTTCGCAACATCCAGTCAAACTCGAAATCTTCTATTAATTGCTCCTGTTACCTTGATCTTCCTCTTAAAGACGTCGCAGATTTCTATACCGCATTTTATGTTCGCTTACTGGTCAAAGACGAACCCCGCGTCCTCGCCACCTTGGCCCTGCTTTTTGCCGAAGCAAATATCAGCTTCGCCTCAATCATTCAAAAACCCCGCGGCGAGCATCAAGCAGAGATTGTCCTAGTGACTCATCCCTGTCGTGAAGGGGCACTTCAAGAAGCCTTAGATTCTGTCCGAGCCTATAGCAAGGTCCTTAATATTCACAATGTAATTCGCTTTGAAGGTGGTCAGGACGAAAAAAATGATTCGCGTTAAAATACCGGCTACCTCTGCCAATCTTGGACCAGGCTTTGACTGTCTAGGGCTAGCACTTCAGCTGCACAACGCCATAACAGTTGAGATTGACCGACCGTTTAAAATCTCTCTGACCGGTTCATACAGTGACGGGATTCCAGCCGATGAAAGCAACCTCGTCTGGCAAACAATGTGCCATTTTTGGGAACTTGTCCACTACCCTACCCCCTCTGTCGCCTTAACCTTTGAAAATCACATTCCCCCTGCTCGGGGCTTGGGTAGCAGTTCCGCGGCCATCGTCGGCGGTCTTGTCGCTGCCAACGTGATTGCCGGGTCACCCTATACCAAGTACGAGTTGCTCCAAGTAGCAAACACCCTAGAAGGACATCCTGACAATGTTACGCCAGCTTTGTATGGAGGGGTCACATTGTCCATACCTACCGAAAATGGCATTCTTCCGCGTGTCTTAGCCCAATTCCCAAAGTTAAGAGCGGTCGTTGTTATTCCCAACCTACTCCTGAAAACAGAAAAAGCTCGCGGGATTTTACCTCCCCATATTGCCCGCAACGACGCAGTGTTTAACATCTCTCATGCCGGACTACTTATTGAAGCCTTCATTCGCGAAGAGTATTCCTTCTTAAAAGAAGGAATGCGTGACGTCCTTCACCAAAATCAACGCGCCGTGCTCATTCCTGGTCTGCTCGAAACCTTAGAAGCCGCCCTTCAAGCTGGGGCCTATGGAGCCGCTCTCAGTGGTTCAGGACCAACACTTTTGGCGCTCACCGAACCTGAATTTGAACAGCACATTGCTCAAAGTATGCACGATGTTTTCGAAAGGCATGCCGTTATCGCTCAAGCGTATGTCTTAGGCATAGATTCTAAAGGAGCAGACGTGATTTATTAATTGAATTCGCCTTCTCTTATAATAAAGAAGAAGCTATCTCCCGCCTTGATTTCGCAGGAGATGGCTTTTTCTATTTCATTGTCAAACACTATGGTCGTAAGCTTGTAACACATTAAAAAACTTGGACATATCTTATACTATAAACAATTTACTAAATGGAACTTCTCAAAATTTCTTATCTTATATCGCCACGTATGTGGTAGATGAAAAAAGAGGAGCTCGACCATATGTTATTTCGATCATTTGGAGTTCCGTTTAGTTCTGTTAACCCTATTGTAGGTCTATTTAACTCTCATCCACTTGGTACACGTTTAGGAGTCGGAACAGATTCAAGTTTCTGGGTTGGCAACTTTGGTGGAATTAGAGATTGTGTCGCTATATTGACCAACGCTCAGCTGTTTGCCAATATGGGAAAACCCATTGACGGAATCCGCCCACTTGTCCGAATCCCCATCAATCAGATTACGTTTGTATCCCTCAATAACGAAAGAGACGAGAATAACGAAAGAAACGAAAACAACGAGGGAAACGAGAGAAACGAGAACAGAAATAACAGACGATAACAAAGTATTGTAAAGAAAGGCCTAGGCGCATATGCCTTGGCCTTTCTCACTGTGAAATATGTCAACAGGGAAGGCAACCGACCTTGTCACACTTTGAAAAACTTGTACATAGCTTATATAAATAAATACTTACCAACGGTGCTCTCAAATTTCTTATCTTCTGTCGCCACGCTTGTGGTAGATAAAAAAAGGGGATCGACCATATGTCATTTGATTCACCATTTAGTTCACCAGTTCAATTACCTGTTGAACCACCATTTGGGTCACCATTTAGATCACCAGTTCAATCACCCTTTAGATTACCAGTTCAATCCGCATTTAATATACCTTTTAATCCTGCTCCCCCAAGTGTAGGTTTATCTGGCTCTTATTTAATTGGTACACGCTTGGGAATAGGGACGGATTCAAGTTTTTGGGTTGGCAGCTTTGCTGGAATACAAAATGGAGTTGCAGTATTGACCAACGCTCAACTGTTTGCCAATGTCGGAAATCCAATTGATGGAATCCGCCCCGTCGTCCGAATCCCAATTAATCGAATTACGTTTGTATCCCAATAATATTTGATCAAGGGTAGGATTATTCCTACCCTCTTGTATTCTATGGCCCCACGCCTTCCATGAACATACGATGGACATGTTGCATAAGATATATAAGACAACCCCATTCTCTTAAGGTTATCTTAAATAAAGGAGGTGTAACTTTATGCTCGAACGTTTACTGGGTATTACAGTCGTAATAGAGTTAGCGGCAATTATTGTCTTATTTATCGTAAACGAAGTTAACGATAATAATGATAACCCTGAGAATAACAATACTAATGGAGTAACCAATGATAACAATAATTATAAAAACTATAAAAAGTATATTGAATGGAATAATTAAATAGACGTACCAGCAAATGATCTTCTCACAATTCAATGTGCTGTAAGCCTAGGTGTTTATTAATGCCTAGGCCTTTCTCTGCTCCCGCTATCGG
This sequence comes from Desulfosporosinus sp., assembly GCA_031292095.1. Classification (GTDB taxonomy): domain Bacteria; phylum Bacillota; class Desulfitobacteriia; order Desulfitobacteriales; family Desulfitobacteriaceae; genus Desulfosporosinus. Next base: position 40,055 of record JARLHU010000204.1, read on the forward strand.
TAAAACGACACCGCCCAAAGCTGGCAAGCTGACGCGATGAAAAGACAAGGGTAGTATTTTTCCTACCCTTGTCTTTTCTAATTCCTTTCTTCTCTCAGGAATCTCCATCGAGGTTTAAATTATAGACATTCCCAGTTAAAAGAAAAGCCACTCTACCCAAAAATAAAGGCTTAGCAAACTGATGAGTAGCCCAATTGGAATTACCATGATGGTTACTTTCAAACTATCCGCCCAACTGACCCTAATCCCGCTTTTCCTGAGCAGAAATATCCAAAGAAGGTACGCTAGGGTTCCCAATGGGGTAATTAATGAGCCAATATCCGCGCCAAGAATGTTGGCCAGATAGGCAATGTGCAACGTGGGTATATCCAGCCCCATTCCTGTAAAGGTGAAGGTTCCAATCAAGACCGACGGAATATTATTAAATACGTTAGACATCACCGTAAGCAAACTGCCACTGATCAAACAGGCACTTAAATGGTTCGTTGCAATAGGCTCCCGAAGATGTTTCAAAAGCACTCCGGTGAAACCGCTATTATAAAGGGCGTAAATGACAACATAGCTACTAAATGCGTATAATATGAAATGCCAAGGCGTTTTTTTTACAATATCGTTCGCTCCTACTCCTTTCCGGTGCCATCGATACCCCATGAGCAAGAGAGCACCGATGATGCCGATCCATTCGGTTGGGATTCCCACGCTATCCCCTAAAAACAGACCGGCTCTAATCAGAACGATAATAGCGATACAAACCTTAAACATGGACCTATCGATTACAGGTGAATGAATAGCGTTGTCCAAAATTAGGGGAAGATGGCCAGGATGAGCTTTGTCCACTATTAGGTGAAGATGACGAGGATGAGCTTTGTCCTCTAATGAAAAACGTGGGATGGATGAGGAGGCATCGGAGTGTATTTCGTCAATATAGGCTACTGGGAGAACCATAATGTTTTTCGGAATATCCTGACGAAAATAATAAAACAGGAGCAATGAAATTGCAGTGATACCCATCATTGAGGGAACAAACATCATAGCCACATACAAATTCAAATCCAGTCCAACAGTTTTTAGGACGATCAGGTTGGCGAGATTACTTACAGCAATGGGCGCACTTGAGGCGATAGCTATCAATGCCCCGGAAAGAAGATAAGGGAATCGTTGATTTGCTCTAAGGCTTAAAATCGTAACTACATTAATGATAATAGGGGTAGTGATGAGGATGCTTCCGTCATTGTTGAAAAACAGAGTCATGAGGAGACATAGTAGATTTATATACCAGTAGAGTAAAATACCTGAACCGTTGGCTCGATTTATTAGGTTAAAGGCAGCCAAGCGAAAAAAACCGATACTGTCAAGGACAATGGACATCACGCAAGTAGACAGAATAGTAATTGAAGCCCCACTAACAATCCCCATTATTTTAAAAATATCACTCAAAGGAACGATTCCCGCCAGGAAAATAAATAAAGCGCAAATAGTAGGGGGGATGGATTCATTAAGGCCATGAGGCCTCCAAAGAAGAAACAAACTCATTAGTGCAACTATAGTTAACGTGAATAGGGTTGTGAAATCAAGCATCCAGCCACGCCCTCAACGTTTAGGGACGGATCCCTTGGTACTACGATTTCCTCTTCTAAGACGGAATTGTGAGGAACCGGAGGTTTCAACAGCCAATATAAGAAGCAACCACTAATGATCATTAAAGAACCCATGAACATATTTATTCCTCCTTTTCCAAAGAATTTTCAAGTAAATCCTTATTGTTTTTACATCGTTTTTACTTAGATATTTCTACATTATAATATGTATTTAGGGACAACTTGGTGCATCTCGGATCATTTGATCTGAGCGTCATATACGTCCATTCGCTAACGCTTGACTTGTTGCACGCATGAAAAGGGAGTAGTTCAATTGGACCTACTCCCTTTTCTTTAAGAAATTATCTTATAAACCCATTCCACCCAATATGGCAAAATTATCAAGGTGAACAAAACAGTCGGAGGTATGGCAATGATCGTAACCTTAACATAATCTTTCCAGTTTACCTTAACATTGTGCTCCTTTAGGATATGCATCCATATCAAAGAAGCCAGCGTCCCGATCGGCAATAACAAGGAACCTACGTCACTTCCGATCACACTAGCTAAATATGCTATCTTTAACGTGAGCGGGTCCAACTGCATATTCGATAACGTGAGTGTTCCTATCAATAAAGCAGGATGATTGTTAAAGAAGATAGACAAGAGCGATATAAGCGCCCCCATAATTAAGCTGGCGTTGTGCAAATCGCCTGAAACCAATGGTTTTAAAAAACCAATCAGCCAATTCGTTAACCCGATGTTGTTTAGTCCATAAATGATGACATACATGCTGAACGCAAATACAAAAATGTGCCAGGGCGTTTTTTTTAATAAATCTGAAGGAGATATATTAAAAAACAACCACCGCCAGCCGAGCAACAATAAGGAACCCGATACAGCCACCAAATCAATGGGAATGCCCAAATATGAAGCGATAAAAAGGCTCACTCTTACGAGAAAAACAAAGAAAAGAATATTCCGCATGAATTTATTTCGATTATTAATGGTAGGGGCCTGAACTGCTGGGTGATGGTATGAGTGATGCTCCGGAGAACGACCTGGATGATGACCTGGATGATGACCTGGATGATGACCCGGATGATGACCCGGATGATGACCCGGACGATGACCTGGATGATGACTAGGATGATGACTCGAACGATGACCCGCATGATGGCCTGGTGGAAGGTTAGGTGGATGATCAGGACCAATATGCGGGTCATCGAATCGAATTTTTATTGATGGAAGTATACGCGGTAACCTTCGATAGAAACATAGAAACAAAAGGAATAACAAAAATAGCAATCCGAGGGTGGCCGGTACAAACATCATGGCAGTATGCATATATAAAGTCATTCCTACGATTTTCAAAGCAATTAGGTTGACAATATTGCTGACTCCGATCGGAGCACTTGAGGCTGTTGCAATTAATGCACCTGAGATAAGATAAGGAATCTTATCTTGATTTTTTAGCCTAAATTGCTCAAGTAAGATGAGCAGAATGGGCGTCGTTATTAATATACTTCCGTCGTTGTTAAAAAAGAGGGTCATCAGAAAGCAAATTAAATTCACGTACCAAAAGAGGCGGATACCTGAACCCTTTGCCCTAGAGGCTAATCCCTCCGCAGCCCAATAAAAGAACCCAAAGCTTCCCAAGACATTAGCCATCACGATCGTTGCTATAATGGTTATAGCGGCACCGCTTATCGTAACGCCAATCTTTCCCAAATCCGCCACGGAGACACTTCCGCTCAGAAAGACAAAAAAAGCCCCAGCCGTTGCGGGGATCGCTTCGTTGAGCCCGTTTGGTCGCCAGAGAATAAGAATGATTGTAAGCATGAAGGCGGTGCTCGTGATGGCAATCATGGCAGAACCTGGCATTTTTTCATCTCCTTTCACAAGACCTTTCGAAAGCCTTTTGTTGTTGGCCTACTATCTTTTTTCGTTACTGCTAATTCAGGTTCAGAAAGAGATTCGCGCCTTGACTTGGGTTCATTCTTAAAATCAGTAGGTGGTTTTAGAAGAAAATACAAAGATAATCCGGCTAAAGCGATGATAATTAAAACAAACATAGTTTACCCCCTTCCTCAAAGAACTCTATGTGTTATTCGGTGACATCTGCATTTCTCTAGAGCTACTACACAATATGCATAAATATGGTAATAGGTAACTTTTGCAATCGATCACTAAAGAACTTAGGTAGATTTTCAGCATATACCTCATTACAAGTACTGAGTTGAGGCTGAGTGCTTAAATCCAAGACAATATGAATGCCCTGAGAATTTAATCCCAGGGCGCTCTATTTAGGCACATTCAAGAAAATAACCAGTCAGTATGCCAGTCTATTTCGCGTCATACTGCGTCGGCATGTTTACCTAATAGCCCCGCTATGAGGTAAACATACCTCCTTGTCTGACACAAAATATCCATGGCATCTTTGACTGGTTATTTTCTTTCATATGCCTTAAGCATTTTACTCGATGACTTCAAACCATAATAGAGATTGATCTTTAGGATCACCATTGTAATTAACGGTGATTTCTTCTCCCACCTGAATTTCTTCTCTTGCATAGTAGTCAATCGATTGGTTTTCAATATTCGTGAGATACCTCGTATTAGGAGTGTAGGAGTGATTGTATAAGGAGCCATATCCTAAAGCGAGAGCTTTATCCTCTCCCCAACGGAAGACGTAGTTCGAAAGAATGGTCTTCTTCATCCGCTTCCACTCTGATATAGGGATAACTATTACAGGTGCTTCCTCTATAAATTCGCCCTTCTTAATATTACGGTTCGCAAATATTCCTCGACCATATTTTTCGGTATTTTTCATAATAATAGGCCGCAACGTATTACCCCCCTCATGTCAAATCCTTAAGATGACTCCGCAGATAGATATTTCGATCCGAAATGAATCGCAGAATAAAATCCGGTTCGCTATCGAACTTATTGATAGACTTCTGTTTATAAGGATCTAGCGATAAATAGGGACGCAATTGCTTATGCAGATGTGTAATTCTTGGCTCTAAAGCCGCAACTGTGAACAAGGTTTCCAAAATTTCTTCCAAAAGAAGACGGTATTGATCGCGGATATCCCTTACATCAAGAAGACGAGCAGTTAGTGTATTATAGCCTTCAATAGGAACATAATTGTATTTCATAATTTGTCCATTCCAATCCCTGCCCCAGGTTGCATCGTAATCCCAAGGAATCATCTGGTACAATTTCGTTTCCCCATTATGATACATTGCATAATTGTGAATGAAACCATCAAAGTTCTGAGTACAGACTACACCACATAACCACAATAAATACTTTTCGATATCAACGCACCTTGCAATCTCTTCACCAAAATCGCTACGTGGTATCGTATTAACTTTATATATGAGCATTTCTAAATCACGGTTATCCTCGTCCTCTCCAATTTTTTGCTCATATCCAGATATAAGAGAAGGTTTCGGATTATCCCTTGGGGTTAATAATGAAAAATTAGCATGGTAGTTTGTTGCATAAAAGATAGCACCATACGGCAACTGCCTTTTCTGTAAAAATAAATCATCAACTGATTCAAGCTGTAAATAAACGCCCATAGGTTTTCCATTAAGCTCTATGAAAACATGCTTGCAATCAGGCGAAGTACTCCCAATTGTTTGGAAAAAATCAAAAGATAGCTTGTTTCGAATTAATGAGGGGTCGCGAAATTCAGCGTTAAGGTGTATCTCACGCCCTTCAAAGGCCCTATTATATGATCCAAAATCGATTCTGTACGATTTTTTGCGGAATTTGCGAATGTGATCTCCACGATAAGTGATACCGATCTCGTAGGGAATGTCATCAACTAGCAATCTGGAAGGAATGTGCTCCTCGTTCCATACGTTACTTTGTAAGGTTTTAAGGTTGGTAGGCTCAATTAATATTTTGAATATTGGCAGAGCATCATCTTGCATAACATCATTCCCTCGCCTGTACTTCCCATATCAGCATATGAGAAAAAACAGGCACTTGATAAAAAATTGTTAAATATTATCAATTAGGAACAAGCTGGTCTATATCTCCATAAAATACAATACCTGAAAGGAATAAATTGAAAGGTGGTTCTAAGGATGCAACAAGCTCAAATACTCGAGTTAGTCGAACAAGTCAAAAAATCAGGTCTTGAAATGTTCTTATTTCGAAACCCATTTGCACCACGTAGATGTACCGGTAGTGGCACTGGTACCGGCAATGGCACTGGCAATGGCACCGGTAAAGGCACCGGTAAAGGCACCGGTAAAGGTACTGGTAAGGGCACTGGTAAAGGTACTGGTAAGGGCACTGGTAAAGGCACTGGTAAAGGCACTGGTAAAAGGGGCAGATAAATCACTAACATCTAACGATAGGAAAAGAAAATATAGTAATAAACCTAGGCCTAGGTGTCAATACCTGGGCCTTTCTCGTAAATATATTTTTGAGCATGATGGCTCTTATGAGGATCCTGAACATTGAAGGGACACGCTGCATATCTTGTATTAGGAACCAAATCGCACATACAGAAATTAAAATAAAGGAGTGAAGCATATGATTATAGCTGCACTAGCGATCATTATCCTTTTATTATTAATCATTATTTGGGAACTTTCACGACCTCCACAACCTCCCAAACCACCTAAGTAGGACAAAGATTAGCCCCAACACTTTTGGCCTAGGTATAATTACCTAGGCTTTCTCTATAACTATTACCACTCACCTGCCAGTCAAGCCTGCAGAATGTCTCCCAAGTGAACCTATGCTTAATAAAACAATACCCCCTAGTAACTAGGGGGCATTGTTTTTTCTTAAATAAATCTTACAAATAACTTAGTTTAGAGAATAGGAACCTTAGGCCCGGGTGATTTCAAGTTATCTAAATACTTTACGGCATGTAATGCCGCAGTGCCGCCTTCCCCTGCAGCTTTAATTAATTGAAACGGTTGACCCGTGCAATCTCCGGCGGCAAATAAACCTGGTAAACTTGTCTCCAGTTTATGATTGACCTTGATTGCCGCCTCATCCATTTCCAAACCAGATATAAGTTGCTCGGCAGGTAGAGTTTCTCTCATAATGAATACACCGTCCACCGCCAATTGTTCCTCTCCAAGATCAAGCTGTTTGACGTTACTATCTCCCACTATTCTCTTAACTTTACCCTTTTTAACCTCAACCCGGGGATCAAGCCTCGAAATCTCTTTGTAGTAGGGAATATAATAAACTTTAGAACAGATATCCGCCATAAAATTAGCTTCATCTTCCCCATCTTTATTATAGGAAATGATCGCAACGCTCTTGTTTTTATATAAGGGCCCGTCACACGTTGCGCAATAGCCAACACCACGACCCAGTAATTCGGCTTCACCGGGAAATAACTTCTCCACGGATACACCTGTCGCTAAAATAATAGCATCCGCTTCAAAGGATTTATCTTTGCCCATCAGCGTATAAGGCGGTCCAGGATAAATATTTGTCACTTTAAAATTAACAATTGTTATTTCTTGTTCCTTAACGTGGCTTAAGAACCGTTGACGCAATTCTTCACCGCCGATTTCCGGAAAACCTAGCCAATTATCAATTTGTGGAGCTTTCGAGAGTTTAGGACTACAAAATTCTGAGCCCAATAAAATAAAATCTCGTTTTCGAATTTTGGCGTTCAGGGCCGCAGCCAACCCTGCCGGCCCACAGCCAACGATCGCTAGTTCGTAGCGACTTTTTATCGTTTGAAAATCCTCTGGCATCTTGAAAACCCTCCTCTAATATGTGACATATGAAAGAAAATATCCAGTCAGTATGCCAGTCTATTTTCTTTCATATGCCTAAAGTCGACTATACAAAGTGTTCCCCAACTAACACTATAACATCTAGGCAGGTATAAATATAATTTAAATAAATAAATTTACATTTGCTTCCTCGGCTTCACCTAAATAATAGCCAACTCCACCAATTTTAATTCCGTCAATAAGTTCTTCCTGCTTTAACCCCATAAGATCCATTGTCATTGAACAGGCAACTATTTCTACACCACTATCCAGCGCTAATTTAATCAAATCTTCTAGCGAGCTGATATTTTTATTTTTCATGATCCTTCTAATCATCTTACCGCCCATGCCCATCATATTCATATTGGAAAGCTTAAGCCTTTTACTTCCCCTAGGCATCATAAAGCCGAACATTGATTCTATTAAGTTTTTCTTAATTGATATTTTCTCAGGTTTTCTTAAAATATTAAGCCCCCAAAAGGTAAAGAACATGGTAACCTTTTTCCCCATAGCGACAGCCCCATTGGCAATTATAAAGGAAGCAAGTGCTTTATCTAGCTCGCCACTAAATACCACCATTGTTTTATTATCTTTGACCGTCATATCAGCTGGATATGACTTATGCAGTAGATTAGATTTGTTACCCTTTTTTATAAAGGCCTGGATCGTTCCTTTATTCCTTACAATCTCAATGAGTTCATTATTTGTTCTGGCACACCAGGCCTTAATATCTTCATAAAACCCCGGATCGGAAGCAGTAACTTTAAGAATTTGACCATCATTGAGTTGGTCTATTGACGCTTTTACTTGAATCAGCGGTCCTGGACAACATAAACCACAGGCATCCAGACTTTTATCATAATCGTTAACTCCTTTTCCGACTTCGCTCTTAGCAACTTGGGTATCTGGATCGATCATCTGCCGATTTAGGTTATCTGAATTATCAACTTTACTTGGCTTAAAGTTTAACATAGAAGCACATTTATAGCCGCCATCAATATTTTTCACCTTATAACCTTTTTGAGTCAAAATCCTAGAAGCTACATAACCTCTTAGCCCGATCTGGCAATATTCAAGAATTTCTTTACTCTTATCAAGCTCTCCCACTCTATCTCTCAGACTGTCGATGGGTATATTCACAGCTCCGTCAAGATGCCCATTATTAAACTCATCTTCAGTACGCACATCTAATAATAACGTATTTTCTTGATTGTAGGTTGAAAGTTCCTCCGCTGTAATAACGTCTACTCTTCCCGCCAAAACATTTTCCGCAACATAACCTGCCATATTGACCGGATCCTTGGCTGAAGAAAAAGGCGGCGCATAGCAAAGCTCCAACTCCGTCAAATCAGTGACGGTTCCACCCAGTCTAATGACCGTCGCAATCACGTCAATTCTCTTGTCCACCCCAGCATAGCCAACCCCTTGAGCCCCTAATACCTTACCTTCCTCAGTAAAGATAAGCTTTAAGGTCATAGCCAAAGAGCCTGGGTAATACGAGGCATGAGAAGATGGATGAATGGTAATGACTTTGTGGGGTATATTCAATCTGTTTAAAGTCCGTTCGTTATTGCCAGTACAGGCTGCAGTTAAACCGAAAACCTTGATAATTGAAGTACCTTGGGTACCCTTATAAGACGTATTCAAGCCTGCTATATTATCAGCCGCAATTCTCCCTTGTTTATTAGCGGGCCCTGCCAAGGGAACTGCAGTATTTTGCTTGTTTACAAAATCGACAACTTCAATCGCATCCCCTACGGCGAAGACATTGGCTGTATTCGTTGCCATTTTTTCATTGACCAAAATATGCCCTCTGGCTCCCAGCAAGATGCCGCTATCCTTTAAAAATCCCGTATCCGGAAGGACACCTATGGCTAAGATCACGAGATCTGCACTTAACTTTTTACCACTATTTAAAATTATTTCAACACTGCTCTCCTGGTCCTTAAACACTTTCACGCCATCATTTAAAATTACTTCGACGCCATTGTCTGACAATTCTTTTTCAACTGATACAACCATATCTGTATCAAAGTGGGCCATCAAATGAGGAGCTGCTTCCACTAAAGTAACGTCGAGCCCTCGATCCTTCAGATTTTCAGCCATCTCAACTCCAACAAAACCACCACCAATAACCACCGCACTATTAATTCCTTTATTGTCCACATAATCTTTAATCCGATCCGTATCGGGTATATTTCTCAAAGTAAATATCCGTTTACTGTTAATCCCTTCAATAGGGGGTTTAATGGCTCTTGCTCCTGGGGACAAAACCAGGTAATCATAGGATTCTTCATAAACGCCTTTTTCTTTACTGCTTACCCTAGCTACTTTGTTAAGGGTATCAATACCAATAACCTCACTATTAATTCTTACATCTATATTAAATCTACTCTTCATGCTTTCAGGAGTTTGGACTAATAGTTTTTCCCTTTCCTTAATTACTTCTCCAATATAATAAGGCAAACCACAATTTGCGAAGGAAATGTATTCATCTCTTTCAAACATAATGATTTCTGCGCCTTCATCGAGTCTTCTAAGTCTTGCGGCCGCCGAAGCTCCACCTGCTACACCGCCTATGATTAACACCTTTGTATTCATGACTAAACCCCCTAAATTTTTACTATCAAAATTTGCTTTTACATTTCCTTTTGCACTGTACTAGCCCTAATCGTTAGCTTGAGCTTTTTCTTGCCTATATAGCCTTCAGAAATCTTACATAAATAGGAATACTTCCCGACCTGCTGCAACTTTCTATAATAAACTCACCTTGGATCGAGTAAGCGTCGTAATAGATCTCGTTCTTCTTCTAAATCTTCCAGATCAGACACCATCTTAGGTTGCACAGAATGAGATGGCCAGCGCGATTTTAACTCTGCTAACTTTTTCTCCACAATATTCAACTGAAGTTCAAGTTCAGGTTTATCTTTTTGATCCTTATTCATTCTCTTTATTCTCCTCTGTTGCAACAAAAGTAATTGCACCATGCATACATTTTTCCATACAGGCCTCACATTCCGTACACAGAGTTGGGTCTACTACCGGAAGATGGGCCATCATTTTGATTGCTTGTACCGGGCAAGCTTTTACGCAGTGTTTACACCCCAGACACAATTTTTCCATTATAAATGCTGACATTTCCTCACGTCCTCCTTAAAAGAGACACCCGGTCTCTCTAGTCTTAGCAAGCCTTGACTTAGTCGTCTTTGAATTATGATACGTGGCAGTCGCTTTATTTGGCGAGCTAACCTTGATGTCCTTAGTTATCCGCTACTCCTTATCCCCATACCCTGGATGGGTATCTATGCTTTAATATATTCCACTCTCTTTCATTTGTCAACCATTTCACAGATAACTTCTCGCACTTTTAGATTTTTTAATCCTGGCCTCAACGCTCTTCAATTCTGTATAATAGTCTGTCGGACATCTTGGGTAAAGAAAAAAGCACTCCTTTTATAATAAGCGAGTGCCCAAAATACAGTGTACTTATTTAATTTATATAAGAATCAATATTTCTGTCCATATTTTCTTTAAACTTCTGCCGAGTCTGATACATTCGATTGTGGTAACTTACCTTCTATTTGCTAATTGGTGCACCACTGCCGTCGAACTCCTGCGACGTTGCCGTAAATTTGATATCTCCTCAGGAGCTTCTTTGCCAAATATATAAAGTAGGATATAGCAATCCTCACAGAGATTTTTGCCTCTGTAATTATAAATTTTCCCTCTGATAAGGAGATCCTCACATCTTTCACAATTCACTTTAAATAGCACTAAATATCACCTCTCACAGCGTAGATAGAATCTGCTTCTTTCATCCACTTAACTAAGTAAAGTATTCGTAATCAGTTTTATTGATGATTCAGTTAATCAACTAAAGTGCCCATACTGTCCTTAAAGGTTAGATTCATCTGGACGATCTGCTCATCGTCGGCAAATTCTGACATTTATAGAACCCTAGTTTGTTGTAATTCAATGTGTAATACGTCATTTTTTTCACTTGACGCTATGTTTTGAGATATTCCGACCGTCATTCATAGGTATTTGTAGCGATACATAATAATTCTATTAATTAAGTTTAGCATTTTGTGAATAGTAAGTCTATACGAAATTGACTGTCCATTCTATCGTAAGTACATATGCTCGCAAACAGTTTTAACTATGACTATTTGCTGTTCCAAAACCAATCTCTGAAAAACATAAAAAGCCAGACCGTCTCAACGATCTGGCAAATAAATTCATCATCCCTCTGCAGTGCAGAATAATATCCTTTGGTTAAGGTATCTTTGACTTGTTATTTTGTTGCATATGCCTTAATTAATGGTGGAAACTAACTTTGTTGGAAGAAGTATATGTCGGGTTGTTTTTTAAGTAATCCAATTCTTTACGCAAATCACGAAGGAGTAAAGATACCATATCTCGACTAACACCGTGACGAATTAAAATACGTTGAACTATTATATTCTGGCGATTATTTGGTAGCGGGTAGGAGGCAACCTGCCAACCATGTATTTTTAAACGATCCGAGAGCTCATAAAGCGAAAATCCTGCAGTACTTTCATCCTTTAAGGTATAACAAACTGCTGGTATACCACCATCACCGTCATATAATAGGTCCAATAAATCCATTTTTCTAAGCTGACTACCTAAATACTGAGCTGTACAAGCACAGTTATTTTGAATTGCGGTGTACCCTTCACGTCCTAATCTTAGGAACTTGTAATATTGGGCAATAATTTGACCCGCTGGACGCGAAAAATTAAGAGCAAAGGTTGGCATTTGACCACCAAGATAATCAACATTAAAGATCAATTCTTTAGATAGATCCGCCACGGTCCTCCAGAGCACCCAACCAACACCCAGGGGTGCCATACCAAATTTATGACCGGACGCATTAATAGATTTAACCCGTGGGATGCAAAAATCCCATTTGAGTTTTCTCTGTATAAAGGGTGCAATGAACGCACCACTAGCTCCATCCACATGAATTGGAATATCTAAACCTGTTACATTCTGAAAGACATCCAGAGCCTGAGCCAACTCCTCGACAGGTTCATAAACGCCCGTGAAAGTACTACCTAAAGTTGCCACTACCCCAATGGTATTCTCATCGCAATAATCTTTGAGATGATCAGGATTAAGACCTAGTTCATTTGACGTTAACGGGACTTCTCTAATTTCTACATCGAAATACCGTGCAAATTTATGCCAACATATTTGTACTGGTCCACATACAAAGTTAGGTTTATCGATGGCTTTTCCCTCAGCTTCACGACGTTTGCGCCACCGCCATTTAAGCGCCAAACCGCCAAGCATGGCGGCTTCGCTAGATCCAGTTGTTGAACACCCAATGGTATTTTTTTTGTCCGGTACGTGCCAAAGATCTGCCAGTATGTTCACACATCGCTGTTCAATTTCAGCTGTTTGTGGATACTCATCCTTGTCTATCATGTTTTTGTCAATTGATAGATCCATTAAGTCACGAACTTCATCTTCTATGTACGTAGTACAAAATGTTGCTAAGTTTTGCCGTGCATTTCCATCCATAAAGAGCTCGTCTTGAACCAGTTGCTTAATTACTTGAGGTTCAGAAGATTTCTCCGGCAACTCATCTTTTGGAAGCTGAGTATGACATATCGAATTAGAATAAATATCTTTAAACTCATCTTCATCTACATTTTTCTTGTGCCGATGCAATGGCATATAACTCCACCTCTCTTATACCTAATATTTTAATTAAAAATCTATCTGCTCTATGCCCTATATTGACATCAAAATTAACAAAAGTATATAATATTATAAATAAATGAATATTCATTTATTTATAATATTGGGAGGTATGTTCATGTCAAGAATTGCCGAACCTGAAAAAATAGAACACATCAAAAAAGCAACGATGGAAGCTTTGATAGAGCATGGTTACGGAGGTATGGCTATTGAATCTATCAGCAAAAGGGCGGGGGTCTCCGCTGGTTATCTTTATCGACACTTTAAAAGCAAGGAAGAACTAGTGCAAGTATTGGTGGATTCAGCAATGGATGAAATTATTGATCGCTTTATATCGGACATTGATTCCTCCAATTCGCTTTATGAAGCAGGGTATAAAACCATCGATAGGCTCTTTATGAAAGCGAATCAAGAACCTCTGTTAGCTAAATTTTCAGCTGCAGTTGTGCTGGATATTAAAATACCATCCAAAGATAAGGCAGACAATTTTAAATCTATCCTAGAATTAGCAGAGAAGTGTATTTTATTAGGACTAAAAACAGGTGAACTCAATTCGAAGATAAGCGCGTTGGAGGTATTAGTCGTATCTTTCACGATACCCTTTAGATATTTATCCATCTCGTTAGAAATAAATAACTGCAAAATATTTACATCTGAAGAAGTAAAAAGAGTAGCAGAAATGTGCCTAAACGCCTTGAAATAAAACTATGCCACCTAAAAGGAGGACAAGCGATGCTAACGCAACGAAAGAAATGGTTGATTCTCGTTGTTGTCTCTTTAGGACTTTTCATGGATCTTCTCGACATGACCATTGTGAATGTAGCTATACCTAAAATTATGATCGACTTTGGAACTAATATGAATTTAACTCAATATGTTCTTACGGCCTATATGGTGACGATCGGGATCTTTGAACCCGTCACAGCATATTTTGCCGACACCTTTGGGATGAAAAAGATCTTTATTATCAGCCTTTTGATTTTTACTATAGGGTCAGCTTCCTGTGCGATGGCTTGGAGTATTCATTCTCTGGTCGGATTTCGCATCTTTCAGGCTATCGGCGGAGGTATTATTATGCCCCTGGCTTTATCCATTGTTAATAAAACATTTTCCAAAGAAGAACTTCCACTAGCGATGGGACTTATGGGGATTCCATTAATATTAGCGCCTGCCCTCGGGCCTACAATCGGTGGGTATTTTGTAGGGATCCAAGATAGCTGGCGTTTTATTTTCTGGGTAAATGTTCCGATTGGAATCCTGACAAGCTATCTAAGCTATTCGATAATTGAAGAGTTTGAAAAAACACAGAAAAAACTAGATGTAGTAGGTTTTATCCTTTCCTCTATTGGCTTTGCTACCCTTTTTCTCGCCATCAGTAACGGTGCTGAAGATGGCTGGACCTCTATTGAGATTGTATCCCTCTTTGTTACCTCAGCTATTATGCTTCTGCTGTTTTTCACGATCGAACAAACCGTTAAGGAACCCCTTATCGATTTCCGGATCTTTCGAATTCGAGCTTATTCTGCAGCAATCTTTGTAACCTTTTTCCTTATGATAATACTATTTGGAACCTTGTATCTTCTCCCCTTGTTTATGCAGCAATTACGAAATCTTGGAGCTTTTCCTACTGGTTTAATCTTGATCCCAGAATTTGCGGGGGCATTACTGACTATCCCATTAAGTGCCTTGCTGTTGCCGCGGATTGGAGCCGTTATTCCGACTGTTACGGGAATGGTCATAATGATCTTTGGGACTTATCCTTTTACTCACCTTCAAGTAATAACGGATCTTCATTCAGTTGAATTATACCTTTTTGTAATCGGGAGCGGCCTTGGCTTAGCAATTATGCCCTCAATCACATTGGCTTTCAGTGTCTTACCTGAAGATTTGGTAAACCAAGGGTCTGCCGTTCTCAATTTAATAAGACAACTTGGAAGTGCCTTTGGGGTTTCTATCTTAACAAGTGTTGTTGATCAACGTGCGCCTTACTATATGCAAAGAATAGTTGATCAAGGCTCAACTGGATCCAACACGCTACTTTCTATCTACCGCTACCAGAATTATTTCCAGTCGTTCGGATATAACCTAACTCAAGCAAAACAGCTAGCGGTGACCTATGCCTTAAGTTTTTTTCAACAGCAAGCTTCAATTCAAGCCTTCCACGACGCTTTTGGTGTTT
The DNA here is from genome assembly GCA_031292095.1 of Desulfosporosinus sp. Classification (GTDB taxonomy): domain Bacteria; phylum Bacillota; class Desulfitobacteriia; order Desulfitobacteriales; family Desulfitobacteriaceae; genus Desulfosporosinus. Next base: position 55,306 of record JARLHU010000204.1, read on the forward strand.
CGATGATTGCGGCAATATTGGGAGTAATTCCGGCCATCTTTCTATTTCAGAAAAAATCCGGGGCAGAACCAACCAAATGACTTAATGTCCCGATTCTAGAAGTTGAGCTTCCGAATTATTTAACCTACTATTTGAGTCACTAATCTGAGATACGATAATTTGATTATTTAGCTCAGTAATTTTTTGCTCTAAACTATTTACTGTCAAATTTAATTCTCTTATTTTTAAAGTCGATTTAACTTTGCTGAAAATTCCTAAAAATATAGCAATCATTGCTCCAAAGATAGCAGATAAGAGAATAACTAAGGATTGTGATAATTGATAGTCAACCCAATATAATTTTATGGGTACTACATTCGAGTTTAATACAGCAAAAACAGCTACTAATATTGAGAATAATAATGATAATACAAACCAAATTTGCATTGTTTCAATTCCTTCCTATATTGTTATATATTGTTCGTTATTAAGAACCTATGATATATTGGATATCGAACCCAAGAACCTTTAGTTGAGGTTGGCACTTTGAATAGCGGTTTCTTGAGTATGGGTAATTGTGCCGTCGGTTACAAGACCATCCAGAACGTATTTAGACCCACCGTTATCTACACCATTAAAATCGCCATTGGCTACGGCGTCTTCGTTAGCTATTGTGATTGCAATTTTAATAGCGTCTTCTTGATCCAGGGTAATTGCACCGTCTTTTACTAAACTATCCAGACGGCTTTTTAACCAACCGGAAGCTTCACATGATCGTGTTTGAGGAAACTTTGGAGCTTGTACTGTATTTCTGCTTGTCGTGTCGGCAAAAACGGCAGTTACCGATAAAAGGGTAATAGCAGTAGTTATCACGATTGTTTTAATTTTCGTTTTTCTCATCATTTTAATAACCCCCTTTCCGATTTAGAGAAGTGGCAAATAAAACTAGAAAGTTAACCATCCATTCCCTCTTTATAATACTCAGGAAGATGCACATCATCCGAACAAGCAACTATTTTTATTCTTTACCGATAATTAAGATGATAACAAAAAAAAATGCCATTACTATGACACTTTCCTTTCATTAAGGAGGTATTTTTTTTAGTATTTCCAAGAACTTTGATCCGGTAACCGGACAATTCTTTCTACACATGACATAGCGCGCACTCTCTCTCGATTTGCACCGCTCAGATCGGCCATTCCTTTGCAGCTTCGCAGCTACAAAACGAGGCAATAAGTCGAATGCTCTATGCTCTTCCCGATTAGCAAAAGCCTTCTTTTGCCAGGGTTCGTGATGAAGAGGACGGCTAAGGTTTAGATGCCATTTCTACTTCTCTTTTGCCATCTTTAAATGCCCTGGCTGGAAATGCATACATCATGATCGCCATTATAATTAGTGATACAATCATTCCAGTGCTTTGGGCGTTTAGAACTCCAAAAGGCTTAACTTGTACACCAAACGTTAATATTAATGTAACCCCAACTCCCAGAATTGCCGAAACTGAAGCTGCTGCTGCAGAAGGGCGAGTTGAGAATAAGCCGAAAAGTAGTGGCGCAGTGAGAGATACAGACATTAAAGTATAAAAGATTGAAAGTGCTGTTATTATATTAGGAAGTATCAAGGACATTCCAATTCCGAGAACTCCTGCTACAAAAGTAACCACTCTACTCATTTTTAGTAATTCAATGTCAGTAGTTTTAGGTTTTACAAATGTCTTAAATATGTCATTCGTAAGGGATGTAGTCAACATATATAAAACTGCATCTGCTGTACTTATTTCAGCTGCAAAAACTGCAGCCAAAGCTATTGCTGATGCCCAGAAAGGCAGGAGCTCTTTCATTGCTGTAGGTAAGGCCAAGTCCTGTGTTGCTAAGTGTGGAAATACTGCAAACGTACACATTCCAAGTATGGCTGGAATAAAAGCAAAAGCAAACTGCATTAAAGCATTATACATAGTGCCTTTCCTTATAGCTTTTGTATCCTGAGCCCCAAAAACTATTCCAACTAAACCTGGGGATATGAAAAATGATGGAGTGAGCATGAAAAAATAGCCTATTATAATAGTCGCACCTAATCCAAAAAAACTGAAATAACTATTTGTTTGCGCAACATTTCCTAAATTGGCGGCAACCATTGAGTGTAACCCGCTGAATCCACCAACTTTACCTAAGGCAAAAGGAACAGAAATAATAAAACCTATCAACATTACGGCTAATTTCAGTAGTCCTACATAGGCAGCTGATAGCAATCCTCCAAATGCAAAGTATATAGTAACAACGACTGCACCAATAATTACTCCTATGACTTTAGGTACACCTGCTGTAACCTCTAATATCCAGGCAACACCCATAAGTTGTCCTGCGAATAATGCTAATGTCCCAATTGCCATCATTGTAGAAAAAACACCTTTAAACTTTTTTGAATATCTTTTATCCAAGAAATCACCGGCAGTGAGTAAATTGTATTTAATAGATAATTCCCAAATTTTTGGTCCAATAAAAAGGGCAAGTACAATACTGCCTAAACCTGACATAAACAACCACCAAACTGCTGATAAACCAAACTTATAGGATAATCCAGTAATACCAACTGTAGAACCCGCTCCAAGGTTAGCCGCTATCAATGTAGTGAATAATAACCCTGAATCGAGTTTTCTTCCGGCTACCATAAAGTCGTTTCCACCTTTTACAAATTTAGATACAACATAACTTATTCCTACTAAAGCTATACAATATAACGTTATTACTACCACATAACCGTTCATACAAAAACACCTCCTAGCATTTTTTAAATCACATTTCTTTCATTGTATCGCAATAAAGTTTAATTTGAGCAATAATAACCCAAAAAAACAAAAAAAGCCAGACCATCCGCAAACAATCTGACCGTTCACGTCAATCATTTACTTGTTCATTGGCCCCTATTTGATTAGTGTAAATACTCAGAGCAAAAATTACCAACAATAATGGTGCTATTTACGTATTCGATAAGTTCCTCTTAATGCGTTCATAATAGCGGAGTATATCCTGTGAAAGAAATGAATAAAGGAGGATAAGCGTTATGAAATGCTCCTCCTCCTTTAATTAGTTATGATTGTTATTGACTTGAGAGCCATTAGTCCGCAAAGTTCTCGCCATGAGCGACTAACTAAGGGGAATCTAGCGCATCATAAATGTACCGCAATCAGTGGCCTCATGTGATGTAGCTTGAGTCTGGTGTTTAGTTACTTGAATACTTGGTGCAGTACAAGTTTTTGATTGTTCATTGTACCTACACTCATTGACATTGCATTTTACTTCAGGACTTTGCATATCTTTCACCCCCTAGTCTAAATTAACGTACCAGTCTAGATTAACCCAATCACATTTTTTCATACAAGCAAATCAGTATTATAGAAGTATAATCGTTCATATCTTAAATTCAAAATAAAATTCGTTGGTGTGAGAAACCTTAAGCCCTATTTTTTCAATAAAGATTTCTGTAGGCGGGATATCTGCTGGAACGGCGATACTGGTGCAGATTTTTTTCAACTCATCGAGCGAAGCACCTCCCCCCGGAATGCTAGAGACGGTATATTGCACGTTATTCGTTGTGAATTTAATTACTTCATTGCCAATCATTTTATTCTCAGTTACTGTTGCAAACAATACGGAAGATAATAAATTTGACAACTACCGTTATTTGGCACACACTTACTTTGGTTGCTAGAATATTTACTCTAGAGTATTTTCTTATATATAGCTGAATTATGAGGTTCCTATAAGCTCACGCTGAAACATTTACTTGAAATTAATTTTATCTTTATATAACAGTTAAGGAAAATAAGCATAATTTTAAAGAGGTGCTTAGAATTGAGCGAAAACGATAGTAAACACAGTTGTAAACTTACGGTATCAGGAGATTCCATATCTAAAGGAATAATTTTTGATGAAAGCAAAAGAAAATATATGATTTTGGAAGATAATTACATCAATCTTCTACAAAGTAAATTCAACGGGATAATTCGCAATACCGCCAGATTTGGGAATACACTTATTAAAGGTTTCACTAAACTCAAAGATGACGTATTGAATAACAAACCGGATGTAGTTCTTTTGGAGTACGGAGGAAATGATTGTGACTTTAACTGGGATGAAGTTTGCAACAATCCAAATGCCATCCACAAACCCAAGACGGATTTTGATACATTTGGAAGCAAACTCAAGGAGACTTTAAATTTTCTCAAAAATAATAATATCATAGCTGTAGTAATGACTCTTCCTCCACTTAATGCCTATAGATATTTGAAATGGATAAGTAAAAACGACACATTAGCTGAAACTAAC
>JARLHU010000205.1 GCA_031292095.1 Desulfosporosinus sp.
AAATGTATTTATTCTGTGTTAATCTGTGTAATCTGTGGTTGATTAACTGAGTACCTGAATAGTCACAAAAATAATGATTCGCAATTCAATTTGTAGGTATAATTTTTATACCTACAAAAACACCAAAATGCCTGTAAAATCTGGGTTTATTGATGTAGGTATAATTTTTCACGGGAATCAAGGGTATTATTTATTCACACAAGGGTGTTAAGAAAGGTCTTAACCTATAATTATGTATTAACTGGCTAAAATTCTTCAGTTCAAGAGACCCTTACACAGAAAAACTAAATAAAAGTTAAAACTAAAAGGGCAACCCAATCGGTAGTTCCGACTCGGCCGCCCTTTTCCTTCAATTCACTAACTGTGGTTTTGTATTAGGTAAAGGCACGATGTATTGTGCCCCTAATTACCCCTTATTATTACCTTGAAAGGTTTTCATGAACTCGACCAAGGCCGCGCAGCCTTCCAAACTCATGGCATTATAGATGGATGCCCGCAGACCACCCACAGAACGGTGCCCTTTCAAACCGATCAAACCCTGTTGTGTGGCCTGCGCCGCAAAGGCTTTCTCTAGCTCCTCGTTTGGCAGACGGAACGTGATATTCATCAATGAGCGACTATCTGGAACAGCATGGCCTCGATAATAGCCTTCGCTGTTATCAATGGCATTATAAATTAACGCTGCTTTCTCCGCATTGCGTTTTTCAGCTGCAACCAGTCCACCGTTATTTTTAAGCCAGCGCAGAACTAGATTCACCATATACACGGAAAAGGTGGGTGGGGTATTATACATGGAATCGTTTTTAGCGTGAATATCATAGCGTAACATTGTGGGAATGTTGGAAGGGATACTCTCCAATAAGTCCTTACGTATAATGACTACGGTTACCCCGGCTGGGCCCAAGTTCTTTTGGGATCCGGCATAAATTAAAGCAAACTTCGAAACATCGAAACGACGTGACATGATATCGCTCGACATGTCAGCAACTAGCGAAACGTCACCTAAGTCCGGAAAAGACTGCCATTGGGTACCAAAGATTGTGTTATTAGAGCAAAGATGTACATAAGCTGGACCATCACTCACCTTGATTTCATCAACTCTAGGAATGCGGTTGAAGTTCTCATCCTTCGTACTGGCAGCCACATTGGTTTTAACAAATTTTGAGGCTTCCTTATAAGCTTTTTCCGCCCAAGCGCCAGTAAGGATATAATCAGCGTGACTGTCTGCGGAGACTAGATTCATGGGTACTGCAGCAAATTGGGTGCTTGCTCCTCCTTGGAGGAACAAAACCCGATAGTTTTCCGGTACGTCCAGTAATTCTTTGACCAGCGCTTCAGCCTCTGAATTGATAGCCTCATATGCTTTGGAGCGGTGGCTATTTTCCATAATTGACATGCCAGTGCCTTTAAAATTAAGCAGTTCGCTCTGAGCTTCTTCTAAAACCACAAGCGGAAGTGTGGCTGGGCCTGCATTGAAGTTAAAAATTCTTTCCATTATTAGTCAACCTCCAAGTTTGAATTTTATTGCACAATCTTATTTAGACATTATATCCCCTAACAGTCGCTGTAGCAATATTTTAATTAGAGAATTGGGCTATTATACCACACCAAAATCAAGAAGGCTTCCGACGAAGCCTTATGAATGCCAATGCACAGTTCCAGCATCTCCCCTATAGCGGGGGATGACATGAACATGCAAGTGAAAAACCGTCTGCCCTGCAACGTCTCCGACATTAACTCCCACATTGTAGCCATCTGGGTGAAACTGCTCGTCTATTTGCTCCTTTACTCTCCTAAGAAGTCCTCCGATGCTCGCCATCTCTTCCGGGGTCGCCTCAAAAAGATTTGCGACATGCCTCTTGGGAATAATCAGAACATGCCCTGCACTGACAGGATACTTGTCAAAAAAGGCCTTGGCCAGTTCGTTCTCTGCTAAGATTTCTGTTTCCGGCAGTGTACAAAACACGCACGCACCCATTCTTTTCTCTCCTCAAATGCTTCTATTTGTCAGCGGTTACTCCGCCAGCTCAGAATACCAAAATAGCGATCACTTGTCCCTGACAAGGCGGCGGCGCGTCTTGCTCTGAGCAGTCGTGTTTCTATTTTGCATAACGGCAACTTCAATAATCGTAGCCAGATTTCGCCCTGGACGAACTGGAACTGTGATCTCAGGAACAGAAATCCCAAGGATCTCTCGTGTTTGCGGCGGATCAATCCCCAATCGATCATAAATTTTTTCTTGCTGCCATTCTTCCAATTGAACAATAAACTGAATAACTTTCTCATTCCTCACTGAACTTGCTCCAAACAGCGTTGTCACATCCAAAACTCCTAAGCCACGTAACTCAAGCAAATGCCGGAGCGTTGCCGGAGCGGCGCCTAACAATCTCTCTTCATCAACCCGGCGAACTTTTACGACATCATCGGCAACCAGCAAATGCCCGTTTTTAATAAGTTCTAAAGCCGCCTCGCTTTTACCAATTCCGCTTTCACCTGTGATCAAAACCCCCACACCATACACATCGACTAACACGCCGTGAACATCCGTGCAGGGAGCTAATTGGTTGATAAGGTAACGAATTAAAAGATAAAAGAGTTGGGTAGCCGTTCGATGGGTTGTCAAGAGGGGTATCTTCCGCTCACTGGCTAATTCAATAAACTCCAAAGGAAGCGTTAAACCTCGAGTGATAATCACACAAGGGACTTCTGTAACCATCACTTGAGCAAGTTTTACGCGACGCATAGAATCTTCAAATTGCTGGATTAACCCTAATTCAGTCCGTCCATAAACTTGAATACGCTTAGGTGCCAAATGCTTTAAATAACCAGCCAGTTCGGCACTGGGACGTTTTAAGCTATACTCCGTGATCTCCTTGTCTAACCCCATATGCCCAGCTAGCACCTCAAAATCAAATTCCTCCACTAAATGGTTTACTGTAAGCAATTACACCCCTTCTTCCTCAATGTGCAGTATGGATTGACGCGAGTCTGAATTTCATTAACACTAATACTTCTAGTTAACCCACCGTATATCCTGCTCGAATAGTTTCATCCCAGAAATATCAGCTCTTGAGACTTAATTCAGACTTAATTTTCTAACCCCAAGAGCATGATGCTCCCAAAGTAAGTCTTTTACCATTTCCAACTGATCTTCTTTACAATCAATGATTAATACAACTTCAGTTGACTTTTCTTTTTTCTGTCTATTATTGTATTTCTTAGTGGTTATCAGCTTAATAATTAGACCTAAACTAAACCCAACAACTATACCGATTATTCCCCATAGAATCGGCCCCCATAATAGTATAAAGCCGTAAATGCCTCCAATAAGACAAAATATAGTTGCAAGTATAAAAGGTAAATCCAACATGCTTAAACCATCCGAGGAATGAATCGAATCAAATAGCATTCTGTCTTCCCCTCGCTTATCCATTGATACCCCAAGAATGTGTTCTTTGGCAATTCCTTTCATTTGCATGGCCGTAATAGCCAATTCCAGATAATTTGAATGGTCAAATGTTGAGATAATATACATACCTTCACCGCTTCCATCCGCTTTTTTAAATGGCATTCTGAAATCTTTATTCTCATAATTCTTCTTCAAAAATTTAGTTTGTTCCCAATCGAATAGGTTGTTGTAAAACACAGTTTTCATATAGGCACCGTAGATACCGTATAAGTAGAGACTCGGAAGATTTAAGAACCATTGTGGATTAAGAATAGCTTTAGAGGCTGCAAACTGGCCGAGTAAAGTGTAATAGATTGCAGGGAGTAGGTTAGACTGCACGGCAATCGCAATAGACGAGATTGTTACAAACAAAGCAGCCGGGATCCGATTAAGTAAGACCTGTCCTAGCCCTGGCATCAAGGCCGACCACACGGCCGAATGCCAGGGTATTCTCTTCTCTACATAATTAATTTCAAATAGCCCTATGTTAAATATTTTGACTTCGGCATCTTCTCTGGCTGCTAGTATATATTGATGATTGAGTTCAACAGTACTTCGATAACTATCCCAAGCGGCGAAAAGATAAGTCGGAGCATAAAATAATACCCAATTAATATCGAGAATATCTCTTGCCATTTGGAATCTACCTGTAAAAGAATATAGAATTGCCAGGTTAATATGGGCATGGTAATTCACAAAAACTTCCCAGAGAAACAAAAGATATCCCCTTAAGTATTTACATAACAAGATATGCCCCGCGCCTGGAAAGGCCATTGACCACCAAGCGATTACATACGGATTCTTTGATTGAAGTTGCGTTGTGCCAAATGTACTAACATAGGCTATATAACGACGAACAGAAGAATCAGCTTCGGGACGGTCCATAATAACCCCCTTGAAAATATTTAAGCATAATCCTCTTTAAAAGAAATTATAAACTATATTGTTACCATAAATTAACTTTTTAGTATTTTGCATATTTTTAGTACTATAAATATGCAAAATAGGAAAGCCCCTAGGAAGGAGAACGAGCTCTTTCCTAAGGGCTTTTCTTTGACTGAAAGGAGAATCTGATTTATTTACTTCCTATTGGATAGCACGACAGATCTCTTTCTCTTTCTTTTTCCTTAGCTAGTTTAGTTTTAATTTGTGATTGAACTGCAAACTCAAAAATCAAAGGGTATATCCTTTTTACTAATTCAGGTGAAAGTTGTAGTTCAGTACCAAAGTTAACTAAGCGCTGAATAATTTCTTTTTCCCGGCTGGCATCTTTAACACAATCCAGTCGTTTTTGATCCCCTACTTTTCTGACGATTTGCATCCTAGCTGCTAGGCTTTCAATTATAGTTTGATCGATACCGTCAATCTGGATGCGCAAGGATTCCAGGGTTTCCAAGGTTTCCTCGTCTCCTTGCCCTCCACAAGCAAAGAATCTATTGACCGCTCCGGCGACCGTCCCTAGTTCTCGGGCTAGTTGGACAAACTGTTCCGGGTACAAGGACTGGGATCCATCACTTGTAGCCTCAGCAGGATTCGGGTGCATTTCAATTAACAAACCGTCAGCTCCTGCTGCAATAGCGGCCTTGGATAAAGATGAAATCAAATCTCTTCTCCCCGCGGCATGACTCGGGTCGACAATGACTGGTAAGTGAGAAAGTTCTTTGGCGACCCCTACCGCGCTGAGATCTAACGTGTTTCTTGTGCTGGGTTCATACGTCCGAATCCCTCGTTCACAAAGTATAACTTGAGAATTGCCCGCAGCCAGAATATATTCAGCCGCTAACAACCACTCTTCAATCGTGGCAGACAACCCTCTTTTCAGGATAATTGGTTTATCAATTTTACCAAGCAATTTCAGAAGCTCAAAATTCTGCATGTTGCGGGCACCTATTTGAATAATATCGACTTTGTCTGCTATCAACTCCAAACTTGGTGTGTCAATCACTTCTGTAACACAGAGTAAATCCTGTTCTTTAGCAGCTTGAACTAAATAGTTCAGTCCTTCCTTACCTAAACCCTGAAAACTATAGGGCGATGTACGCGGTTTGAAAACCCCACCGCGCAGGATCTTACCTCCCGCCTTTTTTACGGTTTCAGCTGACTGACTCATCTGCTTACTTGATTCTACCGCACAGGGTCCACCCATCAGAATAATTTCTTTTCCTCCTATGGTTACCCCATTGACCTTGATGATACTTCTTTCATTACTGAGCCCAGCTAAGCGCAAATCTTTCATAAATATAGTAGCCTCCCTTAAAGTTAATCAAAAAAGTCCACGGCACATCCCCTGACAGGGACGAAAGCCGTGGACTTCCGCGTTACCACCCATTTTGGCCAAATTGGCCCTCTCTAAAAAGTACAGCATATCAAACTCGCGTTTGTCAAGTTGTCTAGGCCTAGCAAAACAAAAACTCCTCATCCCTGAAGGGACGAGAAGCTACATCTCGCGTTACCACCCGACTTTGGCCAAAGGCCCACTCGACAAAGGTACGGGAATAATATCCGATACCTCCTTCCTGTTAACGGGGAAGAACCGTCCTAGCCTACTTAAATTCGTTCAGCTGGCAGCTCGGGAGGGAACTTCACCTGTCACCACACATAGAAGAGTTTTCAGTCAAGACTCTTCCTCCCTGAAAGGTAATAAACAGCTTACTTTTCTCCGTCTTCGCTTTTGAAAATTTAATTTAATTATTTTATATAATATACATGATCGGATGTTCTGTCAACTAGTTTAAGCAACGCTATCAATATATCAACATCATCTGGTTGTAAGATAGAAACTGCGGTAGGCCATTATTTTGCTCTTAAATCTTCGACAATGGCCTTGAAGGCCACCGGAAGAGGGATTCCAGTTAAGTCATGAAGCGCAACCCAGCATTTGTTATCTACAAGCAGATGGTCCTTGCTCGAATCCAACCGATACGTCCCGCCCGCTTCTTTAAGTGAAGAAACGCCCATCATTTTATTCTCAAGCAGTTCAGGAAAATCGACAATAACCCAGCAAATTTTCCAGCGTCGGTGGCTGAAAGTATACCAAACTGGTCCGTGCAGTGGTAATCCTTGCCCGAATTGTTCTCTCATCCGTCCGTCTAACGCTCGCTCGGGTACAGCCTTTTGAAAAAGTTCAAACCACTCTCCGTCTGTCAACATGGGTAGACTATCATCCAGACCCTCCTCTTGACTTAATTCCACTCCAGGAAACTCCCAAAGGTCGGCCAGCAGCCCCTGTGAAGGACGTCTCTGTAAGAAGACCAGCTCCCCTCGGCGTAAAACAAAGGTTAAACGGGTCACCACTTGACGCTTTACTTTTAACTTTTTTATCGGGTAGAGGTGGACTTCGCCTTGCAGATAACCCTCACAAGCTTGAGTCACCGGACAACTTTCACAATCTGGTTTTGTCGGAGTACAAACCAACGCCCCTAATTCCATCAACGCTTGATTAAAGTCTCCCGGTCGAAGAGTTGGTTGCCAGGCCAACAGGTGGGCGTTAAAGTGACGATAGCTTCGTGCCGTCTCCACTGGCTCAGACCAGGCCAATAGGCGGGATACCACCCGCAGGACATTGCCGTCAATCGCTGCTACTCTCTGCTCGAACGCGATACTTGCTATTGCTCCTGCTGTGTACTTTCCGATTCCAGGTACCAATAGCAAGGCTTCGTAATCCGTAGGCATTTTCCCGCCTCGTTGATCGAGAAGATAACGGGCCCCTTCCCACATCCGGCGGGCCCTGGAATAGTATCCCAGCCCACGCCACACTGTCAATACCTCCTCAAGACTTGCCGTCCCTAGTTGTTCTATACCGGGAAAGAGCTGAAGAAATCGCTCATAATAGGGAATGACGGTCTTCACTTGAGTTTGCTGCAGCATGACTTCAGACACCCAAATTGAGTAGGGGTCTCCCGTCGTCCGCCAGGGCAAATCTCTTTTTTCTGCTGCATACCAGGTTAAAAGAAGGGCAGAAAAACTCCGATCCCCGGCGATGTCTATTAAAATATCGTTTGATACATTCATTGCGAGTTATCTCCTACTTGTTTATGAGTTACCCTTTCATTATAACCAGTAGCAGCCGTTTGAGATAGAGTGTCTTACCCTAACTTGATCACATTAAAGTTGTCCTCTTGTACGAACCAGACCTGTGGAAATGCTGTGGGTAGGACCCAATAGCTAATACCGCGGAGGTTGTAGTCCTTCACAAGGGTAAACTTTGCTTGAATGCTGCGAGCATCTTCAAACCAAACTTCATGTCTACGGCCCAGTTCGTCTGTATATCTAAAAAATGAGGATTGAGATAACAAGTCGTACTGAATGGGAGCGTTGTAACGAGCGGCCAACTGAATCGCGTATTGAGGACTAAAGGTGCGGGCGAACGGAGCACCCTCTACGAAAGGCAGTGTCCAATCACGAGCGTACAATGCTATGCCAAGCATGATTTTATGTTTAGGAATGACGGTGATAGCATAATCCAATACACGCCTCACCATGTTGAGGGGAGCAATGGCCATCGGGGGACCACCTGCCCAACCCCATTCATAAGTCATGAGTATCACAAAGTCTAGGAGTTGACCGTGAATCGAATAATCGTGCGCTTTATATAAGAGACCTTTTTGAGTAGAAGATAGTTTTGGGGCTAAGGCACTTGAAACTGAATAACCTTGAGGGTGTAAGCGCTTGACTAACCGCAGGAGAAAGTGGTTATACCGTTCCCCATCTTCGGAAGGAACGTATTCAAAGTCGATATTAAGACCCCTGTAACCTTTTGTGGTTAAAACACTCAAAAGGTTATTTACAAAAATTTCTTGTACAGAGGCATTGGTAAGAATTACATGGGCAATTTCCGAATTAAAGCCTTTGTCATCAATGTTGGCGATACTCATAAGTGGTGAAACTTTTTTTGAGCGTGCGATATTTAACACTTGAAAATCATTTAAACCTTTGAGGCTACCATCCCTATTAACCTTATAGCTGAAAGGACTTAGATAAGTTAAATCATTTCCAACTAGTTCTGTCATGCTCTGACCAGCGCTTCCGAGATTTATCAAATAGGCATTAACTTCTTTGGACGGTCTGCTTATCAGGTGATGATTAGCGAGGGGATTTGCTTGAGGGATCACAAGAGCCTGGCCAATGGCTAAAGTATCGGAAACAGATAAACCGTTGGCCGCAACGATCTGCAGAATAGTCATCTTATAATGATTGGCAAGTGCCACCAACGTTTCGCCATTCTGTACCACGTGAATATACATGCCTTAATGCCCCTTTGCAGAAATATGGCTAGGATATTGGTATTCCAGACCTATTTATTTGTTACCCATATCAGATAATAATTAATTTCCGCTTTACATATCCTGCTTTTCTGGGATTGTGGAGCATTTTTTATCGTACCTAGACCCATACCCGTAGCCCTTAACCTCATCTTAACAACATCGTCATAAAATACGCAGATTTTCTATATTATTGGAGAGTATAATTGAGAAATGAATAACCTTGAGGAAAGAGATGATTTAAGTTGAGTTTAAGCTTTGCGGCCAATGCAACTAAACCTAAAAGTCTAAAAGCAACTGAAAGTATTTCAAATAGACTTCCATTTTTAGATCGAACCCGTGGCCTAATTATGGTTTTTATGGCATTAGATCATGCCTTGTTCTTTTGGAGTAGTGGACGCGTTAATAATGAGGGGTTACCTCTTCTGATTAATGGTGCAGTCACTTTCAATCCGCTTGGCATCTCAAGCGCTCTAGCTCTTATTGTTATGTTTTTGTCTAGTATCTGTGCACCCGGTTTTTTCTTCATCGCCGGTTATGTACTAGCCCTATCCATTAAAAAGCGTGAAGCAAAGGGTTTTTTGAGTTCCAGTATCAACCATCATTTATGGCGTAGAGGAATGCTCCTTATCGCGTTTCAAGTGTTGATTGCTTCTCCAGCCTTTAATCTCCCTCTGCTCTTGCAAGCAAAATCACTTTCCATCCTAACTTGGGGAACTTTTTTCTCCCTGAGCGTATTATCTACTTTTGGTATTGGGTTCTTTTTTCTTTCGTTTGGACGCCATATATCACCTTGGAAACTTTTCGGAATAACTGGACTCCTCTATTTATTGAGCCAATTGTTTCTACCAGGCTTTACTTCGAACTATCCCTTCCATCAATCCATAGAACAGGCTTGGCAGGCTATTCTGGTTTTACCTATTCCTTTCTCGCCAGGAGCCTTAGTGAATAATAACTTTCCCGTCATCCCTTGGCTAGTACCGTTGTCCCTTGGTTGGCTGTACGGACACACCTACTCCCAACAGCGAGGAATTGCCTACGAAGCCAGACGATTTGCTGTCTCAGGTATCAGTAGTTTGGCCCTTTTCTTTATTCTCCGTTTCGCTGGGATAGGGGATCACCTTCTTCCGGATGGCACATTTCAAGGCTTTTTCGGCCTTTCTAAATACCCCCCGAGCCCAGACTTTTTTCTACTTTATCTCGGCGTTGTATTTTTATTGCTTTTCTTATTTTATAAGTTACCACAAACTTCAAAGATTGGCGGGGTCTTAGAGAACTTTGGTCGGGTTCCACTTTTCTTTTACAATACTCATCTTTGGCTTTACGCCGCAATACCTGCACTACTCTCAAATTTCAATGGATTTTCTTTAACGTTTGGAGTTGCGGTTTGGTTATTAGGTTTGATGATCCTGTATCCTCTTTGTCATTGGTATTCGTCTTGGCGTTCAAATACCCGAATTCAGGTTCCGCGATCAAAATTTATTCATGGACCAAAACTCGCTCGTCGCAAAGCTTATACAGCTAATGTACACTATTGGAAAGGAGTGAGATAACTACATGATCTCTTCTATCGACTTTACAGCAATTAGAACGATAGCCTGGCCAAAGAAATACTTTTTACAACTCTGCCTAATTGCTCTTGTTGTCTACGTTTTTGTTGCTCCGAACCGTTCTGCCCATTACTCCTATCTTTTACTAGTAGCGGCTTTTTGGGGAGTGCAATCTGATCGCAAACCGATTTCTTGGCAACGTTTCCTCTGGCTCGGGATCCCCTTAGTTCTTTTTCCGATCTTGATGTGGCAATATTTCCCTCCCTTTTGGAATGATGTTGTTTATTGGCAGCTCGGTACTAGGACCCACCTTTTAGACTTAGATGCTCTTTTCAAAGCAATACCTGGTAATAGCGGCTGGATGTTTCGAGTGATCCAAACTCCATGGCTGACAAGCTATTTCCGTTGGATTTATGCTAATGGCTTTACCCTTCCCGTGCTAATACCCGTTTTTCGTTCCTTTCTAAGCAAGGATTCTATAAAAATGATGCGTTATAGTTTGTCAGCTCATGTCTTGCAATTTGTTTTAATTTTCCCCTTTTATCTCACGATTCACGTGAATGAAGTCTGGTATGTTCTCGGTCAACCCGATGGCATGGCTCGCCATCTTTCCGCAGCTGATGCGGCTGTGGCCGTAGTCAATTGTTTTCCTTCAATGCACACTTCGATAGCCTTCGCTATGCTTTTGCTCGCTTGGAGAGAAAAGGATCAATTATTCAAATGGGTTTGGACACTTTTTTGCCTCTCGATCATTTATTCTACTCTTTATCTTGAGATTCATTGGGTAACAGATGTCATCGCAGGAATTTTCTTGGCCATAGCTGCAGTTAAACTAGGGGACTGGATTATTGCCAACGCACCGGCTAAGGTTCTCACTTTCGTGGGTCAACTTTTCCCCCGTGGCCAACTCATCCCTCAAGGCCAACTCATCTCCCGTTACCAACTCATCCCCCGTGGCCAACTCACCTCGCGTTTTGGCAGAATCACTCAACTAAAAAGGCAATAATATAATTAAGTAGCATTTTCTCCGCCTTGTTTACATAAAAAATCAAGACACCACTGGTGGTGTCTTGATTTTTTATGTTTCATATAATACCTAATAGGCATAATAAACTTTTCTTATTTGGACTTAGTTAAGCGTGGTAAGTCCCAGAATTCCTTCTTGAGCGGAACTTCATAAGTAATTTTAGTATATACTTCTTTGTCATAGGTTTGACCTTTTAAAAGATCAACTAAAAAACGCTCACCATTACTTTTATTTTCAATAACTACCATACGACTGGGATTACTCTGCGGTCTTTCCATATCGAAAATCTCCTTATCTTCAGTAAATGAAGTTTATTTAATTTTTTGCCTTTGCCCTTACCTTTACTATTCTCTAAATTCGAAGCAAATTCCTTCTATTTCTCCCGAGAGAATTTCAATTATGAATAGTATTGCACCTATATATCATCTTCAATCATCTTCACCCGCATTAGCCTAGCTTGATATGCATTTAAAACGACATCCAACTTTTGGCTTGCTTTAATGACTTCCGGATCTAAATACGATTTTCCCTCTTTTACTTTGATCATATCTAAGCGTAATTCTTCAATTTCTATAATTAGTTCTTCGAATTCTGACATTCACTATCTCTCCGTCCATAAGCCTGGAAATTTGGTCAGTAAACTGTAGCTAAAAGAGCCCCCTTTATAGGAGGGGGCATGAAGGCAACGAGTAAACCATCTATATAACTTATATTAATATAAACTTGTTTGTATTTTGTGACCTTTGTATGGAGAATATGTTAAACCTTATACTGGAAATTTCGTTCAGAGAATACTGTGTGCTATCTTTCGATGAATGCGTTCTGCCTCTTTTGTCACGTCCAACCGTTTAGCGATGATGCAATGAGTATAGATATGGTAAATTGCGCACATTGATAAAAATCCAAAACAGTGGTTATACTCTATAAAGTCACCGAAATCGTGGGGAAGCTGAAAGCTTCCCGAGCATTTGCGGATAATCCATAACTAAATGAAGAGGTGTTTTTAATGTTTACAGACAAGGTTTTAACTTGTAGGGACTGCGGTCAGGAATTTGTTTTCTCAGCGTCAGAACAGGATTTTTTTGCAGAAAAAGGGTTTACTAACGAGCCGGGGAGATGCCCTGAATGCCGCGCCGCTAAGAAAGCACAAAACCGACCTTCCGGAGGGTACAATAACAACCGTTCAGAGCGCCAGATGTATCCAGCTGTCTGCGCTGAATGTGGAAAAGAAACGACAGTTCCTTTCCAACCTTCTGGCGATAAGCCTGTGTATTGTCGAGAATGCTTCCATCCAACTCCTCGCAACAATTGGTAATAAAGTAAACCAAAAACCAGATCGTCCAAAAAACGATCCGGTAAAGAAGGACCGAAGTTGCGCCTCGGTCCTTTTATTATTCACGGATATCATATTGGTAGGGGCACGATGCATCGTGCCCCTACCAATATTCATTAAGGGAAAAACCTCAGGTATTCTCCATAGCCCTCTTTTTCAAGTTCTTCTTTGGGAATGAACCGCAGTGCAGCAGAGTTGATGCAGTAGCGTAAACCCTCCGGGGCGGGACCGTCATTGAAAACGTGACCAAGATGGGCACTGGCCTTTGAGCTCACTACTTCTGTCCTCTGCATCAAATGGCTGGAATCTAACTTTTCCCTAACGACTTCTGGCCGAAACGGTTTAGAAAAGCTGGGCCAACCACAACCCGAATCAAATTTGTCCAGAGAACTGAAAAGAGGGTCTCCAGATATTATGTCAACATAAATACCTGCTTTTTCATTATTCCAATATTCGTTCTTAAAGGGTGGTTCTGTTCCTCCCTTTTGAGTAACTTCATATTGCTGCCGTGTTAGTTGCGATCGTTTAAGCTCAAGATCTTTGTCTTTGTCTATGCACCAGTGTTCTTCAAGAAAAGCATCCCGCCCTGACCCTTGACGGTATCGACCGTATTTTGCAGGATTTTTTTTATGATAGCTTTGATGGTATTCTTCCGCAGGATAAAACGCTGTAGCAGGCAGAATTTCCGTGACGATAGGATCCTTAAATCGACCGCTTTTCTCGAGGATCTGCTTGGATGCTTGAGCTTGGCGCTGCTGCTCCAGATTATGATAAAAAATTGCTGTTTGATAGGATTGACCTTGATCAAAAAACTGCCCCTTAGGGTTGGTTGGATCAATCTGGCGCCAGTAAATTTCCAACAACTTTTCATACGGAAAAAGTTCAGAATCAAAAGCAATCTGCACGGCCTCGTAATGCCCCGTCGCCTTAGTGCAGACATCCTCATAGGAAGGATTTTCAATAGTTCCCCCTGTATAGCCTGAGGTCACTTTTAAAATCCCCGGTAATTCCTCAAAAGGTTTCACCATGCACCAGAAACATCCTCCGGCAAAAGTAGCAAGTTGGTATTTTGTATTAACCATAAATCCTCCCAGGTTCTTGATATTAAGGTTCTTCGCGAGCTCCGTCTATTCAACCTAGTTTCTCCTGTTTCTCGTAGCTCTATGACTAATTCCTAACGAACGTTGGACATAGCCCATGAACTTATGTGTATAGTTTCTTTTGCTATCAGTTATCAGTTATAATATCCTTCGTTATGGCAATATAGCCTTTTGTTGCATGTGTTCCATCGCAAAAGGGTTTATTGCGAGATTGGCCACACCGGCAGAGCGTGAGCTGATTTCTCACCGCGTACTGAGAACCGTCACACGATTCGATCGGAATACTACCTCTTACCCAAATTGGACCGCTAACCTTTTTGTGAGGATCCTCAATAATTCCTATGGAGGTCTCATACTTTGGTTCAATAGCCTGCCCTGTCTGCTTATCCGAAACGATCAATCTGCCCGCCGGACAGTCCCAAGCTGCTTGGATTGCACTTGCACGGGATTCAGGATTATTGGAGTTCTCGGTGAGATCCCAAACTCCTCCTTCTTTGCGATGACAGAACCGGGCAAAAGCACACAATCTTTGCACATCCGCAAGAATAAGGTCGGGACCTACAGTTCTTTGAGCCTTGTCAAGAGGATTTCCTTTGTAGGCAGTTTCAGTTCCATTATAATTAATCTTTCCGTGAGTTCCGTCGCAGTAGGGACTGTTGCTCGTATGACCGCAGCTACAAAGAGCATACTGCTCCTGTTCTGGGTAACAATCGTCTTGCTCCCATCTCACTGATCGTCCTTCTTCATCAACGATGATGGTTTGCTTTGCCATGGGGATATTACCCAACACAAGATACGGACCATCTTTAACGATTTTGATCTTGGGGGCACATTTTTCATTAGACATAATTTTCTCCTTTTTCCCTTCTGCCACGGGACTGTATTTTAACCGATTCACACATCTCATTGTCTTTTGTACCAAATCTATTATATCACTCACTATGTAATATGATCAAAAATCAGCCCCAAAGATATTCATCTTTGGGGCTGATTTTTAATTTTAATTCACTTAACCCTACGCAATTGAGTCTGCCTCTCTGGTTTTGATAAGGGATACGATTTGGATATTTTTGATTTCTGTCTCTGCTCTGACTTGAGACGTCGATTTCCCGACAAATAACCAAAGAATACTACAATCCCCAATGCAATAATTATCGTCAGATACCTCATATGCACTCACCCTTCTCAACCAATACAATCAGTTCCTAAATTCAAAGGACTTGAACAACCTTCTCTGACATATCTTTTACCTTTGTATTTAAAGTATCATTCTAACCTCTATATTGTCAATGGTAATTGGTTTAATCACAGTATCCTTTTTGCCGTAATTTTTTAATATGTTCTTTCAAAATGGCTTCCAAATCTATGCCATATTGCTCTTCGAGGACAAACATCATGGTGACAGCCGTCTGAGCCACATCTACCAACTCTCGGGCCACCATCTGCATGGCTTCATCTTCTTCCAAGCGTTGTCGTTCCCCACTAAGTCCTCTAAGTTTACCT
Source organism: Desulfosporosinus sp. (assembly GCA_031292095.1). Classification (GTDB taxonomy): domain Bacteria; phylum Bacillota; class Desulfitobacteriia; order Desulfitobacteriales; family Desulfitobacteriaceae; genus Desulfosporosinus. The sequence goes on from JARLHU010000205.1 coordinate 15,223, forward strand.
ATAGCTTGAGCCAACTCACCTGATTCTTCCATGATCTTCAGTGCTGTGCTTTCCAAAGAAGGACTTAAGCGATTCAAGCGAGGGAGTGTCACGGTCTTAGAAACGTGCAGGCCTTTGCTTAATCTATAATCTGAAGTCATTCTCGTAACCTCCCACATTTCTTATCCATTACTGCGTATCAACTATTATAACATTTCTTGGCCGAGATCACACTCAAGGAGGTTACTCAATGCTCTGTAGAGATTTTAAAAGGAATTTCTAAAATGAAGCTGCTCCCACTATTTTCCTGGCTCTCTACTCTGATCGTTCCAGCCATGATTGCAACAAGACTCTTGGAAATAGCTAAACCCAAACCAGTACCGCCAAAGTTTTTCGTCGTCGAACTATCTCCCTGAATGAATTTCCCGAATATGACATCCACTTTACTGGCAGGTATCCCAATCCCTGTATCTCTGACCACAAATTGCAAGAGCAGAGTATTCTCTTGGCGCCTTAGTAGCGAAACCTCAAGTTGTACTGATCCGCAGTGTGTGAACTTTAGGGCATTACTCAGGAGGTTATTGAGGATTTGCACAAGTCGGTAAGAATCGCCAATTAGGCTGTCTGAAATTTCTCCTCCGATATTATATGTAACCTGTAGATTTTTCTTCTCTGCCTCAACTATAAAAGGGATCACCATTTCCCTAACAAGCTCTTTAAGATTAAACTCGATCTCTTCCATCTCCACCTTGCCAGCCTCTAGTTTAGAATAATCTAAAATATCATTAATAATCTTTAGCAGGGACTTACCAGAGGATATTAAGATATTAACAAAGTCTTTTTGTTCATCCGAAAGCTCTGTCAATTGCAAAAGCTGTGCCATACCTAGAACCCCATTCATGGGCGTTCTTATTTCATGACTCATGTTGGCCAAAAATTCGCTTTTAGCACGATTCTGCTTTTCTAATTCTTGATTGGTGTGCAGGAGTTCATGCATTAACCCTGTTTGCTTTTCATGTAAACTAAGATAAAATTGAATTTTATTCATCAACTGTTCTTCTCTAATCGGTTTTACCAAATAATCAATGGCCCCTAATTCGAAGCCTTTCTTGACCCACTCATCCGCAGTAAATATTGCACTGCAAAAGATTATTGGTATATCAATAGTTCGCTTGTGTGATTTTAAGACTCGGGCCAAATCATAGCCATCTATATCTGGCAACTTGATGTCCAAGATAACTAGATTAAAATCTTTCTTGAGGATTTGTTTGAGCGCTTCATTCCCGGTCGTTACGCTGGTGATTTCGCATTGCTTGAGTTGTCCTAAAATCTCGTTTAAGACGACGATATTGCCTTCATTATCATCGACAATTAAGACTTTGTAACCGTCATATGGCACTTGAATCCCTCCCTTAAGTACACCAACGATCTATTCACTTCCAATACTCTCACTTCAAAAAGCGGCAGTGGAAATTCTGCAGTTCATTCTAAACTCGAGTTAAGAAATTTAAAGATATTAAAACCTAATTTGTACTTGATAAAATCTTGACGATAAAACAAATTCTCACTTCGCCCTAAAACCAAAAATCCGTTTCTATGTAAGGACTGTTTAAACAAATTGACCACGCTTTCTTGAAGCTGGGAATTAAAGTAAATAAGTACATTCTTGCAAATAATCAGGTGAAATTCGTTGAACGCCGTATCACTAGTGAGATTATGATGAAAAAAAACAACTTTTTTCTTAATGAATGGTCTAATTTGGGCGTAATAAGGGTTGATATGGAAATATTCCTCCAGCTGTTTTGATTCTCCTGATTTTTGGTGATTTTCGACTGCCTGTCGGAGAAGCGGCAAAGCATATAAACCATTTTGCGCTTTTTGTAACACAAGAGAATTAAAGTCCGTGGCATAGATAATACTTTTCTCCAACATGTTCAGCTCATCTAAGAGTATGGCTAGAGAATATGCTTCTTCACCTGAAGCAGCCCCAACACTCCAGATTCTGAGATGTGGAAATGAATTCAGATATGGGAAAACTTCTTCTCGTAACACTTTAAAAAGCTCTGGATGACGGAAAAACGAGGTCACATTTACGGAAAGGTTCAAAAACAAGCACCGGAAAAATTCATGATCCTGTAAAATTTTTTTCTTAAACCTATCAAAGTCTGGCATGGATTGCCGAGCCATAGTTTGAGAAATAGTGCGTTTGAGATTTTCAAGCTGATAATTGCGGAAATCATAGCCGTATATCTGATAAATACCCATCAGAAGATCCCTGAGCTTTTCTTCCGGAAACTCGATTAAGTCTTCAGCATCCTTCTCTGGGCTCATTTGACTTGCCCTATGTAGCTGTACGTTGGGTATCCTCAACTCAAAAAGATAATGAGACAGAAATTCGGTAGTCGTATAGATCTTAAAAGTATTTTGCCTATATTGCTCCATAAGTTTGACTAGGGCTTCGATTATTCGGACGGGCAAAATCAGGCTTTCAATGAACATAATTTCAAGATTTGTATAAACGCCAGCAATCTCCTGGAAGAAATCTTCTAGAGCAACTTCCTCTTCGCAGGCATCTAAAACCAAAATATGTTTGGTTTGATTTTTATAATATGCTAAAACTTTCACTGTTTTCTTCCCAACCAAATTTTCAGTAATCTTTCTAGAATATCATAATCGATGGGTTTAGAAATATAGTCATTCGCTCCAGCTCCCAGAAAGAGTTCTCTATCCCCTTTCATGGCCTTCGCAGTAATAGCAATAATCGGAATATCCGACAAGACTTTATCCCCGCGAATCTTCTTAATCGCTTCTATACCGTTCAACACGGGCATCATAATGTCCATTAAAATTAAATCAACATCTGGTTCAAGCTTTAAAGCGTCCAGTGCTTCTTGTCCGTTGTAGGCTCGGATTACAGTAGCGCTGGATTCTTCAATTAAGCAGGATAAACTGAACATGTTTTTGGCATCATCATCGCAGATTAATACCTTCTTACCCTTAAAATTGGCTTCTCCTTCATCATCAAATGTCACCATCGGCCGGACTTTAGCCACTTTGTGCAAAAACAGCGACACTTCCTCCAGTAACCTGCCCTGGGAATAGGCGGTCTTGATGACAATACTATCTGAGTATTTCTCAAGTTCTCGCGTTTCCTGTTCTTTTAATTCTTTAGCAGTATAAATAATAACGGGTATGTGCAACTGATTATCTTTTACAAATCGACAGACTTCCCAGCCGCTTCCCTCTTCAAGAGATAAGTCTAGGACTAGGGCATCATATTGTCCTGTGCCTAGCTCTCTCATTGCCTCAGTAGCAGTTGCTACACCTTTAGCTTTGATATAACCATTGTCAATTAGTTCAAATAACGCCGCTCTCTCCTCTTCGCGGTCCTCCACGATTAAGAGGTGCTTAGGCTTTTTCTCAGCCACTCTCAGAATCGTTGTCATGACTTCCTGAATATCTTCAAGACCCGCCGGAGATTTCGTAGTGAAGCCCACCGCACCTTGCCTTTGTAAAGAATAATGTTCCTGTGAATCTTCCACCGTCAATATATGCACAGGGATACTCCTGGTCTGCGCGTTACTTTTTAGACGATGTAGTACCTCTGCCCCATTGATATCCGGCAGACCGAGATCAAGAATAATGCCCACCAGCTTATAGTCTTGAGCCATAGACATCCCAGCCTGCCCTGTTAAAGCCCTGAGCATTTTAAAGCCCATTTGGTTGATGTAGTCTTTTAGCTTCTCACAGAAATACGCATCATCCTCAATAACCAAAATAATCTTGTCCCCCACTTGCAGATTGCTACTATCATCATCAACCTGGACGGGCTGAGCAATCCGTTTTGTCCGGGATATGAGCTGGAGATCGTTATGGTCTGCTGGGAGCAATACCGTAAACGTACTTCCGACGCCCTCCTGGCTTGTCAGTTCGATTTTTCCACCGAGCAGTTGCACTAGGCCCTTGGAGATACTTAATCCCAAACCAGTCCCTCCATAATGTCGGCTTGTTGTGCCATCGAGCTGCCTAAACTGCTCAAAGACGGTTTGCTGAAGATCAACAGCAATACCAATTCCTGTATCTCGAACTTCAAATTTCAATGGGTACTCTTCAACTCCACTTGCTGCGACACTTAGCTCAACTTCCCCAGCAGCTGTAAATTTAAAGGCGTTGGCTAATAAGTTTGTCAGCACTTGGTTTAATTTCCCACTGTCGGTATAGATATCTGTTTGTATCTCATCACGCACGATAAAGTTCAACCTTTTTTCAGCTGCTATAGCATCAAATTTATCTTGATAACTTAGCACAAATTCTTGAGTCTGAAAGGTCTCTCGAAGCACTTCGAGCTTGCCACTCTCGATTTTGGCAAGATCCAGAATATTATTAATGAGCTCCAACAGCTCATTGCCAGCTGCAAAGATGATCGCCATTTTCTTCAGGTCTTCTTCAGACAGATTCTGGTGTTTGTTTTTTCCTAGCATTCTGGACAATAAAATAATGGAGTTTAAGGGTGTCCTTAATTCATGGGACATATTTGTCAAGAACTCAGATTTATACTGGTTAGCATGCTCTATTTGCTCGTTTTTCTGAATTAAAGCTTGTTGAATACTTTCCAGTTCGCTATTTTTAGCCTTTACTTCGTAATTAGATTGTTGTAATTCATTGGCATGCGTCTCCAGTTGCCGTTGTCCTTCTTCCAACTCTCGGTTCAAGGTTTCAAGTTCCAGACTTTGAGTGGTCAGTTGGGTATTTGTCTCTTGAGTATGAGCCAGTAAATTTTCAATTTTCTCCTTTTGGCTGTTCGAGAAAATATAGGTTGCCAGGATGGTGCAGGCCAAATTAAGGAACTCCTGCTTCGACGTGTCTATCGGATCATGGGAGGCTACTTCGAGGACACCGAACACCACATGTTCATAGATAACCGGAACAGAATAGCTGTTCAGAGGCGGCTCACTCGTTATTCCAGTCTCTATCACACTCTCATTTTTACGAATATTCTTGAGTAAAATGGGTGAGGCTTGTTGGGCCACTTGTCCGATAATCCCCTCACCCCATCGATATTCCTTGCCTAATTCTTCGCGCTCCACCAAGGCATACGCTGCTGCTTGCCTGAGTAGCTTGGCATCTTTATCCCGCAAAAATAAAACGCCTGCGCCAGCGTCTACGTAAGCTGCCAGAAAGTTTAGCGCTCGGCTGGAGATCTCCTCTAAGTTCAAATCCCCAGTCAGCTGATCTTGGAGCAGATTTTGTCCTTCCCTTTGCCAAAGCTGACTATGTAATCTATCCAACATAATATTAAAATTACGGTGCATCACTGAAATCTCAGTGTTACCAGAAGGTTCCTGCTTAGAAATATGTCCTGTGGAGGTAATTTCAGCCATGTTATCCTTAAGAGAATTGATCGAGGTCATCACACTCTTGATTAACAAGAAAGTACTCGTCAAAATGATGGCGAATACTGCTAGTAGCATTCCACCAATAAAAGAGAAGGTCCACTGTTTTTGGTTGTTATACTCCGAAATTAAATCAACGGCTTTTTGGCGCGCATATTGGTTTAAGGTATCGAATTGGAAACCTAATTGTTTAAATCTGAGATTAGATTCTTTGACAAGCGGCTCAAGCGCTGCAGTTTGATTTCCTGCTTTAACCAGTCGGAATTCTTGATCAATCATGCTACTCCAAGCCAAAAAGTCTTGACGAGTGTCACTTTCCAGTTTTGAACCCGCATCTCCTAAGATTAGTTTTTTGACAATATCCATGTTTTGATAAACGTTGACTTCTTCCAGATTATAAAGATTCGTGGCCTGGTTAACGTCGTATTGATTCGTGGCCAGGAGTGCATTATTAATCGCTCTATTCATTCTCAACTCCGATATTTGAGCGGCTGCTGCAGCATTCGAGACTATCATTGGATGCTCTTGTATTGTGTTAACGATAACTGCCATATTATTAATGTTCATCATTACGATTATTGATAATATTAGCACACTCAGTAAGGTAATAGCAGCAAACATGGTCAATCTTGCTTGGATGGATATCCTATTTAAATAATTCACCAACATCCCCCCGCATCCATCTCCTTAACCTTTCCAGTAATACCTATCCCTTGGCAAACTGCCCAAGCTTTCATCGTCCAATCCCCTTGCTCGCTTCATTCTTCCTTCACTCAGTACTTGCTCTTGGCCTCTAGACATATTTCCGAATCTTCTCTAAAACCTGACTAAAATCAAGCGGTTTGGTAAGATAATCATCCATGCCGGACTCTAAACATTTTTCTTGGTCTCCTTTAAGAGCATGTGCTGTCATCGCGATAATAGGCGTGTGGCACTTCAGATCCTTCTCCTTTAAGCGAATGTTTGCGGTTGCTGAATAACCGTCCAAAGAGGGCATATTAATATCCATTAAAATTAACTGAAAGCTCTCTCTTTGAAAAGCCAGAACCGCTTCCTTGCCATTATCAACGGCAATAACGTCAAAGCCATTCTTATCTAAAAAGATTGTGATCATCTTCCTGCTGACTAAATCATCTTCAGCCAGTAAAACCCTTTGGCGCCCTGAATCTTTATTCATCATATTCCTACTCTTTCCTAAAATAAATATAAATTTGCAGTTCTATGCTAAGGCATAAGAAACTTGCCATCGCCTACCTAAGACCTTTTCAATAAAAACTTTAGCAAGATCTGGATCAAACTGTATCCCAGAGTTTATACGAATTTCTTTAATTGCTTCTTCCTCACTCAAAGCCTTGCGATAGGGTCGTTCATTGATCATGGCATCATAACTATCAGCGAGGGTAATAATTCTTGCTAATCTCGGGATCGCTTCCCCTTGGATGCCCTTTGGGTAACCTGTTCCATCCCATTTCTCATGATGGGCACCAATACACTCTGCCAATTCTAACGTTTCATGTGAGGTACTTAATATTCTGCACCCTATCGCTGGATGACGCTTAATTTCCTCGCATTCATGCTCAGTTAATCTTCCCACCTTATTTAGTATCCTCTCTTCAATGGCAATCTTACCCACATCGTGCAGTAGCCCTGCCACTTTGAGCTTTTTAAGGTCAATGTCAGGTAGCCTTAAGGCTTTTCCTAATGCTTGGCAGATTTCGCTAACTCGTTTAGAATGCAGTTCTTCGCGCGGATTCTTTTCATGAAGTGCATGGATAATGGCGTTAATCATTTTGCTTCTAACACTTTCATTTTCTAAGGTCTTATTTCTATACATCACATTTTCAGCATTTCTGAAAACCTTAGCGATCTCTTTATCCATGACGTATTTTGTATCCCACCCAAATGAAATGCTCAGATGGATGCCATGAATCTGTTCCTGGGCATACAGCTCTTTCATCCGCAGAACGAATTCGACTGCTTCTGCCTCTTGAGTCTGAGGTAGGAAAGCAATAAATTCATCTCCACTCCAGCGGGCAACAATATCATCAACCCGACAAGCACCCTGCATGGCTCGCGCTGCTTTCTTCAAGAGTTTATCCCCATTAACGTGTCCAAAAGCATCATTTATAAGCTTTAACCCATTAATATCTCCTACAATGATGGATAGAGGAAGATTGCTTTTAATGTCTAAGCGTCTGATCTCTTCTTCACAAAATCTTCGATTGTAAAGCCCGGTTAGAAAATCATGATAACTCAAATATAAGATCTCATCATTTCTTTTTCTTAATTCGATGGCATTTTTGACTTTCAAGGGCAAGGATGTTTTCATAGCCTCCTCACTAAGTGGTTTGGTGAAATAATCATAGGCTCCTAAGGTTAAAGCCTTTTCTACAGTTTGTCTATCTTCGAGGCCTGTACAAACAATCACGGGAAGGTCCCTAAGCCTAGAGTCTTCCTTCAGTTCCTTCAAGACTTGAAATCCATCCTTAAATGGCATCATGATGTCTAATATGCACAAGTGTATATTATTGGCAATAATTTTCCGATTGATTCCAAGTCCATCATCCGCTTCAAAAACATGAATATTCGGAAGCTTTATTTCTAGAATCTTCTTGATGATTTTTCGATCCAGAGCGGAGTCATCAATCACTAAAATGTTACTGATCATCCTTATCATCCTTCCCTGTAACCAATAAAGCTTCCCAGAATTTCCTCGATTTCTCGAAGTAACCCGCCGACCTTATTGACATCGATAGACTTCATTGCACCTTCCGCTTCTAAAGCTAGCCTTGAAATTCCTCTTGCTCTTATGTTTCCCGCAGAACCTTTTAATTGGTGCAAAAAGAGGTCTGTTCTCTTAAAGTCATTTTTTATTATACTATCTTTAATATCGATGATTAACCTTTGAGCTTGAGCGACGAAACCATAGACTAATTCTTCACAGGTTGTTCTATCTAAGCCTGAATCAGCCATTAACTCCCGAACTGTTTCGCTCAGATTAGGGTTGTTTCCCATATCTCATCCCTCCACCTGATATTATCCTAATAAATTCGACACATTCTCTACAATTCCTTCCATTAGAGATATTATTTGTATTAAGTATGGCCAATGAAATTTGCTAACTTCATCGGCCATACTTTATACAAATATTTAGTGAATCTTAAGTTTGAGAGCTACACTATAAGCCCGAGTTTCCTGATGACCTCAAGCATTTTGTTGGTATCGATTGGCTTGGCGGCATAAGCTTCACAGCCAATTTTAAACGCCTGATTAACATAGTCGGTTTCCGCCAAGGCGGTCGTCATAATTACTTTCACTCGCCGTTCAGTTACTACACCTTGCTTAGCCTCAAAGTCTCGAAGAGCCTTTAATACTTTAACTCCATCCACTTTCGGCATCATAATATCCAGACAAATTAAGTCATAGGGGGCTTCTTCCTTGATAGCCATTAAATAAGCGTCCAGCGCTTCAAGACCATCAACCACCAGATCGACTTCCCCATATTGGGAAAGAAATTTTGACAAAAACCTTCGACTGGCCAGATCATCCTCTGCGATTAATATTTTCATTATCGTCTACCTCCTTCAAATTCATGTTCTAAGAGTCTGTAAATTTCAAATTCGTGTTTAATACGTAGAGCGTATTTTGACGCTTCCTCTTGGTTTTCTCGTCTAGCAGCCAGTTCAATTTTAAAGGCTAAAGTTTTTAGTTCATCTGCTTCAATCAGATTGCAGTTATTTTTAATTTTATGAGCAATTTCTTCAATTTGGTTGATTTTCTCATGGCTTAACGCAAGTTCAAGTTCACCTATATCCCGGTAAATTTCACGAAGAATGGAAAGTTTATCATATTGCAGTGGCCCTTCAGACTTAATATTTAATACTTTCCCCGTTTCACTAATCTTAACTTCACGATCTGCTTCGGTGTAGCGTTCTTTTTCGGGGGTACTTCTGTCCACCACCACTTCTAAGAGCTGGAATAACTCGCCCATCTTGATGGGTTTAGGTATATACTAATCTAAGCCATACGACAGGAATTTTTCTCGATCTCCAATTAGTGCATAAGCCGTTAAAGCGACGATCGGTGTATGCCGACTCTTACCCTCTCGCTCACGAATTTTAACGGTTGCTTCTATCCCATCCATGACCGGCATCTGAATGTCCATAAAAATTACATCGTACTGATTTTTGGCATGTAATGACAAGGCTTCCAACCCGTTCGAGGCGGATTCGATAAAATGACCTTTTTCTTTAAGCATTAAGGCCAAGACCATCAAATTGACCTTATCATCTTCGACTATCAGGATTCTCAAGGATTTTTTAGCATTGATGGAATTGAAAGTATCTTGAGTCGGATAGCTCAGTTCATCAGAAAGCATGAACTTTAGAGTAAAACTAAACGTGCTCCCTCTTCCTTTTTGGCTTTCCACCTTGATTGTTCCACCCATCATCTGCACCAATTGCTTGGAAATAACCAGACCCAAACCCGTTCCACCGTATTTTCTCGTGATTGAACCATCGACTTGACTAAAATTTCTAAAAAGTTTAGCTTGTTCTTGTTTCGATATGCCAATACCTGTATCTGTAATCGAAAATCTCAGTTCGATTGTTTCATCTGTCATTGCCAGTTGCTGCACCGAGAGAATGACCCCTCCATATTCTGTGAATTTGAGAGCGTTATTTAACAAATTGTTTAATATCTGCTTCAACCGATTGGGATCCCCTTGCAAGGACTGGGGTAAGGAAGCGGGCAAGTCGCAATTTAATTTTAATTTCTTTTTCAGAGCTAACTGCGAATGCGCTTTAATCGTAGTATTCAAAAGCTCCTGAATATTAAACCCTATCGTTTCAATCATTAATTTCCCAGCTTCTATTTTCGAAAAGTCCAAAATATCATTGATAATTTTCAGCAACGTATCCGCGCAATCTTTAGCAATTTCCAGGTTTTCTCGCTGTTCACGCTCTAAATTCGTTAAGAGGGTTAAATCAATCATCCCTACCATGCCATTAATAGGGGTACGGATTTCGTGACTCATATTCGCTAGGAATTCGCTTTTCGCCTGGTTTGCAGCCTCAGCCTTATCTTTAGCCAGAAGTAGTTCACTCTCCTCATGTATTCGCTCAGTCATGTCCGTAATAATCGAGACGAAGAAACCTGGTTCCGGGCTATATAATTTCACAGAAAACCAGAGTTTACTCCACTCCGAATAGTAAATCGGCAAAACGAGTTCAACCCCTGTCGACGCCACTTCACCATATTGTGCCATTCTTCGTTTGAAAATTTCAGGATCATCGCTGGAGAAAAGTTCTGAATATTTCTTGCCTAAAATTTCTTCTCGATTGACATTAAATATTCTTTCATAGGCTTCATTGATTTCAATGATTTCATAATCTATCGGCATGTCCATGTCATCATAGATGATTCTGTTGTAAGCAAAGCTATCCGGCATATTCATAATCAACGAGCGGTATCGTTCATGCAAACGCCTTTGTTTGGCCTCGCTATTCAGTAACTCAATTTCCGAAGCCTCCACTAATTTACTATCCGTAATATCGTCTATCGCTACAACCACATTGCTCTTGTCATTGAACGTGACTGGAGTTATGCTGGCCCGAAACCAATACTTCCTTTCCTTTTCGTTATGGATCAATACTTTACTATATTCCAACCGAGTTGCAGCTTGTCCGGTTTCAAGGGCTGCCTCTACCGCCAAGCGTAGCTTGCATGATCGACATTGGACTCCATAACTACACCCCTGAATATCTTCTGTACCGCCTTGGCAGTGAAGCCCGTTACCGAGACGTTGACCCAAAGCATCTTCGCGATCGCTACTTAAAAATTCTAACGCAGCATCGTTAATTTTCCAGATTAATGCCTGTTCATTAAGTAATAGCATTCCTATAGGACTGGTGTTAAAAATTATCTCAAAATTATTCACTTCGATGTTCTCTTCGTTCATGTTCAAACCCAGCACCTGCCTTATAAAGTTGATTGGTTATCCATTTCCTCTCTTTAACAGTTTTACAAGGGCTTGAGCCATAGATTCAAGAGGAAGCTGCCGCTCCACCGCCCCGATTTCAAAAGCGACTTTAGGCATGCCATACACCACAGATGATTTTTCATCCTGTCCTAGAGTTCGAGCGCCCTTTCTTCGCATGGTGAGCAACCCTTTTGCCCCGTCATATCCCATACCTGTGAGTATGATTCCGATGGCCTGGTCACCGACCTCTTTAGCCACCGAGTCAAACAAAACATCGATTGACGGACAGTGCCCATTCACCTTTTCACCTTCGAAACACTCCACTCTATATCGTTCTCCGAGCTTCTTGAGCCTCATATGCTGTCCACCCGGGGCGATCAGTGCACATCCTTGATCTACATAATCTCCCGTCTGTGCTTCCTTCACCCGCAACTGAGTCGATTCATTGAGCCTATCGGCAAACATCCTGGAAAAGACTGGTGGAATATGTTGGGTAACGACGATACCGGGTACTTGGGAAGGTAATACTTTCAGGATATTGAAAACGGCCTCCGTTCCTCCGGTCGAGGCTCCAATGGCTATGAGCCGCCTTCTCAAGGAAGGTCCTTCCTCAACCACACTGGAGGACATGCTCTGCCCAACAAATTTTGGAATCTTGGCGTTAGCCGCTATTTTTATTTTTTGAATTAATTCATGAATAAAGCTCTCAACATCTTGGGCTGATTGCACATTAGGCTTTGTCACAAAATCCACGGCCCCAGCTTTCATCGCTTCAAAGACGGTCTCACTCACAGAACTGACAACAACCACTGCTAACGGATATTGGGGTAAAAGCCTCTTAATAAATTCAATCCCATTCATTTTCGGCATTTCGATATCACAAGTCATCACATCCGGGGCATATTCTATGATTTTATCCCTAGCATCAAAGGGATCAACAGCTTTGGCCACCACGTCTATGCTAGGATCGGTGGAAATTCCTCTCGCTAACACTTCACGGAAGATTAGAGAATCATCGACGACAAGCACTTTAATTTTTCTCATGCTCAGGGTTCCTTTCGATAAACGGCGGGTAGGATGTTTTTATACTCCGTCTCGCTGCGTTGTAGTGATTCTGAGTGCCCAATGAATAAATATCCCCCCGGCTCGGTTAAATCATAGAACTTCTTAACTAAATCTATTTTCGTTTTGTTGTCAAAATAAATCATCACATTCCGACAAAATATTACATGAAATTTCTTTTTAAATGGGAACGTTTGGTCCATAAGATTAAACTTCCTATAGATCACTTCGTTCCTAATCTTAGGTACTAGGACGGATTTTTCTTTTTCTAGTTTCTCGAAGTAATTAAGCTTCCAAGAAGCAGGTATTGTCGCTATCCGCTCATTCGTATAAACCCCTGCGCGGGCGACTTCTATGACATTACTTGAAATATCGGTTGCCAAGATTTTAGTGTCCCACCATTTTTTGTCCATCTCAAAGAATTCATCAATCAGCATCGCTAACGTGTAGGGTTCTTCTCCGCTCGAACACCCAGCGCTCCAGATTCGCAGATCTTTAGTCTTGGAGTTGCCAGTCAATTGGGGCAGAACTTTTTCTTTGAAAAAATTAAAATGATCGACTTCACGCATAAAGAACGTATGATTGGTCGTGATTTTATCTATGAGGGTCACGACAGCATCCCCTGTTTTATCAGCCAATATGTAGTTGAAATATTCAGCGAAACTGGCAAAGTTTTTTTCGGCTAAGACATTGCTCAGTCTTCCTGTCATTAATGTTTGTTTCTCATCTTTGAGATAGATCCCGTAGTTCGCTTTAATATAATCCGCAAGTTGCTTAAATTCTTTTTCTGAAATTTGTAACATTCGTCCACCGCCCTCTATGACAGAGGTCAGATTCCAGAGGCCGGAGACCAGAGCAGAAAGGGAATCCCCCTGCTGTGACATCCGGTTCTGACATCTGGCTTCTGACCTCTGACTTCCGAGTTAGTATTTTCCAAACTCTCGATCACTTAAAGAAATTTTCGGACGACTACTTGTTGCTGCCGCCTCTGCATAACTTTGATTCATCAAACTATAGTTTCCCTTTTTCTTTTGAGACATATCTTCCAGCATGCGTAATACCTCTGGGTTCAGATCCTCAAATCCTTTATAGGAAGAGCCTGTCGTTTTCTTCAGTTTAAACCGACTGACTTGTTCTCTTAACAGCTCTGCTTGACTAGAGAGTTCCTCACTGGCAGCAGCACTTTCTTCAGAAGTAGCGGAATTCGTCTGAACAACGTCGGACACTTGTAAAATACCTTGATTCACTTGATTAATTCCTAAAGCTTGTTCATTGGAAGCAACCGCAATTTCTCCAACTAGGTTGGTTGCTTTGGTGACCCCTTCAACAATTTGATTCAGGGCTAAAGCCGTCTCATTAGCGATTTTCGTACCTCCTTCGACCTTTTTGATCGAACCCTCGATAAGAGCGGTCGTTTCTTTCGCAGCGTTGGCACTTCTGGCCGCTAGATTGCGCACTTCTTCCGCAACAACGGCAAATCCTTTGCCGTGTTGACCTGCTCGTGCAGCTTCAACCGCCGCATTCAAAGCTAAGATGTTTGTTTGAAAGGCAATTTCATCAATGACTTTAATAATCTTGGAAATGTTTCCGGAGGATTCATTAATATCATCCATGGCCTTAAGCATGCCCTGCATTTGCGCATTCCCTTTAATGGCGCCTTCTCGGGCAGCCTGGGCTAACTCATTAGCCTGAGTTGCGTTAGTGGCATTCAGTTTGGTCTGCGTCGAGATTTCTTCCATTGAGGCTGTTAACTCTTCAATAGAACTTGCTTGTTCTGTCGACCCTTGGGAGAGGGCTTGAGCTGAATCGGAAACTTGCCTGGCTCCTGCAGCAACTTGTCCTGAAGCATTGGTCATTTCGCTTAAAACTTCGTTCAAGGAAGAGATTATGCTGTTTAGGCCGTTCTTAATAGGCGCAAAATCCCCGTGGTAATCTTTGTCAATTTCTACATTTAAGTTGCCTTCCGCCATTTCCGTCAGAACTGTGGATATTTCGGTCACGTAGGAATATAAGGTTCTTAACGTATCATTGAGGGCACTTTTGATCTTGGCGTGATCCCCTTTATAATCTCCCTTAACACTAATGTTTAAGTTCCCTTTAGCCATCTCATCCAGTACTGCCGCAGCTTCCATGACGGGAGCAATAACTGCGTCAAGCGTCTTGTTGACTCCATCCACAATTCTGCCGAAATCTCCGCCGTGTTTAGAGGCATCGGCTCTGGTACCCAAATTGCCCTCTACTGCTGCTTTGGCCAACAGGTCGGCATCGGTTACCAAGGCAGTTACCGCATCAATACACACATTCAAGTTATTTTTGATTACATTGAAATCTCCATTATAGTTATCTGTGATCTTCGGCGGGATATCTCCCTTACTGATCCGATCAACATACTCTGCCGTCACTCTTATAGGGCCGACCAAGTTGTCAATAATCGAATTGATGTGGATGACTATCGCTTTCCAGTCATTCTGAACGAGATTCGTATCTCCTCGATCATCCAATCTGCCGTTCTTCATATTATCTGCCATCCGACCGAACCCTACAATGATAATAGAAACAGTATCAATTAATCTATTGAGATTGTTCTTAATTTCGTTAAAGTCTCCATTGTAGTTATCCGTGATCTTCGGTGGGATATCTCCCTTACTGATTCGGTCGACATACTCCGCCGTCACATTGATCGGGCCGACAAAGGCGTCGATTAGGTCATTGACTCCTCCGACTAAGGTCCCCCAGCCGCCAGCGAACGCTTTGACATTGCCTCGGGTATCGAGTTTGCCTTCCTGGGTTGCCACGACAAGCTTGTCGGTTTCATTTAACAGAGCCTTCATGGTAGTTTGCATCTCGAGAAGTTTTAACCCTAATAAGTCTTTATCCGACTTGACCTTAACCGTCACTGACAAATCTCCTGCCGCGATTTTCTCAGTGACATGGACTTGATCACGAACATTTTCAACCATTTTTTCAAAAGATTCCAACAATGTGCCTAGCTCATCTTTAGTTTTTCTCTTTACATTTACATCGACATCAATGTCTCCAGCTGCTAACTTGTCCGCAGTTGCAGCAAGCAGCTTGATTGGCTTACTAATTATTGAACTGAGGAACACACCTAAACCTATAGCAATTAGTACACAGGCTAGTATGATCATAACCATGCTTACTGTAGTGCTGCTAGCCTGTTTAGTATTGGCATTCGCTCTTAAATTTGCGTCATCTATTTGTGCTTTGATTACATTAGCAATCGTGTCTTGTAGTTGTCTTGCCGCGATCCCAGTGGACCCGGTTTCACTGATTAGTGCCATTGCCTCTGCATCTTTATTTTGGTTTGCTAACTCGGTTACTTTAGCAATCTGCTCTCCAAAGGAAGTATTTTTCTTCACCAGATCATCGAATAATACTCTCACATTGGCTGCAATTATAGTTTTATCGAAAGACCCTAAATCCTTTGCAACTTCCGCTTGTCTCTGAGTAATACTGTCTAACGAGCTTTTTATTACTACAGGGTCACTCGTTAGTATCATATCGCGAACATTAACCCTAGACCGTTGGAATTGAGTCGAAATATCCCCCAATTCTGAGATAGGTACTGTGTAGTTTTTATAAAGTATGGTATCCGATTCATCTAAAGCTTTAATATTTAGAATGCCTACAACGCCTACTGTAGCTGCTAGAAGTGCAACAATAACAAATCCAGTTATTAACTTTACCGAAATTTTCAGATCCATAAACCATTTCATTTCTGCAATACCTCCACTTATTATCTTAAAGCTCACTTAGATTTTCCAGATCAGTATCATTAAGAAGTTTATCCGAATCCAGGAGGAGTTTAACGTCCGTCCCAACCTTTCCGATCCCCTTGATATATTTATTTCCCTGCTTAGCCATGCTCGGTGGAGCGACGATTTCTTCGTCGGGAATAGATATAACTTCAGAAACGCTATCGACTATGAGACCGACCGAAACTTCACTGATTTCAATTACCACGATGCAAGTTCTATCGTTGTACTCTCTAAAGGGTTTTCTAAACCGCAGCCGAACATCCATAACCGGAATAATCTTACCTCGCAAATTAATGATCCCCTTAATATATTCTGGCATTTCAGGGATTTCGGTGATAGGCTGCAAGCCAATGATTTCAGTAACATATTTAATTTCAATTCCATAAAAATCATTGCCCATGCAAAAGGTGAGAAACTTGCCTTTCTGGGTATCTTCGATCTGGTCCTGATTATCTTGATCGACAATATCTGCCATCTTATTTCTCCTTTCCCTTACAGATTACGTTGATTATCTAGCCATAAATCCCCCAATATCTAAGATGAGACTTATACTTCCATCCCCCAATAAGGTACACCCAGCCAGACCTCTAACTTTTTTCATGTTTCGAATATATATTGGCAGGGCTTTCACGACGACCTGCTGTTGACCGATCAACTCATCTGCAAAAATACATAGGGTTTTATTATCTTGTTCCACTATGATGATGATCCCTTCAGTAAATTGGGTCACCTCTGTCCGGACCTGGTAAATATCATGCAAACGCAGGATGGGAAAGCACTGTCCTCGGACCATCATCATTTCGTTATTATCCGGATCGACAATAACCTCTGTCATTTTTGGCCTAAAGCACTCCTTGATGGCGGTTGTCGGTATGGTATAGCGCGAATCCCCTACCTTAATGTTCATCCCATCGATGATAGCCAAGGTTAGTGGGATTTTGAGAGTAATGGTTGTTCCCTTGCCAGGCACACTATCCGCCGCTATTGATCCCCCAACGGCTTCAATATTTTTCACTACGACATCCATCCCCACGCCACGCCCTGAAAATTCTGTGACACTCTCATTCGTCGAAAACCCAGGCAGAAAGATCAAGTTGTAGATTTCCTTGTCCGTGATTTCCTCTTCTATTCCATGAATTAAGCCTTTTTCACGAGCTTTAGCCATAATTCGTTCTTTATTAAAACCTTCACCATCATCCCGAATAATGATTAAGACATCTCCGCCAGCATTTTTAGCCTCTAAGGTAATCGTTCCTAAACGAGGTTTTCCTAGGGTTTCTCGTTCAGACGGCATTTCTATGCCATGATCAATCGAATTGCGGATAATATGCATTAACGGATCCGAGATATGTTCAATGATATTTTTATCGACCTCAGTCTCTTGACCTATCAACTGAAGTTGGACTTCCTTGTTAAGTTTTTTACACATATCACGCAGTGTCCGGTTCATCTTTTGGAACGTCCCTGCTAAAGGCACCATGCGCACGGACATGACAGTATCTTGTAGTTCACTGGTAATTTTCCTTAGTTGTCGAGCAGCCTTTGCAAAGTTATTCAGTTCTAAGCCTTTAAGGTCAGGATTTTGGGTCACCATTGCCTCGGCGATCACCATTTCCCCCACTAAATCCATGAGCTGGTCTAACTTTGCTACACTGACACTAATGATACTTTGCTGAGTTGCTGAAGCTTGAATTTCTTTATCTTCATCTTCGTTGACCCCATTGCCTCGCCCCAAAGATGTAGGAACCATCACCGAGCTGTCTTCCAGCAGAATCTTTCTTTCTTTATGGAGATCGTCGAATAATTCACTATTCTCCACATGGGTCAATTGGAGGTCCTTTAAATAGATTGTCTCGCTAAGATTCTTATGAATTTCTTCAAAAGAGCGATCCGTTTTCAGAAATAATGTAAAGCCCTGTTCTCTAATAACTCTTGCACTATCCTCATTCTCAAGATCCTGTGGCATATGGTAATATTCTTCCATAAGATCAGCCATATCGTTAAGCGCCACTATCGCCCGAATGTTTTCCATCCCACCACAATCTTGTTCAAAACGGAGGGTGGCCTGAAATGTGTTCCTAAGGGACGTCGTTTCCGTTCTCACTTTACTAATGTAATAGTGCTGCTTCTCCTGTGGTCGATTTTCATGAGAAACTGCCTGCTCCGCTAAGTTGAGAGTTTTAGTGCTGGGGTCCTGACATTTTATCGTGTCATGAAAAACTCTCAAACTATTAATTAACTCTGAGGCATCACCATCCGCTTCGTCTCCATTTCTTATCTTCGCAATCTCTACTTTAGTGAAATCGAGCCCTTCAAGCACTAAGTCTGATAACTCAGAATAGTCAACATTCGAAGGCTTGTCCTCCCGTAGGACGAAAAAAAGGTCTTCCATAGAGTGGGCCAAAGATGAAATATTGTTGAATAGCATCATTGCTGAGGAACCTTTGATCGTGTGCATAATCCGAAAAATCTCATTGATGGCCTCGGAAGCATAAGAAGTAGACTTTTCATTAGCAATGATCAAGAGCTCCATTTGCTCAATCAGTTGCATCGACTCAAAAATGAAGAGATCCAGCATCGGTTCATTGACATACTGGTTAGACATCCATTCTCACCCCCTTCTGACACAGAAAACCTTTTAAATACCTAACACTTTGCAAATTGTTTGATATAAGACTTCTTCTTTAAACGGTTTAACGATAAAAGTTTTTGCTCCACTCATTATGGATTCTTTTACCATCTCCTCCTGTCCCATGGCTGATACCATAATCACTTTAGCTCGAGGGTCAAAAGCTTTGATGGCTTTGAGGGCTTCTAGCCCAGACATCGTTGGCATCGTGATATCCATTGTCACAACATCGGGACGTAATTCTTTATACATATCAACACCAATCGCCCCATTTGCCGCTTCTCCTACTATTTCTAAATCATATTTCATTAGCATATTTCGAATGGAAAGTCTCATGAAAGCAGCATCATCAACAATAAGTAACTTCTTAATCTAACACCACTCCTCTATTTACTTGGTCAATTTTTTTTACGATTAATTCTTAAAAGCATCTAACAACATTTTTAAAGCTGCCAAGGTATGTGCTTTTAAAGAAAAATTAAAATTGTAAAGGCGCCATCTTAGAACAATAACTCTTTCTAATCCGATAATAAGATCTGCTAAACTTTCCGTATCGACTTCTTTCGGCATTTCATTGAAACGTTTAGCATCCTCAATTAAGGATTGAATAGTATTGATACGTTGAGCAAAAATTCCTTTGACCACACCACAAAGTTCAACTTCATGCATTAATCCCTCATAGGACAGGGTAATTGCCGTTATTTCTGGGTAATTTTCATAATACGTGACATAAGATTCTACAAAATATGTGATGGCTTCAATGGGTTTCAACTCTTTCAGAGCTAATGATTCTCTAATCGCTTGATCATATTGCGAAAAATAGTCTAGTACCGCCAGAATGAGTTCGTTCTTCGATTTATAATGCTTAAAAATGGTTGATTCGGAGATACCCTGCTTTTTCGCCACCTCCCTGGTTGTAAGTCCCTGCAGACCCTGTTCGCTAATAACCTCGATCATCGATAAAATTAAGCTTTCTTTAGTGTGTAGTAATTTGGCCAATAGCTTTTCCTCCATAGTGAGTAATCATTTACTTACCTCTATCGTATAATATAATACTTGGTTTCATTACATTATACTAGCCTTGTTATGTAACATTTAATTGTCTTATTCTGCATTACATGATCTATTGCAACATTATTTATAACTAATCGACAGCAATATGCCATTTATTTGTGGATACCCGACATTGCCTATTTAAAAATATTATTACAACTAATTTTCTCCCTAATCAGAGTATTTACTCATTATTCTTTAAGAAAAAACGCTAAAACGATCAGAACCATAAATAAAAGGCATATGGCACTTATCTATTATTACGATAAGTGCCATATGCCTTTTATCAGACGATACAAGCAGATATTTGAAGGCGATTGACCGCGATAATGCCGGTAATAAATAAAAAAGCAACCTATCGTACGTGTCATTCATGTGTACCTCAAAAGGCAAGGAGTGCAACGTGCAAATCCCCACAAGGCTCAAAAGCGAGCTTTGTGGGGATTTTTTAACTTTTTAAAGGACCTGGGACATTTACCGTTGACAAAACGAATCGGATAAAACCTATTCTTTTTCAATAAAGCTATACAGAATGTTTACAACCTCTTCGAGAATCTCCAAAGGAGCTTTCTCTGTAAATGCAAAATCTCTTGCAGTTATGTCTAAGCTTTTTACTTGTTCACACATAATTACCCCAGTTGTTGTCAGGCTATCGTCAATAACAACATGCAGAGGAAATCCGCGTTTACTATTTGTAATTGGACAAACTATTGCCATTTTAGTGAGTTTGTTAAA
The DNA here is from genome assembly GCA_031292095.1 of Desulfosporosinus sp. Taxonomy (GTDB): domain Bacteria; phylum Bacillota; class Desulfitobacteriia; order Desulfitobacteriales; family Desulfitobacteriaceae; genus Desulfosporosinus. Next base: position 35,833 of record JARLHU010000205.1, read on the forward strand.
GGTACTATTACTAATAACTAGTGCTGGTCTTTTTCCCTTTTGCTCGTGTCCTAATTGCGGATCAAAATCAAGTGTAATAATGTCTCCCTGTTCAGGTATATAATCCGTCACCATACTTCACGCCCTTCTGGTTTTCCGGTATCCCATTCGCCACATTTATAATCACCAGAATACCCAGCCAAGCGCTCTTTCAAAGTCATGTACTTGTTTTTGGTGCGCTTAATGATAATTCGATCAGTCTCAACATCGATCTCAACCTGGTCATTCTCGCGCAAATTTGTACTATCTAAGATATATTTAGGTATCCGAATTGCATGGCTATTTCCCCATTTTTGTATTTTGGTATACATAAATTCGCCTCCAACTACAGGATATACAATGTATCTACATTTGTCAATATATTGCATCACGAACCAAACGCTGAATAAATGCGTAACGAAGATAATCTTATTTTATAGTTCTGTAAAAAATTTGCTAATCTAATCTCACCTCACTCTCCTCCCCCTTCTAATTCCAACCATTTAAAAAATAATAGTTTTCTGAGTTTAATCTTAATCCCTTTATAACCGTCTTTGATCTTAAGCCGTGACGAAAAATATATCTTAATTGTATCTTTTTCTACAAATTTATATCTAAGTTGTTCGTCTGCAGGTGGTTCTCCAAGAAAGATTTTCGGCACGTAACGACCTGTTACGTCTTCAGTAGAACAAGCTCATCCCCCTAAGGCAGGTTGTTTTTTCATGTCAATTACCACAGATCCGGATCTGGACTTGATATATCGCCTTGTTTCTTCATTCATAATAAACAAAATATCACCTCCAAGCGCATATATATAGCCTAAAATCCCGCATTTTTTTATACCTACAAGGAAAAACACTGTAAATACGCCTTGGGGAATTCTGAACGGGGAACCACAGATTACACATGAAAAGAACGATAAGAGAAACCACAGATTAACACAGATTTCACAGATTAAG
>JARLHU010000206.1 GCA_031292095.1 Desulfosporosinus sp.
CGGTAGGAACAACTGCTACGCCTGCATTGGTTACTGCGAAGTCAGCGAGGACAGGTGCTGTAGCAGGTGCACTGTTCATTGTTACAGTAACAGTACCGTTAATAGCAGCTACATTTTGTACTGAAAGCGCTGAACCTGGTTCAGTATACTCTTGCATTGTACTTGCAGCTTGAGATTTTGCTTGTGGAGCTGTTATTCCAGTATCGATTAAACTAGTAACTCTATCACTGAAAGCGTGATACTCGTAATTCTTACCCCCGAATTCATAGGTAAACGTATCTAGACTATTAATAAGTGAATCAATCAAAGAGTTACATACTGCCGTATTAGAACGGTAAGTCGTAGCTAGATACGGGTTGTGCGTCGTCCTATCCATGATGTCTCCATCAGCAGCAAAGACAGGTACCACCATACTTAAGGATAGAACTGCTGCGAGTGCGGATGTTGATAGGACTTTCCATGGTTGTTTAGAAGGTTTTTTCATATTGGTTTTTTCCCCCTCGTTTTGGCTTTTATTTTTAAGTGTTATGGGTAAGCTATAAATGTTATGGTTGACTTATGGTGCTTGGACTTGATCACCACTATTAGACACTAAAACTATAGTAGAAGGCTTCGCTGACAAATTAGTAACTTTCACATGAATTGTATCTCCAGCAACTAAACTTGCACCTACGCCATTCACTACTGGACCACCAACTGTATAACTAGTTCCATCGAGAATAACCGTTTTGACGAGTGATGAATCATTAACGGTTATTTTGAGAAAACCTAGTATCCCATCATATTTCGCCTCAGTAACTGTTAGCCCTGAGCTATTTCCCCCTGGGGTCGTTCCGGCTTGTGCGATAATCTCATTTCCATCGGTGCCCACAAACACGACTTTATCCGTCAAATCATTGATAGGTACGGTGTAAACGTTATTTAATGGGATACACGTCACTTCCGCGCCATTAACCAGCACTTTATTGACCTTCGTTTGGTCATTAACTGTCACGCTCAAATAGCCAAGCACTAGATTGGCTTGAGGAGTTCCGACAATTTGGAGTACCCCTTGAGTCGGAACAACTGGAGTCGTTCCTGCTTGTGCGATAACCTCATTTCCATTGGTGCCCACAAACACGACTTTATCCGTCAGATCACTGATAGGTACGGTGTAAACGTTATTTGCTGGAGTACACGACACTTCCGCGCCATTAACCAGCACTTTAGCAACCTTCGTTTGGTCATTAACTGTCACGCTCAAATAACCAAGCACTAGATTGGCTTGAGGAGTTCCAACAATTTGTAGTACCCCTGGAGTCGTAACAACTGGAGTCGACCCGCCTGAGTTCGACCCGCCTGTACTTGATCCATGTGTACTTGATCCACCTGTACTTGATCCACCTGTACTTGATCCACCTGTACTTGATCCACCTGTACTTGATCCACCTGTACTTGATCCGCCTGTACTTGATCCGCCTATACTTGACTTCTTATTATTCACTAGACCTGATGCTACGGAATCTGCTACCGCACCAATACCTCCTAAAATATAAACCTGATTAACCGCTTGGTTACTGTTTATATACTCTAGAGTACCAGCAGGGATTGCTTGTTGCTCTGAGAATACAATCTCCGAATCCATTTGTGCAGCTAAGGCTGCACCAGCCAGGGAGTCAACCAAGTGCTCGTTGTAACCATTAGCGATAAAGATGGTATCTTCTTTCACTGAATTCTTATATGCTTTAATAACTTCTTTGTTGGTGTCAAAACGGTCATTGCCACCTATGCGCTGCGCTCCGGGTAACGACATCTTGACAGCGTCGCTAACAACTCCAGTACCTCCAATTACTGTTGCCGAAGTTACGCCCTTATCAGTAATAAGCTTACTCACTTCAGTTGGAAGGCTATCTTTATCCGTTAAAAGAATAGGCATCCCTTTTGCAGCGGCAATTGGGGCCACCGATAAGGCATCTACATTCGCGTAAGAATTAGCAATTACAGCAGTCTTAAAGCTTACTATCTTAGCAAGTTCTTCCGCGATCGTTACGGATGTTTTATAACGATCTGTTGCGCCTAATCTGACAATAGTAATCCCTTCATCTTTCAAACCCTGGAGAATATTGTCCGAAATTACTCCAGTACCACTTGCTACGAAGACCGTTTTAGCTCCAAGACGTTTGATCTCAGCTTTAGTACCTAGATTCAATTGTTCAGAACCTGTTAGAAGAATTGGTGCAGACTTTGCTTTAGCTAACGGTACTACCGTAAGTGCATCTACTAGATTTGCATCATTTCCGGATGCAAGAACTACTGATTCAGCAGAACTCCAACCCTTCTTAGAAATCTCTACAGCTGTGTCGAAGCGGTCGGTTCCACCTAAACGTTCAATTTTTACCCCTTGGGTTGAACTTGCTGTAGTATCAGCAAATGCGGCCAAAGGCATTATGGGCGCTGTTACTAAGGTAAGGGCGATTGTGGATGCAAATATTTTCTTGGTATTTTTGAAATTCATGTTGCGAACGGCTCCCTTCATTGTTGATGATATAGCCAGTTGAACTAGCCTTGGTCATCTACCTTGGTTTCTTATCAGCTAAATTTCAGAGGAGTGCAGTCGAGCAGATTTAACAACGAGAATAATCAATTTCTGAGTGACTAATCGAATAAGATTACCCCTCTTCCACTGTCTAATTCTGGCAAAGATTTATTTCTTTGCATTTATATTCAATAACACCTCCTTTATTCCTAAATCCCATCGGAATGCGTCCATGCTTGTCCACCAATGTTTCCTGTCCTTCAAGAACACCAACCTATATCCCAATATCACGCTGACAATGTTGCTGCCCACTTCAAAGAACGTTTTAAATGTTTATTGATGAATTTTTACATCATCCTTTTGGTAAATATGTTTCTGATTTTCTTTTTTCTGATTTTCTTTTGTTGCTATAATTATCCATTAATTTCATCTTCCTTTCTTCACTCTCTCGTCTACAATTTGGAATTTTATGGTATATAGATTACCCTCTCCTTTTTATACCTAATAGATATTCTTTGGTACCTCAGATATAATTACATTTACGACCGTTCCGCCTCCATTTTTACACCTAATTGGTATACTTTGGTATAATATTAAATCAATTACTGTTAAGACATGATTTAAATACAAAAAGACCCACCGTTATTTCGGTAGGCCTCATCTTTAAATCAGATTTTTTCTATTTCTACGCGTTGATTCTCTTCTCCCTAGCAAATAGTGCGACTTGGGTCCGATCGCATAGATTTAATTTAGCAAGTAACTGACTTACATATTTTTTAACCGTATATTCAGTAATAAAGAGTTTTTTTGCAATATCTCTGTTTTTCAGACCTTCTTCTAGAGCTTTAAGAACATCTAATTCACGAGGGGTCAGTTGCTCTACCCAAGAATCAGTCTCACCCTTAATTATCATATAATCTATCATACTAGGATCATAATATTTTCGCCCCCGATTAACAAGTCTTATAGCAGTTATAAGTTCTTCAGGAAAGGCTTCCTTCAGTATATACCCATCTACTCCAAGCTCATGAGCACGGCGAAAATCTCCTTCATCAACAGAAGTGGTTATAATTATGTATTTACATTCTGGAACCTTTTCCATACAAACCTTCACAATGTCAAGCCCTGATACCCCTTTTAACTTGATGTCCACTAGTGCGATATCCGGTTTAATTCGTGTGACATTTTCTACGGCCTCATCCGTATCGGCAGCTTCACCAATAATGTTCATATCAGCTTCATCTGAAATCACCGCATTTAAACCACGACGCATTAAGGGATGATCAACGACTATCAAAATATTCATGTGGTTCTCCTTAGTTTTAACTCTCATTCTCGATTTACCTCCGTGGAATTTAGATTTTAATCTTTTTCTAAATTCTGATTCGGCTTGACGTAACTATTCTGGATTAACATATTCAATAATAGGCTTGCTAGAATAGCAATTCACAAACCCATCACCACGTCAACTTGTCCAATCGATAGAACTTTTTGTTCACATTCCCTATCATAAGTATAATAGGCAACTTAACTCACTGTCTACCGGTTAACCAATATTTCGGTTATATATACAAATCTTACCATTATTCGTTGATAAATTGATTTCTTATTCCTCTAAATAATATCAAATACTCAAATTATCACCTATAATATTGACTCTCCTTCAGAGTATTTTTTTATACCATCTTTTATCGTTACTACAGAAATGTCCTTTTCAGCCCTCATATTTAGCCATTGACAAAGTTTCCTGAACTCTTCTGCGTCCCAATACCAAGGGTCACAACCATAACCTTTATCATTCGGTCTTAGTACGCTATGCAGCATTAATATATTCCAAGATTTAGTGCAAATACTCTTTTGTAACAATCCAATGACTTGCTTCGCAGAATTATTACTCTTAATAACGCTTGATTGCAAAAGAAATATATCGTTAAAAGTAGGTGCGTTGATACTGTTATTTTCGTTAAATATTCGAAATAATAATTTTGAACCTGTCAGCAAATGCAAGCCATAGATTATTTTCATAGGCAGTTGATAACATTTTGAAGAACGCCCTGACCTCACGTACTTGATATTATGGCTATTAAAAATCTTCTTTATCGCTGCCTGATTTTCTACAGATAACTCAGAATTCGGGCTTGAAAAGCCTAAACACTCTGTATCAATGACCCCCCACTGTTTTAATTTCTTTAAACTAACTCTTAAGTCATCAGCATCCGTAAAATGTCGATCTCCATGAGAAGTTATTTCAAATCCATTGGTATAGCATTCTTGGACTTGTTCAATCGTCATTGCTCCATTAACGGCAGAGGGCCAATCTGTTGTAGCCCAAGACCCATCCACCCAACCAGTTGTCACGTGAATTGTGCCGACAAGGCCGTACTCTTTCATTATTTTATAGGCTACTCGATAAGTATCTTCCCTTCCATCATCAAACGAAAATGATACCATAGCTTGTTTAGAGTCGGTACTCTCACCTGCACCATATTTTAGTTCCCGTACCTGCATAAATTGGGTCTCCTTTCCTTTAACTTCTTTTCTCTTCACTTTTCATCTCTTCACTGCTTTTCACTGCCCTTCTATTCGAGGTAAAATTATGAATTGAGATGGAAGATCAGATTAAGCGATACTTCTTGGTATCATTATTTTTAATCTAAAAGCAGTATTGATAAATACTTTTCTGTCAAACATGTAATTAGAAAGCAATGTAACAATGCCACACCATACAGCAACACCCATCGCCCAGAGAAACCATTCATATAAAGAAGAGGCTGTTACTTGTATTCCAAGTAAGAAGGGAATATTTGAGAGTCCAACAACTATAAACATGCGTATAATTCGCAAGAAAGTCCTTTTTAGAGGTTCTTCAATCACTAAGTGTTTAATAACTAATATCAAATTTATCTCCCAATAAAGCATGGCTATGATCTGGGCCAAAAGAACACCCGTAATTCCTAAGAGTTGCACCAATATAATAGCTAGAACTACCAGTAATACAACTTGTAGCAAATTAATTTTACGCGTTTCTCTATATAATCCAGCAGCATTCACAAGGGCAGTATAGGGAATACGAACATTAAATAAAATCCCCCAGATCACAAATAATATCCCATAAATTGGGTGGACGTAACTAATATCCCTTACTCCACTTGTATAAATACTCACGAATGGATTAATTAAAATAAGAGTACAAGAATATAGAAACGCCGTTATTCCATAGATTGAAAACTCAAATTGCGTATGAGCTCTGGTCAAAAGGTCAAACTCTTTCTCTGCTACTAAGTTACCAAACGATGCAGATACCCCTGCCGTAAAGACAGATATAATCCCAATGAGCCCTGCGAACACCATACTATAAACGGAATAAACGCTGGCCATTTTGAGTGAGCAGGAAATGGCTATAATGACCACAGGAACTGAGAGATTAATGCTGGTGCTGATCTGCAAAATAAGGGCATCCCAACGACGTGTTAGACGCAAATTAATTGAAGGTTGATTGTATTTGATAAAAGGGTATCGATGACTAACATACATATGAAGCAACCATGACCTGATCACAAATGATAGCATTGGAACCAATCGCACCAGAACAATATAGACATTATTTTTAATTAGTAGTATTGTTACGATGAAATTAACAAGCAGAGCAAGTAAAGAAATTAGAGAAATGGCATATTCCTTTTGATCTGATATCAGCAGAACCTGGTATTTCGCCATAGTATAAAAATCCAACGCACCGAAAGTGCCAATCACCAAAACAAGTAAGATAACAGTTTTAACATCGATACTGTCAATGTTAATCATGAATGGGTACACCAGAGAGAGGCAAACAACTAACAGGAAATATAATCCACTGGCCTTGATGTACTCCTTCTTCGCCACGGAAACTATTCCGTTAATTTCATTGGTATCACGCGTTGCTAATGGTTTAAACAAAGCATAAATTAGGACACTACCCAACCCTGCTTCGACATAATTAAAATACGATACAAACTGCACGATGGTAGACACTAGCCCATTCACCGCTGAACCATAGGTTACAAGATACAACCTCGGCACAATGAGCCCTACCAATAAGGTGAAAGCCTGTAATATTGCCGCTGTGACCGAATTATATAAAAACTTTTTTGTTCTCAATAAAGCACGCCTCCCTTACCCCTCCCTAATTATTTCGCCCAGTTCAACTGAAGTAATAAATTCAACCTCAGGCCATTGTTCCATTATTTTCGCAAGCAAGACTGCCAAAAGTTTTAAATTTTTATCCCGATTGCTTTCATCAATATATCCGATATAATTCAGACGATGCGTGCTAATCGTAGCCGGCTTGTTCCATCGGAAAGCTATGGCAACCTCCCACAAACAGTTGTCTACCCAATTTATGTTTTGCCTCCAGCTGGGTTCGAACACGCAATTTCTCAACAAATAGAGTTGGTTGTACCTATTGACTTGACCAATATAATGCCATTTACTTCCTAATTTCTTTGTCCCCTCCGTTTCTCGGGGGATAAGCTGTACTCTACTTCCCTGTAGATACTGAATTTCATGACTCGCAATTTCCTGCTCAAATTCTGCACTCCAAATATAACAAGGAGCTATAAACGATTTTGAAGGATAACCAAATATTTGCTTAAACAATTCTGCCCCTTCTTTTAAGGTCGCCTGCATTGTCACGAATTCTTCCTCAAGATCATAATTAAACGCATCCATATAGGCGTATTTATTAACCGGGGTAAATGAATCTCCAGTACTAATCATCCGATGCTTAAAAGCTGTCACTAGATCACTTCTACCTTCCTGCAGATGCTTCAACCATCTCGTAGAATTCATATGCTCCCGACAGTGAAGCTGGGGGAAAAAGACCTTTTGTTGTATCCCCTGTTGCCACAGCTCGAATGACCTTTGGTGGTGAGGATACCTTTTTAAGGTTTCCGTGAATGGTTCATAATGAAATTCACGATATCCTGAAGCTTCAATTTTAGCGAAATCCGGATTAGCCACCGCACAATTTGCAGTTATCACAGGATGATTTCCCTTCCAATCCTTATACTTGGTCAAACATTCGAATAGGAGGGAAAGGTCACCTTCACTTTCCAGCGCATCATACCTAGTGAACGGGTCACTATCCACCTTATCACCGGATTTCAAAAGGATTTCATAGACTTCTCTGGAGGGCATTCGAATACTTCCCCAGTCATCAGACTCGAGAATGACTAACTTCCGCTCCGTCCTCCAACCAGGCAAATTTGTCATCGTGTGGACCATCCTGCGCTTCATCTTCTTCATACCCTTGATGACTAAATGGGTTGTATCCAGATCAGATCCCTCCTTTAGACTTCGTAGACATCGAAGCTTGGCTTTCTCATTTCCTCAGGGGGCAACATCATGTAATCCCCATATATTTGCTTCAAATAGGTATCCCATTCCCGCGGAGCGTAATACATACCGCCCTCAAACTCCAGCAATACCCCATTTTCGTAACTACTTCGCTGCATCACATGTTTCTTATAACTATACATAGTTGCTGTAGAGCAAACTCTCGAGGTCGTCTGATTAGAATATTCTTTCATAGCTTTCTCACGACACCGCTGCAAAGAATTCAAAGATATAGGCAATAACAACATTTTTAGTAGTTTTTTACCGATTAATTTAGAATAAAAAGGTCCTTTACGATAGACAAGACACGCTTTATAACTCATAATTCTGTCAATGGTCATAATTCTGTTCCCATGCTTCTCCATCATTTCTTCATCATCAGGAACATTATCCAGAGGGAAAATATCGATATAGGCCTCTTTCTTAAATTTCAAATGTTTAGCATACTTATCATCGAGATAGGTACCCTTGATACATATCCTAGTAAGTGCAGGATAAAAATCAGTGTCTGTCCGATAATTTTGCACAAAATATTTGTCCGTCAATTCACTCGCACAACAATTTAAAAATCGATCATAATCCGAACGCAACATAGCAATATCAATGTCATCATCCCAAGGGATGAATCCCTTATGCCGAACTGCACCGATGAGAGTCCCGGCAATCATATAGTAAGCAAGGTTATATTTTTTGCATATCCTATCAACCTCTTGAAAAGCATCCAGCTGGATGAGTTGCAATTTGCGTAAATCAATCTTGTTCATGCTATCTTCCTCCCCGATGTTTGATGATGATCTAAACCATGGTTGACACTTGTCCCCTCCGCCAAGTATCTTTTGGCAAGGATTAGTAAGAGTATGAAATAGAAAAACTCATGGAAAAAGAGAACATCCAGAGCAAACCAGGGTAACAGAACAGCAACGGCCATAATCAAGAAAGAGAGCCATTTTGATAAATCCATGTTAGTCCTATCTACCAGTTCCCGGTAAATGCCCTTCCACCAAGACCATAGAAATAAGACGCCCATGAGACCCAATTGATAGACTATTTCAATCAGCGAGTTATGGGCATTATTAGTATGTAACAAAATCCGAACCTGGTCAGGTGACACCCCTATCCCCAAAAACAACTTATCCGTATTAGCTAACAAATAGTTTATATAGACTTGCCAAAGATCACTTCTTCCAGTTGTTAAGGAGCTCGTGTCACTCACCATTCCAAACCTTATAAAATACAAACTAATCTCATCCGCTAACAAATTGTTGGCCACAACGATTCCCACCACGCTAGCTACTGCCACGATAACTCCCAATTTATTGGAAATACTACGTTTCTCTAATAACAGATTAATTAGCCAAATAACAACCAAACTCACGAGACTTAGCATAAACATCTTGGACACAGACAGCATCCCAAAATACAATAACGTTACAATGGAGGCAATCTGCAGGGCAACCAAAGTTTTGCTCTTTGTCTTACCCATAACAGTTAAGAGCGCTGCGATGGCTACAAGGATTTGGGCTGAATAGTAGTTGGCATCCCCATAAAAACCGCTTAATCGGGTCACTCCGTTCCGCTCTGTATTATCAATCACAATATATTGGAGCATATGGGGATAATTCATCAATATTTGGGCGGCCACGCAAGCTGTCAAAATACCGACCGTTAAAAACAGCGCACATCGTTCAAAGCTGATATCCGCCTTATATTCTCGAACGTAGAGCGGAATAAAAAATAACATTATGATAAAAAACAAATAGGGCATGTCAATGGGAAGTTCATTCCATAATTTAACAAATATTGTATAGACCGTAAAGAAAAGCGGCAGCACAATATGAGCCATCTTATACTTCTGTTCCTTATTAAACCCCTGAGCAATAATACCCAGAAAAACCACGGGGACGACGACGGTGGCGAAGGTTAAAGAATTAGGCGTTGGCTTTAGGACAGGAGACCAAGGCAGGTAAAACAACATCAGCGGCAGAAAATTACCCTTGTGGGAAACTATGATTACCACTGAAAACACTATCAGAGCTCCCCATAACAACACTTGGCTACTATAGGCATGTCCAATCGCTAGGAGCAACACATCCAACAATGCTAAGATCAATACTTTCACTTTGTCAATTCCTCTCATCTATTAAAGAGTGAAACTGCAACAAGGCCTTTTCGTTGGAGTATTGCTGTTGGAGCAAATACTCTCTACATACCTGCAGTCCTCGGGGATTATCTAAAATGCTTTTTAGTGTTTTATAAATACCATTCTCGCTGTTCTCACTAACAAAACCCTCTTTTCCTTCGGCCACCATCTCTTTTGCTGACGTGGTGTGGGTTGTCATGATTGGTATCCCTAGGCATTTTGCCTCGTCAAACACCATGGGAGCGGCCTCGTGAAAAGACGGCAGAAAGAGTAGATCAGCATTTTTGAGATATCGATAAGGATTTTCCTGATTACCATATAAAATAATGTGCTCTGAAGCTTTACACTGGTCAATGCTGTTTTCTATTTCTTTCCTCTGTACACCATCACCGACGATGTGCCAGCGGACAAGGCGACCTTCTTTAGCTAGTCTGTTGATGACATCCACGGCCCTTAAGATGCCCTTTTCAGGGCTTAATCGGGCAATGGTGACAATATTCAGACGGCTTTCAGGATATTCAATAGGGTTGTCATTGGCCTGGGAGATATAGTCACCATAATCGTGGCAGTTGATCACACACTGCGTTTTTGCAGCCAGTTCTGGAACTGCCTCGCAGAAGCTTTGTTGACATCCTTCCGAAACAGTCGCTATTTTGTCGAACTGCCGATATGTTTTACGGTTCTTAAGAGTATCTCCACCATAATTCGAAAAATCGCAGTGCAAAAATGTCATCTTCTCTTTGGCCTTGACCCTACGCAACACAAACTCGTTGCAGCCCCCATACAATGATTTTTCACCCGCATTATGCAAAAATGAAATAGCTATATCAAATCCCGTCAGTTTTTCCTGAGTTAAGAGAAGCAGTCGTATAGCCAGATGATTGCTAACGATCTTGGCATATAAGGCCAAAACAGCCCTAATATAATAGTACCGATAACCCATATCTTTGGTTTGAGCTTGAGACATACCGAGCAGCCTTAAAAGCGGTGAGGCCTCGATGACGGTGGCATCTGGCGAGATCCTATTTTTGTATTCACCACTATGACTGAAAACAAAAATCGTCACCTCGTAGGTATCCTTTATCTCATGGAGTAAATTGATCAAAGACCGCTGCACCCCGCCTGTTGCCAGATTGTTATTTACAATCAGCAGTTTTTTCTTGCCATTCCCCATACGAAGCTCCCTCTCTAAAGCCTTTGATTCCTTTAAACACATGCTTCAAGGCTTGTAAATATGTGAACTTGCTACTCGATTTAAAGCGAATCGCAATATATATTCCCGCTAAGTATTTCATTTTCGGAAACAGAGTGGCGATCAACGCACCTTTGTCGAAAAAGAATTTTTCATTATAACCAGTGAACCAGGTCGATATTTTCTTGATGACATCAGCAATTTTCATAGGGTAGGCATAGATCTTGAGCCCCTTCTTCAAAGCTTCACGTAAGAAGATAGTATCTTCACCCGATGAATATTTGGCGCCGCCGCCAAATAAAAATGAAAACAGGATATTGGCTTTTAACAGGCTCTCTCTTTTGAAGGCAATTCTAGGGGCTCCATACCTTGTAAAATTAAAGATGCCCACCCTTTTGATCTTAGTTATAGGGCGTTGGTCCGGAATCTCCCTGTTCACAATATTAAAGACGATAATATCGGCATCTGGCAATTCTTCAAAGGCGCACCTAATAATTTCCTGATAATTTGGCGGATACATCAGATCATCGTCACCTAATACGCAAATATCCCCCGAAGCGTTCAGTAACGCCACATTCCGGTTTTTGCCAACCCCTCTATCGTTAGTTGATACAACTTTGACCGAATGGTCCTCAATGATATATTCCTTGTACCAATAACTATCGGTCTGATTGGCAATCACAGTATTGCTCTTTAAGCCCAATTTGTAATAAAGCTCGGCATCTTTTTGATTCATGGCCGCTACCAGCACCTCAATTGAACGCATACCGTTTAGTCCCTCCTACCTCCAGTTCTTAACTTTCGTCCCTTAAAACGAATGTAAGACACCCCTCAATAGCGTCGAGGACGTATTCTGAGTGTAAGGGATGTAAACAGTGGTTATCCCCTTTTCCCTAAGCTCCTTTTCCGCTTTCATATAAGATAGACTGCCTTTCCAGTCATCACCTACGACCAATACATCAAATTTATAATCATTCAAGGCACTCAACTTATCTCTACAGGACTGGCCCACAACTCTGTCTACGTAGCATATACTCTCGACAATCGCCACCCGCTCTTCAAAGGGAATGACTGGCTTTTTGTTCTTGTATTCTTGCACCAGTTCATCCGTGTTGACACCGACAATGAGAAACTCACACAACTCCTTAGCCCGCCGCAAGACATTTAAATGCCCTATGTGAAATAGGTCAAACACACCTGCCGTGTAGCCTACTGCGTATTTTTTGGGGGGAATATCCATTACAATTACACCTACTTTCCTTCAGTATTCTCGGCGTTCCTAGCGTCCATAGCGACCTTTTACGCTCCTTGGCGTCTTTTTGCGTTGCAATTGCGTTCAATTGCGTTCTTCAGCTACTAACTGGACTAGCTACTTTGGAGATGAACATCGGCAACCTACAGAGACCTTCCATGGACCCTAGGCCATAACTAATATGGATGACCAAAAAAATTAGAGGTAGTAAAATTAGGTTGAGATAACCGTTCTCGTTCTTGAACGCTAATCGAAGGGAGAATAGAGCATTGAGTATAAAATAGAACCCCAAGTCCAAGGCCAGCAGCCATACGAAAGACAGCAACCACGGCGAAGTAAAAAGTCCTGCCAGCGTTACAGCGCTGAGGCCAATGAGCGAACTCACAAACATGAGTGGTACAAAGTGCCGAACGGATACGGAACCAGGACTCAGAATCAACGTGAATACATTCCACAGACCATTGTTATAAGACTGTTTAGCTATACCACTTATCGTTTCCCGGTTATGGTAGAAAATTTTGATGTCCTTGGACATATAAACTCTTCCACCGCCCTTGCGGATGCGTTGGTTGTATTCTTTATCCTCGCAGCGGGCCAACGACTCGTTAAATAAACCAAACTTCTCAAAGGTTTCACTGGGGAAGGTCCCAAAAGGAACAGATTCAACCTCACCATGAATTCCGCCCAATCGAAAGACAGAGTTCCCTACGCCGAACGGACAAGCAAGAGCCAGCGATATCGCCTTGCCGATTCGAGTTTTGGCTGTAGCGATAGCAATCCCACCGACGTTATCTGCCCTTGTGTCCTTGGCCAGAGCAATACACTTTTCGACATAGGCACGCTCATACGTAGAATGCGCATCCAGCCTGACAATGTATTTTCCGTTGGCTTCTTGGACCCCGATGTTAATCGCGCTGGCTTGGATGCGTTTCGGATTATGGAAGAGCCTAATGTTAGTTCGTCCAGCCTCTATTTCCTGCTTCACAATCTGGATGGTTTGATCATTAGACAGTCCATCAATCACGAGAATTTCAATTTCTTCGATCGGGAAACTCTGCTCAAAGATGGAGTCTAAACACATTTTTATGAACCTCTCTTCGTTATAGCAGGGAATAATAATCGAAACCTCATAGGAGTTCATGTCAACTACCTACTTTCCGAAAAATAAGATCATTCATGACACTACAATCCATAACCCCAGCCGCTTGCTCCCGTTTCAAAACCACTCCAACCGTTTGGAATAGAATTTTCAGATCAAGCGCAAAAGAATAACTGTACATATACATCATGTCTAAGCGAAGTTTGTCTTCAACCGTTGTACTATACCTACCCATAACTTGGGCAAGACCCGTAATTCCTGGTTTAATCGACATCCGATAACTATAATGGGGAACTGTTTGCTCAAATTGACTGACAAAATAGAGGCGTTCCGGCCGCGGCCCTACCAAACTCATCTCCCCATTTAAGACATTGTACAATTGGGGTAATTCGTCCAACCTAGTGGCTCTAATAAAGCGGCCTATTTTTGTAATTCTCGGGTCTCGATGAGTTGCTAAGATCGGCCCGCATCGTTCCTCCGCGTTGTGATTCATACTTCTAAATTTATAGATTAGATATTTGTCCATATTCTTGCCTAAGCGTTCTTGCTTGAAAAGTGCTGGTCCTTTCGATGAAAGAGGAATTGCCATGAAGAGAGTAATAATAATAGGTGAGAATACTGCCAATAAAACCAGCGCAGCAATAATATCAAAGAGCCTTTTGAAGAATAGCTGTCTCAGATTTAAATCATAAGGTCTTATAGATAACACCAACACATCATCCACTTGTTGTGGTTCGGACCGCAATAATATCAGATCCGATAATTGTGGTACAATTAAAATCTCTTTACCAAACTTAATACAGAGATTGACAATCTCATTTTTATTGGGAATATTAGTGCTTATAAGGACGACATCAATATCTTTGAAGCTAGATTCAAGCTCGGACAACAATAAATTATTGGCCGTCAAAAATCCCCCGATCGTAAACCATCCTTTAGTATGCTGAAAAATTTTCTCGGCTAGAATTGGGAATTCTTTAAAATCTTGAATGATGATTAAGACTCGTTGAGAGCCAAAAGCTCTCTTATTTAAAAGCCAAATAACCGAACGACTTAGAGAGATGGAAATAAATTGTAATATAGCTCCGATAATAATCACACTGCGCGGAAAGGCATATCCTTGGTCAATGATAATTAAGGCCATCGTCAACAATAATAACGTTACTATGGAAAGAATGATCGATGAGATGAGATCCTGGATACTTTTTCTGATCCAGTTGGAATAGAGATCAAACATCGAAAATGTGAAGCCAGCAAGTATAGATATCCATGGGAATAGTGATAAATAAGGATCGATATTATGTTTGTTCAGCGCAAAGCCGAACCAAATTAATAAAGCTACTAAGAAGCTTAAATTTACTAAGATAATATCCAGTAAGAATATGGGGAATATCGGAATTTTACTACACTTCACCATTTGAACTACTCCTTCAAATGTAAGTTATTTAACCAGGGATGAAATTTAACTAAAGGCGACCTGAGTTGAATATAAATGACGGTAATATTCAGCGGTGAATCTTAAGCCCTGGCACAATGAGTAGAGAGGTTCCCAGGAAAGGAACTGGCTTGCTTTTCTGTTATTTAAATAACTTGTTTTTATGTCCCCTTGCTTAGCGTCCATAAAGATGGGTGAAATTTTCGTACCACAAATTTCGTTCATCATATCTAAAAGTGTTAGCAGCGACGTCGGTTGGTTTGTACTTATATTCACAATTTGCCTAGACCCTAAATGTATGGCCGCCATATTAGCTAAAGCTATATCTTCGACATAGATAAAATCGCGGGTTTGTGTTCCGTCACCGAAAATAACCGGTTGCTTTTGATCCAGAAGTTTATCTAGAAAAATAGACACTACTCCACCCTCACCTTTGGGATCTTGCCGAATACCGTAGGCATTGGCATATCGAAGAATGGTATAGTCTAAATTGTATAAGTCTGAGTAAATCTTAATATATTGTTCCGGGGTTTGCTTCGAACTACCATAAAACGAAAGCGGCTCGATAGTATGTTCTTCAGTGATCCCTAGATAGATCGGATTCCCGTAAACTGCTGCCGAGGAGGCATAAACTATTTTCTCAGTCTCAAACTTAACGCAACATCGCAAAAGATTAATGGTTCCCAAAATATTCGTTTCAGCATCAAAAATAGGATTGACGATGGATTGTTGAACATTCGTCTGTGCAGCATGATGAATGACACAATGGGGGTTTTCGATTTTAAAGACTTTTTCCAGGCTCTTATAGTCTGAAATATCGACCCGATAAAACGCTGACGATGGATTGATGTTCTCCTCTTTGCCGGTTATCAGGTTATCTAAGACAGCCACTTCATACTTATTCATGATTAAATGATCGACAATATGGGATCCGATAAATCCGGCACCACCCGTGACAAGAATCTTCATAAGACTTCACTCCGCTCTTTCTTCAATCACCTATTTCTTGCTGCTGATGACGATGTTTCTTCTTAGGTTCGTTAGCATCATAATAATTGCCGCAATAATAATTACCAATTTTAGTATTAACCTTATTGAGAACAACCCCGAGAATCTTGGAGCCTACGTTATCTAACAATTCCTTAGCTCTTTGGGCATTCGCTTTGTTGACTTCCCCTGAAGCTAGGACCAGAACGACCCCATCGACTTCCTGGGCGATAATTGCGGCATCGGTCACCGCAATAATGGGAGGGGTATCTATGAGGACTATATCAAATTGCTTACTAACTTCTTCGATCAAACGTTTCATCCGTCTGGATCCCACCAGTTCAGCAGGATTTGGAGGGATGAGACCTGCTGTGAGAACCATGACACCTGGAACTGCCGTTTCTTGGATACATTCTCTGTAGTCTTGCCCCTGAGCCAGGACGACAGATAACCCTTCCCCATTATTAAGCCCGAATAATTTGTGCTGAACGGGCTTGCGCAAATCTGCATCAATTACAATGACGGTCTTCCCAGATTGCGCCATACTAACCGCCAGGTTGGCGACGGTGAATGATTTACCTTCCCCAGGTCCCGAGCTGGTAATCATGATTTTCTTGACCTTGGAATCTACATTCGCAAATTGAACGTTCGTCCTGAGCATTCGGAAGGCCTCGGAAATGGGAGATTTCGTTTGCTCTAAAGAAATGAGTGAATATGCCATGAAGGTCCTCCCCTTTACCCTTGTGGAATGATGCATAGTACTGGAATTCCTAATAGATTGGTGACATCAGTGGCTGTTTTCACGGTGTTATCCATATGTTCCAGCAAGAATACCAGTCCGGCAGAAGCCATTAACCCTGCAACGAAGGCCAGCAGTACATTCATCATTTTATTCGGCCTTATGGGCAAGTTCGGGATCACAGCTTTATCCACAATAGCCACACTATCAACCTTCTTAATCTCGATAACAGCTTTCGAAAACTCTTGGGCCATGGTGTTGGCAATTGCGGCTGCCAACTTCGGGCTTTTATTAGTAACTTGGATTTCCAAGATCTCTGTGTCCTTCACAGGGTTAACGGAAATCTGTCGGTTAAACTCTTCGACTGTCATTGATAGGTCTAAGGCCGTCAGCACATTTTGTTCGACTGTGCGGCTCTGGGCAATCGTTCCATAGGTTTTGGCAAGTTGCTGGTTCGCAAGCAGAACATCATAATTGAGCATCTGTCCAGCTGTTTGGGATGTTCCCGAAGCCTTTTGCCCGACGATCAGCGTAGTTGAAGCCAAGTAAACCGGTGTAAGGACATAAAAGCTAATCATACCGCTGATGACAGCCATGAGAAGTGGTATCGCAATCACAATTAGCCAGCGTTTTCGAAGCACTTCCCAATACTGCCGTAATTCCATTTCCTTTTCCAATTCGTCCTCCCCTCTCAAGCTCTTCGATCTATAGCTTGTTTGATAAACTATATTGTTTACAACAAATTAATATACCTGTCTTGTTCAAATATTAAGATTTTGTGAAGATGTCACTAATAATCCGCAGGAATCAATGTCAATATCTGCTGGATAGGCATACACATATCGTCTGCTTCCTTAGCACGATGGTTCAGCAATATGGTCTCTGCAACCTTCTGCATAGCAGGGAACCCACTGCGCGTTAACTGATTGGCATAGATAATAATATTGACACCGCGTCGAGCAAACTCATCTTCCGTTACCGTATTAAACGATGTCGGCACAACCACCAGCGGAGTGACTTGGTCCTTTACTCTAAACTTCTCACAGAATTCAAAGATCTCAGCTGGATCCTTCTTCCTAGAATGAATCATGATCCCACTAGCTCCCGCATTGACATAAGCAAAGGCCCTGGTTAAAGCGTCGTCCATACCTTTATCCAGGATCAAACTCTCAACTCTGGCTATCAAGAGAAAGTATTTTGTCTTCAAGGCCGCTTTGCCGGCAGACAGCTTGGTGCAAAAGTTCTCCAAGCTATCCTGTGTCTGTTCCACTTCAGTGCCGAAGAGGGAATTTTTCTTGAGCCCCGTTTTATCTTCGATGATGATAGCTGAAACGCCCATACGCTCCAGAGTACGAATATTATACACAAAGTGCTCTGTCAATCCGCCTGTATCAGCGTCGATAATAATCGGCTTGGTGGTCACATCCATGATTTCATCGACTGTCCGGAAACGCGTCGACATATCCAGTAACTCAATATCCGGTTTACCCTTCGAAGTTGAGTCACACAAGCTTGAACACCACATAGCGTCAAACTGATAGGTCTTCCCATCTTGCAGGACGATCGTCTTTTCGGCAATCAATCCGGTAATACCGCTGTGAGCCTCGATAACAGTTACCAACGACTTCATGTCCAGCAACTGCTTCAATCTGGCGCGACGCACATCCGGCATGGAGAGTTGCTCCTGCTGGCTGAGTTCCAATTTCTTATATTCTTCATTTTGCGAGTAGGGGTATTCGACGAGATTGCCACCGTATTCTTTTAAAACCTCAATGACCTCTTCACGGATCGGCTTTTGAAACCCCGTCACCCAGTCGTCCCCATGCACAACGCAATCTGGTTCAAGCATCCGTAAATTATCCGCATAGCTTAAAGTCTTCTGCGGAACAACTTTATGGACTCCTTTGATACTTTCCAGTATTTTTACCCTTTCAGCATATTGCAAAACCGGAAAACGACGATAGCTGGCAACCACCTCATCCGTCAACATTCCAATGGTCAGTTCGCCAAGCTCCGCTGCTTTTTGAATAATAGAAGTGTGACCCCCATGAATCACATCACTGCTAAAGCACATATATACAGTTTTAGTTGTTTCTGTCATTATCCAATCCCCCCCGTTCCCTGCATAACCTGATACTTGTCCATTTTGACAAGTAAAAGTTATACGTCTAAACAACGTCTTACCGAAGTCTATTCATAAAGGTCTCTCGGCAGACTTATATTTACTCTAAAATTTTCCATTTCCTATCTAGCTTATCTGAACTACCTACACATTCATCTCTTGGATGACCTGAATGGTAGTTAGCGACGAAAGTGAACTCGTTCAGCTAAAGCTGAACATCGAGACTTCGGTGGGGGAGTCTACCCCCACCGAAGTAGAATAAGGAACACCCACTTAAAGAAGTGGGTGTCTCGGAAAGATAAAAGCATCATTAAACAATGTATAGTTGTTTAATGACGCTTTATAATGAATACTCTTATTTTCCTAGTATCTATTAGCAAATCTGTTTAAAACATTATCGTCGATAGTGGTTTCTGTAAGGTTCTCACCATTGATATAAATTGGAACGTAGGATGAGAGCTTACCCACACCAAAGGTGTTATGGACGACCACCACATTTTTGGCCTCACTATTATTGAGATAAATGCCCCCTTGACCAATATTATAGGCAGTATTATTGATGAAAGAAATGTCCTTCATGGCATGAGTATATCCAGTATTCCAACCACCGACAGCAAAGCCCCAGTCAACACAGTTATATACTACATTATTGTTTATCCGTACGTTCTCTAGAAAGCCATTGTGTTCGGCAGCAACGACAATCCCTTGATTAGTGTTATAAACTTTGTTTCCATAAACTTCAATATTGTATTCATGTTGACTATAAGCATCAACATAAATACCTACCTTAACAACATCATTCACGATATTATTATAAATCGTACCATTTGCAGATCCCTCTTTAACGTCAATCCCCTCTCCACCCGCTCTGGAGATGTTGTTAGAGCAATTGAAGACATGATTATTCGTAATAGTAAAGGTGGCAATCGTAGCTAACGATATACATTCTTGGGTATTACTCGTTCCCGTGCAAGCCTGTTCCACAGAGTTTCCATCAAGGGTGATATTACGACCGGTAAAAAAAACGATTCCGGAAGATTCAGTATTATAAGTAGAACAATTTTGGATCATTATATTTTCACACCCATTAGAATCCGGTTCTGAACCGATACCCGCCCATCTGGAGTTAATGACTCGTAAGCCTATTAATTTAATATAGTCTTTGCTATTCAGATCAAATAACGAATTCCAACCATACCCCCAATCGATACCTGAACCATCAATCGTAACACCCTCACCAGGATAATTGGAAAAAATTATATCATTATTCTCACTGCCAGATGATTGTAGAGTCACTCTTTCGTTATATATTCCCCCTTTTATATAGACTGTATCTCCCGGTCGCACAGAATTTGCGGCTTTTTGGATCGTTTTCCAAGGGCTCGATTCTGTCCCAGAGTTTGAATCATCACCTTGCGTTGAAACATAATATGCATTTGCAGCTACGGGTGCAGTTGCGGTTGCACTTACAGTCGCAGTCGCAGTTGCAGCTGGCTCAGGCTTTTCTGTTTTAGCATTGTCCATAGACCAAACTGCTGGTTGAGCCATAACTACCACGGGATGAATCGTTTGCCGATTCCAGTAATAAGCTCCCTCAACGGCCATCAATAGGCCCAATACGATAATACCTACCCATAAATTTTTCAACTTCTCTAACTCCTTCTTTCATGAACCAGCCAAGCGCTCCGTGATGACCGTCAAATCCTCCGGCGTATCAATCTCACTGCAGAGCCGATCCGTAAAATCCATCGGGTAGATATGACATAGATCAGATACCTCATTAAAGGCATTCTCTGCATAACACGATACTCGTCCATTTTCACAGTAATCTATAATGCGCTCCAACCATATCTTCCAATCTACCTTGTTGAGCTTATATAAAGGCTGTGCTGCCATCACATCCTCGCAGAACTCCACTCCGACTTTATCTATCAATCCCTTTTTAACCACCGCTTTAAAGTCCTTGGAAGGTAATGGAAGGGTTGAGCTCACCGCCATGCAACTATTTCCTTGCTTTAGAACATCCTGTAACACGCCAAACTCAAAAACCAGATCGCCGTGCATCAGAACAATAGTATCATCTAAGTAATCTCTAGCGAGATAGATAGAGTGGATATAATTCGTTTGATCATAGACCGGGTTCCTAATAAAAGTGCACTTCAAATGAAGATTTAAGGAATTGCAGTAATCCACCAGCACCTGATCAAAATACCCTGTGGTCATGATGACCTCGGTTATCCCGTATTGAGATAACAACTTCAATTGTCGGCTTAGAATAGTCTCTTGACGATTAATTTCCGTCATGCACTTGGGATGCGCGGAGGTCATCACCCCCATCCTTTTACCCATCCCTGAATTAAGTATTAAAGCCTTCATTGAGTCACACTCCTAAGATACTCCATAAACGCTGTCTTATTTTCGCTGGGCGTTTTGGTCGGTCTGCCGAGACCACCCCTTGAACCAATCGCCGATTTTACTTCCATAAAGATGGGACCCTCTTGGCATTGCACTCTTTCCAGGATTTTATCTAGTTCCTCCAGATTACTTGCTGAATAAGCCATCTTATAACCGCAGCCCAAGGCAATTTGAACAAAATTTATATTGCCTGCCACAGTGGGCATTCCTCCCACCGATTCATGGGCGCTGTTATTGACGACGACATGAACGTAATTTTGGGGTGACATTGCGCCTATAACAGCCATAGCACCCATATGCATTAAAGTGGCTCCGTCACCATCAATACACCAAACTTTTGTGTCCGGCTTATGAAGCGCCAAACCAAGAGCAATGGAAGAACTATGGCCCATGGAACCCACTGTCAGGAAATCGTTTTGGTGGGACTGCCCATTCTGCTCTCGTAGTTCAAAAAGCTCACGAGACGTCTTACCTGTCGTAGAGACGATAATATCCTCACCTACAACGTCTAAGATATGGCGGATGATTTCTTCGCGGGGCGTTCTATTTTCGTTGTGATATTTTACTTTTCCTTCATAAGACAGGCCGCCTTTTTTAACGACAAGGGCCACGATCTTTCCGGAATCAAGTAATTCTTGGAACTCAGTCAATTTGTCCTCCAAGTCTTGGCAAGTTGTATCCTCATCTAAGACCATAAAGGCTATATCCATCACTTCGAGCAACTCTAAAGTCACCTTACCCTGAAAAGCATGCTGGGGCTCGTCTTTTTCACCCGGTTCTCCGCGCCAACCGATGATCAAGATACAAGGGATACCATATACTTGATCGTTTAATAGAGAAGCCACCGGATTGATGATATTGCCAAGCCCGCTGTTTTGCAGATAAACGCACGGGATTTTGCCAGTTGCCAAATGATATCCAGACGCAAGGGCAGTACAATTACCCTCATTCGCGGCTATGATATGGTGCTTAGATATACCATATGTATGGATCAAATAATTGCATAATGGTTTGAGTCGAGAGTCCGGGACTCCAGTAAAAAAATTGACTCCTATGTCCCTAAGTTGGGCTATGAACTTTGTTACGTCCATCTCAAATGACCTCCTATTGTTAGGACCCTATACTTTCTCTGATGATCAAATAGGGGTGCTAGCACCCCTATTTGATCCAGCATTAGCGCAGGCTTAATATTTGAAAGCTCCAAGATCAGCATTAGTTCTTATATTACCATCGAAATCAGTTAGGATATTTGTTTTTATACCTCTCTTGATAGCCGGTGAATTTGATTGTAAATGGAAATTATATAAACTAGCATTGACAAACTTGGGATCTCCCACAATATAATGAGTTCCTGTAGGTTGACCACTAGCAATTCTATTTAAGAGGTTATAGTCGATGGTCGTCTGCTTGAGGTTTGCACCATTGACATAGATTGGAACGGAGGATGTCTGACTACCCGCACTAAAGATGTTATTCGTGATCACAACATTATTTGCTTCACCATTATTCAGGTAAATGCCTCCATCGCCAATATTATAGATGGTATTATAGATGAAGGAAATTCCCTGCATGGCATGAGTATATCCAGGATTCCACCCACCGACAGCTAAGCCCCAGTTAACACAGTTATACACAATGTTATTGTAGATGCGCACGTTCTCTAGCAAACCATTGTGTTCTGTAGCAACAACAATCCCTTGAGTCGAGTTGTAAACTGTATTTCCATACACTTCAATATTGAACTCATGCTTGCTATAGGCATCAACGTAAATGCCCACCTTAACAACATCGTTGACGATATTATTACAAATCGTTCCATTGGAAGATCCCTCTTTAGCGTCAATCCCCTCGCCACCAGCACCAGGAATTTTGTTGGTGCAATTAAAGACATGATTATTCTTAATAGTAAAGGTAGCAATCGTCGCTAAGGAGATACACTCTTGGGTATTACTCGTTCCAGTACAGGCTCGTTCAACAGAGTTTCCATCAATAATGATATTACTACCTGTAATAAAAACGATCCCAGACGATTTAGTATTATAAGTGGAACAATTCTGAATCAATATATTTTCAGAACCATTAGAGTCTGGTACTGAGCCTATACCAGCCCATCTGGAATTAATGACTCGTAAGCCTATTAATTTAATATAATTTTTGCTATTTAGATTAAATAACGAATTCCAGTCGTATCCCCAATCAATGCCCGTTCCATCAATCGTCACAACCTCACCAGGATTATTGGTAAAAGTTATATAATTGTTCGCACTTCCTGATGTTTGAAGAGTCACCCTCTCCTTATATATTCCTCCTTTGATATTAACGGTATCGCCCGGTTTTACACTATTTGCGCCCTTTTGTATCGTTTTCCAAGGGCTTGATTGTGTCCCAGCATTCGAATCTTTACCTTGGTTTGAAACATAATATATATTAGGCATTTTTTACTCCCCCTCTTTATAAATCATATGCATGTTCAGGGGAGCATGTACTAAATTAGACCCTCACTCCTGTATCCTTTTCGCCAATTCCGTCGACGATATTCCTTCAGTGTGTTGTAGAAACACCAGATCAACGTCGATTTCAGCAAACTCCTTCTTGTACTTTTCAATCTCAAGATATTCAAATGCCCGATATGAAACAAGTCAAATACTCCGGTGGTATAGCCAACTTTATATTTCTTATCCATACTGTTCACTTCCTTATGATGTTCACCTGTTCTTCCATTGGTACAATTATTTTTCAACCTGGTATTATTAACTATATTTAGCTATAACAGATATATTCCTTTTTTATCCAACATTGTTATTTCTAAATGAGGCGCTTGTCCTGATTATTGCCACTGTACTCTGTCTAGGAAATCTTTGAATATTTGAATAATAGAAAGTCCCCAAGAGACCTATGCCAAGCACAGATTTCTTGGGGCCAAAGTCACCTGACAGCAACTATCCCTATTACCATAAATTTATGACCATCCTGTTTTTTCGGCGCCTCTAAAAATTTGTTTGCAGCCGGAGGAGCATCATTGGGCATTACTATTGAGCGCAAAATCTTTCATCCAGTGCCCATCTAATTAATATTACTATTCTCATGTTTAGCCAATTATTGTGAAACAGCTAAGAAATTGTCTATGATATCAATACCCCCATTATCCAACAAGTAAATATTTTTCAGTCCTCTGTCCGTAAATATGTTTGAAATATATAGCCATGTTTGAAAATATACATGTTTTTCCCGTAATAATTGTCTATGTTATTGGCATTTAAGTGCAATTCTGCACAGTTGATAAAATCGAGTTTTGTCTCTAAAATCGCTTGCTTCTTCTTGAAAAAAGTTTCGAAGAACTCAGGAGTCATTGGCGTTTCAATACCTACATTTTTAATGTATTTTTTCGCTATTGCCATAATTTTAATCACTTTGTCCGAACAATTTGAGGCACCCAGGTTGAAACGCAACTCGTCAAGACCGGCTTCACCTAAAGCTTTCAACGTCTCTTCCGTAGCTAAAGTGCCATTTGTATAGAGATGTTGATGAATCCCTGCATCACTGAATTTCTTTATAACCGGATAGTAACGCATCCTTCTTTGAAATTTTCATAACATGTCCTCCTATAATTGAGAATTTTATTCTAACATGTAAAAAAGCCTTGAGGCTGTACAACTTAATGTACCTCAAGGCTTTCGTTATGTATCTCCACCAAAATTCGAGGGTTTAGATGGTGGAGGCGAGGCGCATCTACCCAAACCCTCGATAAAAAAAGTTATTTCAAGTTAGAAAAAGAGCTAGAACTTTCTACAAAGCTGATTGAACTTGCCAAATCGAATACCGCCTCAGAACTTAATTAGAACAGCTCGTATCATTAGGGATAGATTAAAGAACTTTGCCTCTCGTATAAAGAACAAAGTAACTAGAAGGAGAGTTGTAGACAAGCTGGAAAATCGGTAAAACCATAATGAAATATAATCATCCACCACAAATATATTTGGATAAATTAATTAAACCCGTTGGTAATGTCTTAACTAATATGTTAATATTAACAAAAAAGTATACTTATTTAACTATCGTCATATACTAATTGTGAAAGGCTGATTATATGAAATTTAATGTCCACGGCTTACTAGATCCTGGTGACCATTTATTTACGTTTGCCCAGTTACGACAATCAATACTTGTACAAGGCCCTCCTGATGAAATTGACTGGGATTTTCGTTGGCGTGCATATTTAGTTGATAATTTAGAAATCATGGTGAAACAACTATGGGATGTAGGGATTTTATCAAATATTTATTATTCTGGAAGGATGAATATCAAATGATTAAAACAGAAAAAGAATATCAAGAATTAGTATTAAGATTAGAAAATGATCTCCAATTTATTGAACTCCAAAGAGAACACTTTATAAAAATGGAATTAACTGATGAACAAGTTAAAAAAGCCCTAGAACCGAGTATATGCTTTCATGAGCAATTAAGAGAGGAAGTAGAACACTATGAAAAAATTAAGCGTGGTGAATTCACTGCCTTAGAAAATTTTGATGGTATGGGTCGTTTTTTAATTGGACTCAGGATATATTTGGGTATTACTCAGAGCGAATTGGCAACCAGATTAGAGGTTGCTGAGGCACAAATTTCTAGAGATGAAAAAAACGAATACCACGGAGCATCAATTGAAAAAGTGAAAAGAATTTTAGAAGCCCTCTCTGTTACAGTCTCAATATCGCTCACTAGAATACCCGAGAAAATTGCTGTATAAAATACCATATTCGGAAAGCTTCTTTCGTAGCTTTCCGAATATGGTAAGTCGATAATTCATTATACTTGGCTTTACAAACCTTTCAGTTTACCGATCCATAATTTGTGCTTTATACTCGGTTAAGTGGAGTTAAACTAAGGTTACTGCACCTAATTGCCAGATATACCTGGCCATACTACTAGGCGAATTTTCAGAAATGACTAGCATGTGACTCTTCATCACTTCAAAAATCCAGGTAATTCACTGTAAAATTTCCACTAAAAGGATCCACAATAATCAAAGATATATCTACCATGGAAAACGGGTAAAACTAGCTTGCTACATTCTCTACATTCTGTAGCGAGCTAGCCGAAAACTGGTTGTCAGATGGTCAGCACAATATTTACTCAGTGGGGATGGCCATATGTTGTGCCAATTCGTATTTCAAGATGATATTTTTAAATGGGATGAAGCTATATCGAGGTTAGGCAATTACTACAAACGGATCAGATCAGTCTATGGGGTTGATTACGACCCTATAGAATCAGGTTGCATTATTTTGCTGGAAAGAAATGACCCATTGACTGATCCAATCTTCTTGGAAGAGAAACTAAGCATTAGAGGTGGGCAAGATTTAGCCAGCATTATTAAGGAATTCGTTGACTACGACACAGATTCTAATCTTTTTGACGTCTTGGTCATCTTCAGTGCTGACTATGCACTGTCATACCTCATACCAAATGAAGCCTGGGTAGGCGAAAAATTGCTCAATCAATTACAGACTTTCAAAAATTATTCAGGAAACAACAGCGACTAATGAGTTCCAATCCTGAATCAAACTACCTTATATTGCAGTCACCAATTAGACTACCAAATCTACTTTTGCCGTTTTTCACCCTTAGTTTCAAAACAAATTCATAAACGTAGACGTATACCTTTCAGCTCAGCTCCAAGAGGGCTACGTTTCGTAAACTTGAAAAAGGGGTGAATTATAATCTTGAACATTCTTACAGTTTGTAATGAAAAAGGGGGCGTCGGTAAGACTGTCATTGCAGCAAACCTTGCCTGGGAATTCTCCAGAAAAGGGTACCTTGTTTTGGTCGCAGATTTAGACATGCAACTAGACCTTACAAAAATTCTCTTTCGTGGTGAGGAGATTCCTAGACCAGACATTTTTGATGTATTAAGTCATCAGTGTGGAGTGGAGGAAGCGTGCTTTGAGGTTAAAGAGATCTATCTTCTCAGCGGTTTGATCTTCTGCGGTGAATGTGGTCATGCTCTTCAGGGAAACCACCGACCGGCATACATGAATAGGCCAAAGTATGTCACCTACCGCTGTGGTAATCGTGACAGAACCAAGCAATGTGACAATAAGGAAATCCGCAGAGAGTATGTCGAGATGTACGTTCTGCATCAGTTAGCGCAGCGGTTGTTCAATGATAGTGCCATCCCCCATTTGGTTCAAATGCTTAATGAATACCAGCAGAAATCCAACACTAGCATAAATAAAGAACTTACCTAAATGGGGGTAAAGCTAAAGGAAATACAAAATCAAATTACCAATATCGTCAAAGCCATAGAAAATGGATTTTTCCAGGAATCATTTAAGACCAGAATGACCGAATTGGAGGAAGAAAAACAGTTGTTGGGAATATCTATACAGCAACTGAGTATCCGGGATACGGCGGTTGAAGTAACAGAGGAAAACCTGCGGAATATGTTCAAGATGTTTAAGCAATTTGTCACTGAGAAGAACATCCCAGAATGTAAGAAATTTATCCAAAGCTACGTCGAGAAAGTTGTCGTCTACAAAGACCCCCCTTGAAGTTACATTCAAGGGGGGTCTATTCTTTTGAGCAGAGAAATAACATCTGCTCATTCAAGACATCTGTTAAAATATCCAATCTTTTAAGCCTCATATAAAGGCCCTGTCCAGGATTAACCCTAAATTTTATGTCAAAACGATTATTAGAAATTCAACTTTCGCAGCTGCAATCAGTAAGATGAACCTAATATAGTTGGTAACTCCCCCCCCATAGTGATGGGGCCGATAACTAACGTTACGTAAAGACCCCTCGTCCATCGAGGGGTCTTCTGATTATCGTAGGCAGAAGGTTTCTTCCATGAACATAAGTCCCAGGTCAACTATGGAGGAATCAACGGAGTTTCTTTTATCGAATAGGACCAAGTGCCATCCCGACTTAGATCCCAATGATGGGTGGCATGAATATGTCTGTTGTGCTTGGCGACTAGGACATACTAGCGTACGCGACGAGCACCAAGATAACTACTCATATAATAGCCACTATCAAGGTTTGAAATACATACATCAGTATTGGAAGCAGCAACAAAACGTCCACCGCCGATATAAATGCCGACATGGGACGCTCCCGGAGCATACGTTGAAAAGAATACTAAATCGCCCAATTGTAGTTGCTCTCGGTTTACTGAGGACCCCACTTTAAATTGCTCAGCAGCAGTTCTCGGCAAAGAAATGCCTGATCCCTTAAACACGTATTGGGTATAACCCGAGCAATCAAACCCACTACGGCTTGTACCTCCAAAGACGTAGGGAACGCCTTGTAGGCTAAGTGCATGATCCACAAGCAGCTCAGAACTATCTGATCGGGAAACACCCGTTACGGGAGTTGTGACTGCAACAGTCTTAACTGTTATGTATGATCCAGAGACCCATCCAGTTTGGCCCTTGTATGTTACGTTGTACCAATTGGCTGCATTTTTGGATATGATGGCTACTTGGGCATTGCTTGGTAGAATTGCAATTACATCTGCAGAAGTAGCAGCCGACTTCCGGAGGTTAAGAAACAGATTGGCAGTGACAGTTCCAACTGTTTTAGTTGCAACCGCAGATTGTGCTGCGTATACAGGTTCAGCTATATACGCAATTTGAGAAACTGCCAGCATGCATACGGCCGTAGCTGCTAATCTCAGTACCTTTTTCAATATTTCACCCATCTTTCTAGTTTTTTCTCCACTTTGCTGAACTCATTTAAATCATTGTCCTAAATATGACTAATTGACTTATTAATTCTTCATTTATATGATATCTCCTCCTAATCTCCATAAGTCAGGTATGAAGATTGTATAAAGAATCTATATTTCTGTCTAATAACTCAATAATTGATACAAATTAATTATGCACTCCCTTATTTTCAAAGGGGGTGCATTTGCTTTTCGGGGGATGCATTTTTTAGGATTGTTCTGTTAGTAATATTTGCTTCATTCTCTCCATCATACTACCGGCAAACACTTCTCCTTCTTTGGCCCTGTCAGCTAAAGGACCATAGCCAAAGCTTGC
>JARLHU010000207.1 GCA_031292095.1 Desulfosporosinus sp.
TGCCATCTAATAGTTGAGCCAATTGACACACTCCTTTCAAAAATACCGATCTATTATGTAAGTTGCCTGCAACCCTACACCAAGATCCAATGACTAGTACATACTTTTATTGTTCGAGATAGTTGGGCATTTTCCTGCTCAAATTATATGAAAATAAATAGAAAAGTAAGAAAATTAAATACATTCAAGCAGGAAGTTTCTTAGCACGTTCGCCCACGCTCCATTGCTATTCGCTTGTCGCTTAGGCTAAAACGCAAAACCTCTGGGCTTTCTGGTCGAATGCTATGCCATCCTTTGCGCATTCGACACTAGGAACATCCTGTTCCGTCGCATGTGCGTCGCTCCTTGCCATCCTTGGCACCGCGACATCAGTCCATCCATGGACAAGTCCCGTTGCGTTTCTTTACGCCTTATCGTCTGCGCTCATTGACGCAATTCCGCTAAAGTGCTTCTCTAAGCTAAGAAACTTCCTCTGGGCTTGGGTCTACGGGGGTTGGGAACGGGGGTGGTGGAAGTTTCCTCGGGCTTGCGTCTGAGCGATCAGGTAGGAATTGGAGTCCCTGTACGCTGTTTGCGTCTTGGACGCAAATTCACTTTGCGTGGGGGAGAGGGGACGATTCTCAGTTGCGTGCGTTCTTACTTGTGTGTGAATTATTCCATAATATCCTATAGCCTGCGCTAAGGCTAGGCCTGAATCGCATTGATTGTGATATGTTACGGTTAATGAGCCTATTCTCGTTAACTCGGGAAAATCCTTTTTTACTCTGATTAATTTTACCAATAACCTCTCGGAATAGTCGTGGTACGTGGCACGTTTTTCGTTTCTGAATAAGCCCCTTGGTAGATACAGCTAACTATCTGCCCTGAAATAAGATGTTATTTCATTCATCAGTGGTGCCGCGCAGCGGTATGGAGGTCTGATATGAAGCAAGGTTGCTTTATCCTCTTATTAAAGAATGCGTTAGTGCTTCAGATATACGACAGCGAGAGGGTTTAACCCCTCTCGCTTAGCTTGCTTATCTTGCTTATCTTGCTTATCTTGCTCGACTATTTTTACTGGAGGAATTCTCCGCGCGGTGTCTTGATAATCCGTTGAATCTTCTCTTCCGCGCCGGTTACAGCATTTAGGTAGAGGAGATATTCTTCTCCCTGATAGCGACCGCGAAACTCGTAACAATAGACTTCTTGATTTCCGCTTTTAGTGATGACGGCCAAGCGGCTCTCTAAGACCTGGAAGTCCGGACGGAGCTTGCGTAACGCCTGATCCGGCGTTAGTTTATCTGGGAAGGTTCGCGAATGATGAAACGCGTAATATGGCGTTGCATCCAAGCCAACAAGCTGGCCATTATCCAGAGCGATCATCAGGCGTACCTTATCTGAGTATATCCTTACCCCATCTTTTTCAACTACGGCATCGAATTGAATATACGACCCAAAGTCTTCACTTGATGTTAACGTCAATTGCCAACCTAACGCCTGTAAAGCTGCCTTTGCTCTGTTAGAGGCTTCTTCGATACTCAGTGTTCTAGGTTCGATCGAACGTTGGTCACGGTAGTAGGTTATAACCCCGCCCTGACGACTAACTTCCAGATCAGCGTCTTTATACTTCCAGATATATCCGCCAAGAGCACCCTGTGACTCTCCTGAAAATTCCGGCGTTACATTCCGATAGCCTACCTTGTCCATGAAATCTCGCGCCACGCCTTGTGCTTGATTCCGGGTTACATTGCCGGAAGGGAGCCCTAAGGGCTTTGACACAACGCGCGTGGCGAATTCTCCGGTATATGAAAATGGTGGCAGTTTTTGTAGACTCGCCTCTAACTGGTCCAGCCCGGACCTTACGGATTTGGAAGGTGCTTCGGAGCCGTCCGCAGCTGCTTCTGCAATTTGAGTTCCGCCAAACCCTAGTCGTTGACTAAGTGACGGGGCAGGATCTGTCCAAACCAAATTTTCCGTGTCCATTCTAGTCATTATCTCTTGAACCTTCTGATTAACTGGCACGAGCCGTTCATGTATGTCTCTGAGTGTCTTTTCCTCTTCTGCAGAAATAGTTTCTCCCCCAGCGATTTTTTGTGTCAATGTTCTGGCAAAGTCACCGGCTTGGGTTAGAAAAGTGCCCATATAACTAAGGCCCGCCTGATCCGCCGGAATTTGGGCAAAATCTTTGAGCGCTGCCTCACTTTTGCTTGAAACTTGGCTTAAGTAGAGAATTTTTTGGGTGGGGTTATTGGCTACGTCTCCTTTGACCATAGCTGTCTCCAACTGGTCAAGATGACTAGCGAAATCAGTCAAAGCCCGATGGTTATTATTTTCTGCGACGAGGCGATATTCTCCCGCCAGACGATATTCATTAAACCCCCAGCCTAGGGAGATCAAGAAAGCTGCCGCTAAAGTTCCGATCCAAAATTTCCTTCGCATGCCTGTCCCCCTATTTCGTAAAGATATGATTTCCAATTTGTTTAATCGTTGGTCGTGACCAAATGTATCTATTACTCGTCTTGGCGGGATTAAAAAAGAATTCGGCCCCTCCTGAAGGGTCTGATCCATTTACCGCTTCTTGAGCAGCACGGATGGCAGATGCTGAAGGTGGTAAATTGATTTGGCCGTCATCCACGCTGGAAAAGGCCTGAGGCTGATAGATGATATCCGCGATCGATTTAGGGTAGGCCGGATCTGCCATTCGATTGATGATCACGGCAGCCACCGCAACTTGCCCCTCGAAGGGTTCTCCACGTGCCTCTCCACTTACGCAACGGGCTAAAAGGTTTACGTCAATGTTTTTGTTCCCAATAGCCTTTCCTGACGCATTCGTACTTTGCCTAGTTAAACGCATTAATTCTGCGATGGTTTGAGTTCCGGCTAATCCATCTACTCTAAGCCCGCGGTCCCTTTGAAAATTCCCTATTGCTGCCTCTGTTCTCGACCCGAACTTTCCATCAATCGGTCCCACTCCATAACCCAACTGTGCCAGTTTACTTTGCAACTCTTTGACTTCTTGACCTGTGCTTCCCCTCCCAAGCGAACGATCACCTAATGCTGCATACGCAATCCCAGACAGGGTAATGCTGAGTATCAGTCCAATGGTTAGAACCACCCCCCAGGGTTTAACGCGCAATTTCATACCCTCACCTCACTTTGTTTGATGTCTTCTTAGTGTGGCAAAAGTTTAGAGAAATTATCCAACATTATCCTCATGAAAATAAATAATACCCCGGGGGTTACCCCCGTGGTATTAAGAGTCGGACACACCTAGTCATAGTCATCATACCCATCTATACCGTACCGTCGAATTATTTATTGTCATTTGTTCCAACCTAAAATCCCGCATTTTTTTATACCTACAAGGAAAAACACTGTAAATACGCCTTGGGGAATTCTGAACGGGGAACCACAGATTACACAGATTAAGAACGATTAGATAGAAACACACAGACAAAGGATAAA
>JARLHU010000208.1 GCA_031292095.1 Desulfosporosinus sp.
GAGATAGGGTATTTCTCAATCTTTGCTCGGATGGCTCGTTCCACCTCAACGTCCCTCTTGCAATAGTCCTTAAATACAGCCCACTTTTCCAGGGAATGGCTTGGCAAGTTTCTTGTTC
The DNA here is from genome assembly GCA_031292095.1 of Desulfosporosinus sp. Taxonomy (GTDB): domain Bacteria; phylum Bacillota; class Desulfitobacteriia; order Desulfitobacteriales; family Desulfitobacteriaceae; genus Desulfosporosinus. Next base: position 119 of record JARLHU010000208.1, read on the forward strand.
TGCCGCCATTAACTTTCGTGGGCTTACAGGGAATGGAGAAGTACCGGATAAGTGCTTTGCCTTCGCTCATTTTCTGCTCTTCTAATCCTAGGACCTTAGCGACCCCGGCCAAGTGGAGTGGAAGTCCTAACATGGCAGATTGCACTGCTGTGCAGCGCCAGGCTTTGGGGGAAAGAGTCTGCTTAAGGTATACCGCCAAACAAGTCCGTTCGAACGCAGCATTAAAAGCGGTCTTTATAACGCTGTCATCAGTCAACGCATCTAGAATTTTTGGGGGCAGCCTTTCTCCACTCGCTAGGTCAACGACTTCGACTGGATCAGCGTCAAAGGCATAGGCGAACAGCAAGATCTCAAAGTCTGGAGCAGAGGTGTACGCGTACACCCCTGCTTTTTTCAAATCCACACAGGAGTAGGTTTCAATATCGATTCCCAAGACGCTTATAGCATTAGGACAACTCCAATTCATTCTTAAACCCCTCTTTTTAGCTCAGAAAATCGTCGTCGTCCTCATAAACATCGAAGTCGTCTTCCGTTCTGCTCCTGCCACCCAGTGGCTCTCCGTCCGCTAACTTTTGCAGGTTCTGAAGGCCACAGGCTATGCCTTTGTTGCCGTTCGTATTAAATGCATAGAACGTAATGCTTGCCCTACCGTAACAACCACTGTAAACTTCCGTGCTGTCGAGGATCGCTTTACCATACCGATCGACAATTCCTGGTGCGGTGGTACTGTTGGCATTGATAAAATAGCAGTTCTCATAATTTTCATCATCGCCTCGGTCAATGTCTCCGTCACGAAGTGGGAGTTTGAGGTTTGCTGGTATCTTGCCGCCAAACTTAGAAAGTCCCTCTTTCTTGGCTACTTCGATGGCAGCATGGATGTTGGCGATGGTTTTCGTATCCGACTTGGAGATGATAAGACTGACCGAGTATTTTTCATCCCCGCCATTAATGCTTTTTGGTTTCCACACATGGGCATACGAGAATCTAACTTTTCCTGTAATCACTTTTGTCACTTTGTTATCCATTGGTTTCATTTCCTCTTTTCTTTTTGTCGGGCATCGGCCCGATATCATTTAACTCCATTCGCCCCCTAGATAAGCCTCTCTTTGAGACGTAGTCAATGACTAAGCTCCTCTCAACAGAGCGAATACTGATTACATCGATTTTTCGGTTACGCATGATGCCTTCATAAGCCCGCTTGGAGACATGGATGACCTCCCCTGGGCATTCGCCAGGGATTTGCAAACGTGCTCCCCTAAAGGTTTGTGACATCTTCAAAATCCGCCTTTGCTGCATCGATTGAATTCCATTCCTGACGCTTATCCGATTCAATGACTAACGTTGGCTTTCCCGGTGGCTTCACAACGAGATCACCCAGTATCTCAGCAAACCGTTTCTTACCAAGTAACTGCGTCATACCTGTTATACCGAGGAGACTCTTGGTATATATCTCATCTTCGCTGTAATCGCCCGTTGCCAACACTTGTTCGGCTACTTTTGCTTCGTCCGTATATTTTCGTTTACTTGTGCTCTCGATGAGTTTGTAGCCCATCCACTTTTTTTGACCAACGAGGGCTTCTGCCTCGGCATACTCCCAGATATCCTTGGCCCAGGCTTTAAGCTCATTTACTTGTGGCAACACCTCGGCTATCTCGTCATCGGTTAGCAAGGCAGGTAACTTGAAGTCCAGTCTTGCCAGTTCTAAGTTTCGCTCGGTTCTAGCTCGACAGGTGGCTCTGGCCCGACAAAATCGGCAATGCTCCCCTGAATTGAAATCACCTGTTCCTTTTATGGCAAGCGCTGCCCGAGGTTTTAGTTCGGTTTCTGCCCACTCGGTCAGCTTGTCCACCGTCAACTCAAACGTCGAAAAGTTGTCTAGTCTAGGTTGGCAAATCGTCATTCGAACAGCTTTGATGTCGTATAAGTCGTCATATAGTGCCAATGCCCCAAGAGCATAAAGCTTTAGTTGAGGGTTATCTTCAGCCGACACCCGGACACCTTTGCCGTACTTCAAATCCACAACATCCAATAGTCCGTCGGCTACAATAACGAGGTCGCCTGTGCCAAAGCCCTCCGGCACATAGTGAGAGTAGTCTAGGCGTTGTTCTATTAGGGCGATCGGGTCGCTTGACCTCGCGTAGGCCTCGGCTATAAGCTCACAGGCAAACTCGATATAGACATCTGTGTAGTGATTGAGCTCCTGCGAGTCGTACTTACTGGTCGGTTTTTTAGTTTTGAGTTTTAGAAACTCGCGGAGCTTATGCTCCGACAAATTGTGTGCAGCTGTACCTTCCGCAGCAGCGGCACTGGTTTTATCCGCGAAAGTTTCCTCGAGTCTGGCAGAAGGAGTGCAGTACAACCACCTATGCGAGCTTGATGCTGATAATAAGGCGTGTTCAGCCATTTAAAGTGCCTCAGCTTCTTTCAACAGGTGAGTATATTTGGCAGGGTCAATGGCTGTCAGCTTGGTCGTTCCGTACTTCTGGAGTAGCTCCTTAATGACTTTATTTTTGCCCTCGTCTTTTTTGGCGGTGAGCACCGCTCGAATTTGCTCAAGGGTTACGGGCTTCTCCTCTTTACCGGGTTCCTTGATCTCCTCGGATTGCTCAGCAGTAATGGGTAGTTCTTCCTTTGGGCGATCAGCCACTTTGCTAGGTTCATCAACAGCGACCATCCCCACGTTTACCTTGTTTTCCATGGCCTCAGCCAGCCTTGTCATGGCCGAAATAAGCTCGTCAGCTTTGGCGATTGTAATTTCAAGCTTGTTCAATGATTGCCCCTCTTTTCTTAAACAAATTGATAAAGTACGCCTGCCCTTTCACCGTGACCATGGGCGTTTTGGAGATCCGAACGTCTCCATTCGGAAACTCAAATATATCTTCCTTTACATCAAATAGGCCCAGTTCCAAATAACGTTGCGTTGGGGTGTTTTTACTGAAGCTCGTCATAAGATAGTCGTTCTGCCTTAACCACTCAAAAAGCCGCGTTTGCCCAATGTCTGTGCCATTTTTCTGGAGAAGTTTAGCAAGGTCCCCAATGTAAATCGTGTCTTTCGTGGCTTCGAGCGCATTGGCAAAGTCGACCTTAGGCTTGTCCACCTCAATTTTCTGCTCGAGTGTGGCAATCTTCTCTCGTTCTGATTTAATTTCGTTGAGAAGCCTAATTCCAAAGTCTGGACTTGAGAGCATATTTTCCAAAGCAACATCGGTTACATATACGCCGCGCTTTCGAATTTCCTTTAAGATTTGTTTGACTTGTCGCTTAAACTCTTTGGCAATAGGTTTTCGGCTTTGAAATAGGACTTCGTAAAGACCATCTTCAGTGAGAAACCACATTTTACGTCCCTGACCTGACCACGAAATTGTCTCGGTCAGCTTTTCGTTATCATCGACCATAGAAACCATGTCATTGACCTTATTTGGATCGTAGTCAATCCACTCCGCTACATCTTTCGCGAGAAACAGTGGATTATCTGGGTCTCCGTAAATCTTGAAGTCTTTGCCAAGAACATCTCTTCGTTCAAAAACTATTAAATCATCGCTCATGAGGCTTTTCTCTCCTTTCACATCGGTCAGTGAAGTATTGAATTGGAATGCCCAATTGATTTGCCACTTTGATTTCACCCGACATTCCATCTGAAACCCTATCTCCAAAAACATATAACTCACTGCAATGCTTCAGAATTTCTAATCCTAATTGCAGCCCTAATTCACGTTCTCCCGAAACCTCGTCGTCGAGAAACTGGGTGAATATGATATGAGGCGCGAGTGGCAATACCCCTCGAGTTGTGGCAAACCTGCAATATCCGACTGCTTTAGCAATATTTCTTTCGACGTTGCCACGCAGAGGTGAACAAATATAGACCAATTTGATGATATTCACCTCCTTTCGGTTAAACTAGCTACGCTCTCATTAGGGAATTGGTGAAGCAGTCCGGCTAAGATTGCTCGGCCTACTCCTCTACGGCCACTAAGTGCATTAGATAATGTGCCAGGTCTGACGCCGATAGTTCTGGCGAGGGCATTTTGACTAATGCCCTGTTCTCGCATAAGAGTGTTCATTCTTCCCTTTGACAATTTCACGTCTTTTAAACCTCCTGCATTTTTTTTACAAGCTCAGCCAATTTCTCATCTGCGCTCGCCTTGTCGGCAGTACATTCCTTAACTACAATGTTTACAGGAATAGGAGTGGTAATTGTAATCTTGATGGTTTGCATTTTATCGCCTCCTTCTTTTTTGAGACCGAAAAAGTGCCTCTATATATAAGCCACGAGAAAGACCAATCCGCAGGGTCTAATCTAAAAATTTTTTTATTTTTTTATAGATCCTATTTAATCGATCCCGAATTGCTGATTCACCAACACCTTCATCCCTCGCAATTTGCGCTATACTCATTTCCCTAAAATACATCTTTTGAATCAGATCTCTCTGTTGAGGTAATAAGTCAGTTAATGCATTATTGATTGCTTCCATAGTTGAGGTTGCTTCATACCTATCAGCAATATCAAAACTCTTATCCGCTAATTGAAACCCCTGTTCTTCCATAACTTCCATAGAATTGTGCCTCCGTGTTTCCCTACGGTTAATGTTAAAAATCTCTTTGTCGATGGAGATGGATACCTCTCCAATTCCAGCTGACACTTCTACCTCTACAATCTCTCCTGTTAAAAATTCGTACTTAATATTCATTAAGTGCTCCTTCTTTCTGCCGGAGATAGCTAGAAAAAAGGCAGCACTTAATAAACCTCTAAAAGCAAACGAAAAAAGGCCAGAGTATTGCTTTTCTAGCTATACTCCGGCCTTGTGGTGGCTCATTGGCCCCTAGTGGCTCAGTCAGTACCTACAAGTATTAAATTGAAAAACGCTGATCGGATTTAATGTTTAAGGTAACTTCTTCAGTCAGTTATACCTATGGCAGTTGCCATGATCTTAAACGCTCGGTTTAAGTATTCATTTTCCATCAATTTTGATTTTTCCTTTTCTTAGGTGGTATTAAAGTGGCTTTCATACTCTCATAATCAACCATTGAAATTCTTGTACATCTTACACAGGCCATCGAAGCATGACCTTTCGCGTCTGAGTATGCAAATACAAATTCTTTTCCACATGCTGGGCATGCCACCACGCCTTTAAGATCCATTTCTGTCATAACCATCATTTGTTCTCCTCCTACTCA
>JARLHU010000024.1 GCA_031292095.1 Desulfosporosinus sp.
CAAAGATGCCAAGGATATTTTGTGTCAGACAAGGAGGTATGTTTACCTCATAGCGGGGCTATTAGGTAAACATACCGACGCAGTATGACGCGAAATAGACTGGCATACTGACTGGTTATTTTCTTGAATGTGCCTTAAATCTCCTGAATCAATTTTAGCTGACGCTGGGAAACTTCCTCGCGCATGGATCCCAACACTTCACATACTTTGGAATTCTCCAGATTAAGAAGATATATTTTTGTTTTTCCGATTTTTAAATTTGAATCTGGATGTTCCCGCTCAATGAGTATATTCTCTTTTAACGTGTACCGAATGAACTCTTTAACTTGCGGAACAGTTCGTCCCAGATGCTCTGTCAAGGCAACTCTAGCCTTCGTGGACGCAACGTAGGGCAAGCGAGTTTGAAGAACGCCGAGGATTTGAATTCCTTGTTCCAAATCCTGCTCGGCACAATACTCCGTTTCGGATTTTTCTTGGAGAAGCCACTGTAAAATATCTTCCCCCTCGCAAAATGGTTGCAGGGCGTGATTGACACTCCCGGTTACGCCGATAACCTTTACTTCTTTCCCCCAGGCTCGGACTTTTCTCACAAATGAAAGAAAATCTCCATCCCCTGTGAGTAACAAAAAGGTGTCAAAAGTAGATGTTCGTGTCAGCAATATTTCTTGGGCTTCGAGCATTAATTCCAAATCTGCTGCATTATGGCGGAGTCCAGTACTAGAATAATTGTTTTTTCCAAAGACATGTCGCGTGAAGACATTCGTCTTTTGAAACGACGTTTGTGTTCGCCAAAACTCTTCCCGGTCAAAGTTGGCGTAAAGATAGATCGCCAATAGATCTACCTTGTTACGCGCTGCATAATATCTCAAATACCCTTCCAATTGCTCCGGCGTTAATTCATACCCCCGTTCTAACAACCCTGTCCAAATGTTTTCATAATCGACAAACGCAATGGCTTTCACATTTTCACCTCGCAAGCCCCTATGTCTAACATATCATACGCAAAATTTTGGACACACGTGACAAGCCAAAGCACGTTTAAGGGATATACCTTAACGCGAAAGTCAGATGTCAGAGGCCAGAGATCAGATCGGGGTATTCCCTTTCTGATCTCTGGCCTCTGTTATACAACTTCTGGTTTTGCACATTCACTAGCTTCGCCTTTGAGGATTTGAATTCCATGGGGAATGGCCGGGGCAATCGCGGCAAAGCATTCGCGTACTGCTTTGGGACTACCCGGCAGATTGATAATGAGTGTTTGTTTTCTCAGGACTGCCACAGCCCGGCTGAGCATGGCCTTCGGTGTTATCTTTAAGCTCTCCATCCGCATCACTTCAGCAATACCCGGCACCAAACGATCTGCCACTGTGAGCGTGGCCTCTGGCGTAACATCGCGCAGTGAAAATCCAGTCCCCCCGGTTGTCAAGATCAAATCCAGACTAAGTTCATCTACCCATTGACGCATTTTTTCCGCGAGTAATGTTTGGTCGTCTGGAAGCACTACATACTCTACGACCTCCCCGCCGATTTCCTGAACAAGTTTGGCAAGAGTTGGGCCTGAAAGATCCTCTCTTTCACCACGCGCCCCTTTGTCACTAGCTGTAATGACCCCCACTCGAAGCATTAGATCATCACCTCGATACTGTCCCCGACGCGAACCGCTCCGCCTTCCAACAAACGAATAAAAATTCCTTCTTTAGGCATGACACAGTCCCCCGCCTGATAAAAGATTGCACATTTGGTATGACATTCTTTCCCGATTTGAGTGACTTCCCCAATACTTGTTTCCCCTATCTTTAGCTTTGTGCCCAAGGGTAGGGTAAATAATTCTAATCCTTCCGTCGTCAAGTTCTCCGCAAAGTCTCCTGGCCCGACATCCAAACCCTTATCCTGCATCGTCTTGATGCTCTCCATCGCCAGCAAGCTAACCATACGGTGCCAATCTCCGCCATGGGCATCTCCTTCAAGACCAAAGTTTACTTTCAAGATCCCTTCACCGACATTCTTTTTACGCATCCCTTTTTTTTCACTAGTACAGACAGCTATAATTTTACCCATTTTCTATAGTCCTCGCTTTCATCGCTTTCAGGAACCACGAACTACGAACGACGATAATGGCCGCTTTTCCCCCCAAGCTTCTCAACCAGATATATATCCCCAATGGTCATTGTTTTATCCATGGCTTTACACATATCGTAAATAGTTAAGGCAGCAACACTCACCGCAGTCAGTGCTTCCATCTCAATTCCCGTTTTTCCAGTGACCTTTACGACAGCCTCAATATCTACTTCACCGGGATCCACTATCTTAAACGAAAGTTTTGCTCCTGTGATCGCTAAGGGATGGCACATAGGGATTAACTGAGAAGTCTGCTTAGCTGCCATGATCCCCGCAACTTGAGCCACCGCCAACACGTCGCCCTTGGCAATTAGCCCTAAGCGAATGCGTTCCAAGGTATCCGGCTGCATCGATATCTTCCCCCGTGCCACCGCAACACGAGCCGTTTCAGCCTTGTCACTTACATCCACCATACGCGCGCGACCTTCTTCATCAAAATGCGTTAAATCAGCCATGACTTACCCTCCGATCTGAGACATTACACGTAAACCTTGCAATGCTTCGTCATTCATATGATGCTCTGCGGGTTTATGCCAAACTGCTTGGGCAAATAGCTCCAGAATATCTGAATCAGAACTTTGATTGCGCAAGGCCTCACGCAAATTCACTTCATGTTTACTGTGCAAACAAGGTCTTAGTTTCCCATCTGCCGTTAAACGAACACGATTGCACTTATCGCAGAAATGACGACTCATAGCGCTGATAAAGCCAATACTTCCTTTAAAACCGCTGGGCCGAAAATACTCTGCAGGCCCCCCACCACGAATCCCGAGTGTTGGAACATATTCTTGAATCCCTAAGAGTTCTTTCATTTCCTTGATAGGAACAAAATCGTTCCGATGCTCTGAGCTAATTCCAATGGGCATGAGCTCGATGAAACGGATGTGGAGCGGATATTGCTTAGCTAAGGCCAAAAAGCTGGGCAACTCTGCTTCATTAAACCCTCGAATAACCACGACATTTATCTTAACTGGATTTAAGCCAGCCTCTAGCGAACGAAAGATTCCCTGAATCACGCGCGAAACATCACCGCCACGGGTATTATCCTTAAATTTCTCTGGATCCATAGTATCCAAGCTGATGTTGATTCGCTGAACTCCTGCGGCCTTTAAATCAAAGGCCATTTCGGGGAGTAACATTCCGTTGGTTGTAAGCATCAGATCTTCGACCCCTGGAAGCAGGGCCCCCTCTCGCAAAAAGCTTAAAATTCCTTTCCGGACTAAGGGTTCTCCCCCTGTAATCCGAAAACGACGAAATCCTAATTGCGTACTTATCTTCATAAGCCGAAGTATTTCTTCAAAAGTGAGAATGGATTCATGCGGCATCCACTGAACACCCTCAACAGGCATACAATATTTACAGCGAAGATTACAACGGTCTGTCACCGAGATTCTGAGATAGTCAATTTGCCTTTGAAATTGATCCTGCATAGCGATGCCTCTTTCCAAACCTAAATTTCTGCATTAAAAAAACCCGCGGTCTGTAAACAACCGGGGGATTCATTCCACCTGTCGACAGACTCCTTTCCAACAGGAGATATTACAGTTTCCCATAATACCCGGGTGCCTTGCGACACCAGTCTGGTCACCTTAGCTTAGGCGTTAGGTTATCCAGCTTCGGAGCGATGACGTTTAAAATTATTCTCTGGGTCTATGTAATTCGTTATAAAGTGTAAAATTCCTTCTTTTCTACATAATAATACATTTTTCTTTTTATTATATACTATTCAGTTTTTTAAGAAACTATTGTAAACTAGAAGCAAGGACGCTCAGAGGAGGTTAAACATGCCAAACGAAACGGTTACCCATACCATTCTTAAAGCCAATGGGACGCTGCTCGAATGGGTCGAAGACACGGTGGTTCGAGAAGTTCCATTAACCATACACTACAACCAAGAGGAAATTGCCACACTTTTGTGCTCCCTGTCCCAAACCGAAGAGCTCGTTTTTGGATTTTTACTTAATGAAGGATTTATCCGTTTTCCGGAGGACGTGTATGAAATTCGTCACGATCCTATTGATCACTTGGTTTGGGTCGAAGGTAAACCCTGTCTCTTACAAAAAGAACTTATGAGCAAACGCTTTGTTTCAGCTTGTTGTGGTAAAAGTAGGGCCTCTTTTTGTTTCGCCAATGATGCGCTCATGGTTCAACCACTCACCTCAACCCTAAGCATTCCACTCCAGGAAGCCTATCAGTATGTAAGATATCTTCAGTCCCATTCTCCACTCTTTGAGGCTACCGGTGGAGTCCATAGTGGAGGCGTTGGTTATCAAGGCCAAGCACTCCAGACGAGTTATGATATTGGCAGACACAACGTCTTTGATAAGCTGAGCGGAAGTGCCTTTCGCGCAGGGTTAAATCTTGAAAATCATGTAATCTTTTTTAGTGGCCGAGTTTCCTCTGAGATTCTTCTCAAAGTTGCTAAAATGAAAGTTCCCATCCTCATTGCTCGTGGAGCACCAACCGATCTCGCCCTGTCTCAGGCGACTGCATTGAATATCACCGTGGTGGGATTCGCAAGGGAGCAGCGCCTCAATATCTATACCTGCTCTGAACGGATTAGCCCTTGAGGATCACCGACCAATCATACGCTGTGTTCACATTGCCAAAGACTTTGCTCAAATCAAAAAAAACTTGAGGTTCCGATTCATCCCCGTACCGTCGGAACAAGTTGGAACGAAACCAATAATCTTGAGGCGCTTCGCCTCAAGATTATTTTTGAGAGTGGAAGGCAACGTCAAATGCTTATTTCACTTCTTTGAACGTAAAATACCCCTGTCTCTCGGACATCATACCCACCGAGCGCCAGAACATCCTCCTGGAAAGCTTTACTTTGAATGACGGAAATCATAGCTTTCATGCGGGGTTCCTCAAGATATTCCCGCGGTATCGCCAGATCATAACGTTCTTCTCCGATTAATATGAAATCCAACCCAAGGGCTTCTGCGGCGCTTTGTATGCCCAACCCCACATCGGCTGACCCTGAAGCGACCGCTACAGCGATACCTAAGTGCGTAAATTCTTCCCGGTCATAACCTAGAATTTGCTCTTTGGTAAGACCTTGCTTTTGAAGCAGATAATCTAACAGCACTCTCGTTCCTGACCCGCCCTGGCGATTTATGAAGCGTATGCCCGGTCGGGCTAAATCTTCAAGGGTCGTTATGTTGAGCGGGTTTCCTTTCGGTACAAGCAGGCCTTGAGTTCTATACACTAAATTCATCAGGGCGATATCTCTCCCCGGCAGGAAACGTTGCAAATAGGAGTGGTTGTACTCCCCTGTATCGGGATCGAGCAAGTGAATCCCTGCGAAATGGGCTTCCCTTTTGCGCAGGGACAGAATTCCGGCTAGGCTCCCTACATGAGCTGAGGCAATGCCCCCATGCCCACCTCTTGCCTTCATATGGCTACTCAAAACATCCAACGTCAGATCATGGGACCCAATGCATACAAGGGTTTCTTCTAACTCCGAAACAGGCCGTAAGAGCTCAACGGGTACCGTTTCTCCCTCATGAAACCCTTCCTGGAGGCGAGGAACCCGCAATATTCCATCCGCTCTTACCAAGCTCATTGTCACGCCAGCACCTCGACTTAAAGGGGCTGCAACCCAACGCTCTCCGACTTTTCCCACCTTCACCCGTACAAATTCTTCACTGCCTAACGAGGAAAAAACTTTCTTGCTGATGACGGCGTCAAGCGTATTGGGTAACCCTTTACTTAAACCCTGCAAATTCTGGACCCAGGGCTCTAAAAACAAGTGTGCTGTCAGATAGGCGGATACCGGATAGCCTGGGATTCCAAGCGTGGGTTTGCCTTGAACTTCGCCTAAGGCCACTGGTTTACCCGGTTTTATCGCTACACCATGGAGATAAAGTGTGCCGTGTTTTTCAATCATTTGAGACGTATAATCATCCCGTCCTTGGGATGATCCTGCGATGATAACCAGAATATCCTGTGACGCTGCCATTTCCAGAATAGCTTTTTCTAACCGCGCCGGTTGATCCGAGGTTATCGGCCAAATCGTCGCCGATCCACCCCATTCTTCCACCAAGGAAGCAAGGACTGTGGAGTTACTGTCCACAATATCCCCCACCAGAAGATGTGCTTCTGGTGGGCGGATTTCATCTCCTGTCGGCAGAATCCCCACTTGCGGCTTACACCGAACTTCTACTTCTAAAACCCCGGCTGCCAGTAACGCTCCCTGATCTTGGGGGCGAATGCGATGATGTATTGGGAGCAGTACTTCCCCTTCGACAATGTCCTCCCCTACCGGTCGAACATTATTCCAAGGTACGACAGGAGCCTGCAGCAAGATTCCGCGCTCACCTAATTCCAAGACTTCTTCGAGCATGACGACCGCGTCCATCCCTTCTGGGACAGGATCCCCGGTATCGACTTGAATTGCTTGAACTCCGAGTTCTAACCAACGAGGCTCCCGCTCCGAAAGTCCATGAGTTTCCTTGGCCCGAATAGCATAGCCGTCCATCGCTGATGCCGCAAAATGAGGCGAGCTTCTCTTGGCTCGTATGATCGTTCCTGTAATTCTATGGAGGGATGAACGAACGTCCACCGACTCATTTTTCGGAATACAGCGCCCTGCAAGCTTTTCTATCATCAACGCCAGGCCCTCTTGCCAAGCCTTGTTTTCAAGATATATTTGGCGTTCCACGTTTTCTTCGCCTCCCCATTTCCAACTATTTTATTATTCTTCCAGGATCTCAAATCGTTCAAACTCCATGGTCAGCAAATCCACTTGTAACCAAGCATGGCGCAAGGAAGGCATTCGGCCAACCAGTAATTTCACAGTCTCAGCAACACTTAGACTTGCCAAGACGGCCGGCGTAAACGAAGGGTTTCCCCACGTATTCTCAACGCCCCGTTCGCCACGTCCATATAATCGGGAAACACTAAAATCCCCCGGCAAGCTTACCCCTAGTTGGCCAAACCAGCCTGCAATACTTGCAAAAACCAGCGGTAGATCCATTTGATGACAGACCCGCTCCAACATAACGCGTGCTTCCCTTGTATCAAGGGCGTCGCACACTAAGTCGACTTCTCGCAACAGTTCCTGACCCTTTTTCTCCTCAAACCAACCTCTAACCGCTTCAATATGGACTTCAGAATTCACGCTTTGCAGTCTAACGCGCGCGGCTTCTACTTTCCACTGCCCTAGGTTGAGCTCTGTCGCCATAATCTGGCGGTTAAGATTGCTAACCTCCAGACGATCACCGTCAATCAGGACTAGTCGACCCACACCGATTCGTACGAGTTCTTCGGCTATATAGCCTCCAAGTCCTCCACATCCCACGATTGCAACGCAGGAAGTGGCGAGCTTAAGCTGATCCTCATCCGACAAGGTTTTCTTGTTCCGCTCATAACGACCCTCTAATTGCATTCATCCCCCTCCTACCGGGGGGAAGAGGGCTAGGGTATCCCCCTCCTTTAACACCTTGTGTTCATTAGCGTCCTTACCATTAAGAAGGCAAATAGCAATTTCCTCAGGTTTTATGCCTAGCGGTTGGATGACATCAAGAACGCAACTTCCTTCCGGAAAATCTCTCTCTTCAACCTTAAAACGGCCATCCCGAAACGTCGCGAATAATTTAATGGTCACACGCACTCCGGTCCCTCCTTTCATGTGCCTTATCTCTAGGTACTTCGAACAGGGGACCTCAAAAGGTCCCCTATTTAATCATTTTATCACTTTTTTCTATTTTTTCCAATTCAGCTATAGGATATACTTAGGCATATGAAATCTCCTGATACATCCAGCCTCTGGCCTCTGACTCCCGAGTTCACTTGAATGTGCCTTGTCTTAGATTGCTAGGTTTTTTAAGCATTCAGGGGTTGGTACACCCGCTTCATCCCATCCACGTTCGGTATAGTACGCAGGTAATAGTTCTGGTAATCTGTGCACACTTCCTTTTGAAGGCCCCCCAGGAATTGCTACCTTTAATAAACGTTCAGGAAGTGTGTCATCTGCTGTGGTCATACCAATCCGTAGATTTTGCAAACGTTCCACATTCCAAATTCGATCTCCGCATGCCAAAAGTTCCGCATCTGTATAATTGAATCCGGTCACAGCGTTGACAATCGCAGTGTAATCAGAAAGGCCCAACGCAAATGATGTGAACAAGCACATTCCAACAGAGTCGATAACAGCTGTGAGATCTTGGAAGATCTTAACCCATGTTGCTTTTCCTTCAAGGGAGTCCTTATCAAGCTTTTGAGGAAGGCCCAAGATTTCTGGAGAAACCATATACCCTCGAACGTGACAACCGCCACGATTACTTGTTGCATATTGAAGACCGTGCCCTTGTATGCCCCGAGGATCATAGGCTGGGATCTCAAGTTTTTTCACTGTCATGGACAGCTCTGGATGACCATAACCTTCTGCGAAGTTGTACGAACCCTGGGCCATTTTGGCGCCCAGCCCTTCAGCGTAAGCTATTTTACGGACCCATTCTACCATTCCTTTGGCATTTCCGAACTCAAGTGGTGTTCCATCAAGTTCTTCTGGCTTAATATAGCCGCGCTGAACCAGTTCCATACCCGCTGCAATGGTACAGCCGACCGAAATTGAGTCCAGACCTAATTTGTTGCATAAATCATTGGCCACATGAATTGCGTCATAATCATGGATTCCGCAGTCGGAACCAAAACTCCAGACGGCTTCATATTCAGGACCCGCGCCTTCGCCGCCTTCCCACTTATTATGGCGACCACAAGCGATCGGGCAGCGATAGCAGGCATCTTTTCTGAGTAAATGATTTGCGGTCATGGTTTCTCCGCCAATTTTATCCGCCTCAGGATCATACGCTTCTTGGAAGTTATTGACCGGATATATTCCGTTCTCATTAATAATATTAACAAGTATTGCTGTACCGTACCCTGGAAGCCCTTGACCTGTTACACCATTTTCCTTGATTTTGCCCAAAGCTGCGCTCAAAACGTTTTTCATTTCATCTGGATTCGCATTTTCGACCTTGCCAGTTCCACGAACGATAATCGCTTTAAGATTTTTTGATCCCATTACGGCACCCACTCCACTACGCCCAGCAGCGCGGTAGAGGTCATTCATGATCGCTGCCATCAGAGAAAGGTTTTCACCTGCAGGACCAATGGTTAAAACTTTCGCTTTGTCGTCTCCAAATTCCAGCTTTAAGGCTTCTGTAGTGGCATAAACATCCTTACCCCAAACATTCGCAGCATCCTTAATTTCTACCTTGTCGTCATTGATGGCAATATACACAGGCTTAGCTGCCTTGCCTTCTAAAATGACCATATCATATCCAGCGAACTTAAGTTGTGCTCCCCAGTATCCCCCGGAATTCGAAGAGGCGATAACTCCATTGAGCGGCGATTTTGTCACAACCATAAACCTGCCAGACGTTGGAGCGGTTGTTCCAGTAAGTACTCCTGTCGCAATATACATTGTATTTTCGGGAGAAAGCGCATCGACATCTGCTGCTACCTCATCAAAAAACATTTTCCCTGCCAGCCCACGCCCGCTCAAATATTTCTTGGCAAGATCCATGTTTAAAGGCTCAGTACTAACGTTTCCCTCAGTAAGATTGATGCGCAAAACTTTTCCAGTATACCCACCCATGTAATTTCCTCCTTGTTACTATATTATTTAAATACCTCAAAATTGTTTTCCTCAGGAACTGAATTAACTGCACTTACCCTAAAGCAAGTGTCAATTGAATATATAGCAATTATCGTGCCAAATATTTAAAATCCGACATATTTGAATTATAATAATTTTTTTAAATTACCTGAAATTTCCAAACTAAAACAAACTAAAACAAACTAAATCTCACACCGAGAAATAGTCGTCCATGAATTCACAAAAACACTTTAACCACCAGCGTCAAAGTGTTCCATATTTGAACGTTATGACTTTTGCGTTTGTTCCAAAATCGAACACTTTTTTGTCGAATTGATGCAGCGCATGTTTTTTTGCTAATAAATGGGTTATGATATTGCCTAATGACCCTGCCCCTCAAAGGACATTATTATTAACGTCGGTATTGACTTACAAGTCTCACTATTCTAGAGTTAATAAGTACAAGGAAAATAGTAGGAAGGTGAATTATTTGACCTTAACTTTGACGGCTGCTGAAGCGGCTAAGATTTTAAAAGTTTCGACATATACCCTTTATGAGCTTGTTAAAAGAGGGGAGCTTCCTGCTCACCACATTGGTCGGCAACTTCGTATTGACCCTGCCGTCCTTGAGCACTATCTCCATGGCACAATGAGTACCTACAACACCCCTGCTGCAGTTACACCCTCCACAAATTCCTCAGTTATGCCCTCCAACGTTGCTGGATTGCCCACTATTCGTTTCATCGGAAGCCACGACCCAGTTGTCGAGCTTCTTTTCGAGTTTCTCAAGCATGCTCCAATGCCTGTAGAATTTTCTGTTTCGTTTAAAGGAAGCATGAATGGGCTAATTGCACTTTACCGCCGGGAAGCGGAAATCACAGGGATGCACCTTTGGGACAACGTGTCAAAAGACTATAACATCTCCCACGTGAAGCATGTTATAGCCAACGAATCTGTTTGTATTGTAAATTTGGTTCAGCGAGAACAAGGTTTTATCGTAGCACCTGGCAATCCTTTGCAGCTTCATACTTGGGAAGATCTCACCAAAGAAGGTGTGCGCTTTATCAACCGCCAGAAAGGATCAGGAACCCGTCTACGTGTGGACTCCTATCTACAAACGGAAAAAATTTCTCCTGATCGAATTTTTGGATATGGACAAGAAGAAACTACTCACTCCGCCCTGGCTTGCCTCATAGCTAATGGACAAGCCGATGTCGGCGTTGGAGTGAAATCAGCAGCTCAGCGACTTGGTCTTGATTTTATCCCCCTGTTCCAAGAACGATATGATCTAGTTAGCATGGGACAAACCATTAAATCCGTTGGTTGGAAACAACTTCTCAATGTATTAAACTCTCCTGGATTTATCCAAGCCATTAACCAACAGAATGGGTATGATACGTCTCTAACGGGAAAAATTCTCTACGATACCTAATTCACTTTATACCCTTACAAGACTCCCACTTTTTGAAATGTCCGTGGCATCTAGGTTTTACCTAGAGAGCATCATAAATAATTTCTGCAATGTCCAGACTTTTTATATCTGCCTTAGAACTACTTACTGCTTCGGTCAACGTTGCTATACATAACGGACACGCGCTGGCAAGAATATCAGAATTAGATTTAAGAGCCTTATTTACGAGCAGAGTATTAATTTTTTCTTCTTTTATATCTTCCATCCATATTCGACCTCCACCAGCCCCACAACAAAAGCCTCTCGATTGATTATTTCTCATCTCTACCAGTTCCATTTCCGGAATTGAGGCCAAAACTTCTCTTGGCGCCTTATAAAGATTATTATATCTCCCCAGATAACAGGGATCATGAAAAGTAACTTTGAGATTATTATCAGGCTTCGGTTCAATTTTACCCAATTTGATAAGTTCTAAAATATACTCAGAATGGTGCATTACTCTATAATGTCCACCAAACTGAGTATATTCATTTTTAAAAACATTGTAACAATGGGGACAATGAGTTACTAAGGTCTTGAATTCATACTGATTTAAAGTCTTGATATTTTCTAGCGCTAATTGTTGAAAAAGTTTTTCGTTTCCTAGGTGCCTTACAGAATCCCCACAACATTTTTCTTCACTTCCCAATACGGCGTAATTAACTCCAGCTCTTTCGAAGAGCTTAAACATTACCTGTGAGATCTTCTTACTTCGGGATTCATAAGAACTGAAACAGCCGACCCAATATAATATATCCGTCTGCTTTTTATCACTTAGGAGAGGAACCTGCGACTCTTTTACCAAATATTCGCTATTAGTTAGCCCCCAGGGATTTCCCACTTCTGAAATATTTTTAAAGACCTCTTGAACCTCCGGGGGATAGCCCGCCTCCTCGGTGATCAGGCTTCTTCTCATATCAACGATCCTCTTGATATGTTCGATACCAATTGGACATTTAACTTCGCAAAGTCCACAAGTAGTACAAGACCATAACGTCTCTTTAGATATTATCTGATCAATTATCAAGTGATTAAAACTCTTACGTCTGCTTCGGAAAAAGGAGTTCTTACTGTTGGAGTGTTTCTTCAAACTTTGAATCAGCCCTCTAGGTGATAAGGGAGCTCCGATCATATAAGCAGGACAGCCTTTCTGACACCTTAAGCAGGAAACACACGCGTCTAATTCAATAAGCTGTTTCTTACTAAAATCTTCAAGCTTACCAACTCCAATATTTTTTTCTTCTTTAAGTATTATATCTACTGGGGTTAACGATCCTATGGGGGAAGAAGACTTTAAAAAGATGTTTAGCGAAGATGCAAACATATGCAACAATTTATAATAAGGGATATAGGCAATCAACCCAAAGGCTAACAACATGTGAGAATACCATAACACGGCATGAAAAGATCGAGCGGCTTGAACAGACACGCCAGATTTTCGAGTTATTGCTGAGACCAATAGACCGATAGGTGTCCACCTTGCCCAAATATCACCCGTGACATATATCCGTAAGCCTTCTAATATAAACCCGGTAAAAAGGATTGAAAAAACTAGAATAAGCAAAATTGCATCATCTAAGGAGTAATCCATATGGTCACGTTTAGCTATATATCGCTTATAGGCGGCCATTACAATGCCAATCAGGATAAATAGTCCAGCTAAATCCATCAATAGCTTAATAATTAAATACTTTATTCCAAAAAACAGTGGAATCTTAAAATCAACCTGTAAGGCTATCATCGACGTTCCAATCAACAAGACAATAAACCCATAAAACACACTTAGATGCATGAATCGACGGAAGGTACCCTTAAAAATTTGATCATTATGCTTGATTATATCTAAAAAGGACGTCTTAAACCTCAAACCAAGGTTCTCGTATTTGATAGGTCGCCCTTGTTGCCAACTCCAAATTTTTTTGCTTAAGCCTACTATAAAAATAACACTCGCTATCAGGGCACATACATACATTACGCCTTTTCCATTGGTATTCCAAAACAATACCCTAGTCGCAACCATAAAAAGCCTCCATTTATTACCCGATAGTTCCCTGCTACAGAATTTTTTCTTACCCACCTTACATTCTAGCTTTCAATTATATGCCACTCTTTGCGATTTTTCCAATTGAAACATCGATCTATACATCTATTCTGGCCAAGGGCGGGACAACCTCTGAGTATTCTAAATTTTATTCTTGGTTTTATTTCGTTTTACTTAGTTAAGCCTATGTTTTCTTGGATAGCATTTGCTTAATTTGGATATATTAAATTACGTAGAGACGTTTCAAGATACTCCCTCCCAAAAGCAGTTCCTTCTAAAACTAAGGAACCCCCCTTGATCTCTTCGATTGGATCGAGGGGGGCGTGGATTATTTTATGGTAATTGACACATCATCCCCCTCCAACCGGAGGAAACAGAGACACGGTATCTCCATTCTGTACAACATAATCTGTACCAGCATTTCGGCCATTTACAAGGCAAATTTTCACCTGATCGGGCGGTATGTTAAGACTTTGGACAACATCCGTTACTCTACTTTGGTCAGCGATCTTGGTATTTTCTATTTCAAAACGCCCTTCACGCAAGTCTGCAAAAAGTTTTACGGTTACCTGCAAAGGATAACCCCCTTTATTGTGTTTTGTTTCTTAGAATGCAAGAACTTGGTCCAGTTCTTGATTGGTAAAGTCCCATGTCGTGTTGTGTGGAGGACACTCTTCACTAAAGAATTCAGGTAATCGATCATCTTTACTACTTAAACCGGCAGCTCTGTTAAACTCTTTTTCAGTTTGTAGGGTAGCTCGCCCTAACGATTCGAACCAATCACCTATCGAGCTAGACGTTCCATATTGAGCATTAACCATATCCACCATGGCCTGGGCTACATCTCCTGAATCAAGGACCGCAAAGGCCACAAAGATACACAAACCAGTACTATCCACAAAACTGGTTGCGACCTGTAGATTACGCGAAAGCTCAATTTGCCCTTCCTTTTTTAAAGGGTCTACAAACCCACCAACCTTTAATATATTGGCGGTTACTGCATAACCAGCCGTATGATCCGCCCCCATCGGTGTCGTAGCATAAGTAACACCAACACCTTTTACGGCACGAGGATCGTAGGCTGGTATACCTTGGCTCTTTACAGTGGCTACTCGAGTTATACCATAGGCCTTACCGGTAAAGGCTGCTCCGTTGCCTAGAATCTTACCAAGAGGCGTCCCGTCCTTTACCTCGCCCAATAGTTTTAAGATTCCTGGACCATCACCGAAAGAGATTATCCCCGCTTCCATGGCAGTCTGCATCGTCACAGCCATTTCGATGGTATCCAGACCCGCATCATCGCACAAATGATCTGCAGTTGCTATAATATCCAGATTATCCACCTCACACCCTGCTCCAAAGCCCCAAATTGTTTCATATTCAAATCCTGAGGTTAGATACTTTCCATCCTTGTCGTTATAAGTTTGTGAACAACGGATAACACATCCTACATGACAACCGTGCGTCGGGTCTCCTTTTCTTTCCATGATGGTATCATACATAGTTTCTCCGCAAATTTTTTCCGCACCCGCGAAATTTCCTCTTCGAAAATTCCTGGTTGGTAGACCACCAGCCTCATTAAGGATATTAACTAGAACATTAGTTCCATACTTAGGCAAAGCATCGCCGCTGACGGGATGGCTGAGCAGACCCTTGTTAAAGATCTGAGCAGCTTTTTTAAAGGCTTCCTTATCTTTCATCTCAAAACCGGAGCCGTCATTGTCATCTAAAGTGATAAATTTAATCCTCTTGGAACCCATGACTGCTCCTAATCCACCACGTCCGGCACTTCGAATATGCCCTTTAGGATCTTTAACCGAAATATTTGCCGCAGACATCTTGGCCTCTCCCGCTTGACCAATCGTCATCACACCGGTATTTTCTCCATATCTATCCGTTAATGTTTTTATTACTTCATAGTTTCCCTTACCTAAAAGTTCTGTCTCTTCCTTAATATTGACGCCATCTTTGTGGACATGTAGACAATAATACTTGTCACTTGGAGGTATTCCTTCAATAATTAAGGCTTTGATACCTAATTTGGCTAATCTTTGCGCAGCCGTCCCCCCAGCATTACTTTCTTTAATACCTCCTGTTAATGGACTTTTAGCTCCCACAGACAATCGTCCTGAATTAGCCGCCATAGTTCCTGTTAATAAGCCCGGAGCAAAAACCAATTTGTTCTTACTGCCTAACGGATGACAGGTAGGGTCTACTTCTTTGGCTACAATCGCCGAAGTTAGAGCCCTTCCACCCATTAATAGCCATTCCTGCGGTACTTCTTCGATAGTGGATGAAAGATTTGACATATTGACACGATAGATTTTCAATAGACTACCTCCAATACTTTAAATTTTAACCTAATTTTCAAGATTCCTATGTCTCAAGTTGCGTTCTTCGTAAAGTTTGCTCATAATTGGACAACGTTATGCAAATCTCAAAGCAAATCACCCACCTATCGGTGGAAATAATGCTACGGTATCTCCATTTTTTATTACAGTGTCTATGGCAGTATCGTGACCATTCACTAAGCAAATTGCAACATCTTTAGGCGGAATATTAAGACCTTCAACCACATCCATGACTCGAGTTTGGTCATTTAGGCCAATGTTCTCTACTTTAAAACGTCCCTCGCGCAATTGAGCAAACAGTTTTATCGTTGCTTGCATAGGATAACCCCCTTTCACTTTATTTCATTCCTGAACCAAAAAATTATCGCTTCTTTCTTTAATAAAGCTGTCTTCTTATATTTTGTACCAATTTAGGGGATAGTATCCAAATTTATAAAAGCTTTTGTTACAGGAATCTCACGAGGAGCACTTCACGGCAATGGAGGACTCTACCCCCACCAAAGCAGAAAGAAATGACCCACACTCAACGAAGTGTGGGTCATTTCTTTCTGCTCGTTTCCGCTTTACTCTGATCTTCTTGTCTACTGTCACTGCAATAGAGGGTGATTGGATGCACTATGTCTGTTGGGCTGAGCGGGAGCGTCTTTCGCCTAGGTGCCTTAATATTCATTCGTGTCCTGAGCGAATTATCCCTTATGGATCGCCGACCAATCTTCCGGCGTATTTACGTTACAAAAGACTTTATTCAAATTTTCAAAGGCCTGAAGTTCCGTTTCTTCTACATACCTTACGGAACAAGATTCACATAAATCACTGATTTTAAGACGACCTGCGTCAAGACTTCTTTTGATTACGGGAAGACAACGACGATGGTAAAAGGCATGTAACGGATGTGTGCCAGATTGTAGTCGTGGAACCACTATATCATACTCAGGAACCCACTTGGCAAGCATACGTATAAGCTCCGCTTCCAAAAATGGCATATCACACGCGACAAAAAAAACCGCCTCGTGATTTGCCGCTTTCAGACCCTGGTAAAGCCCTTCTAAGGGACCCTGATCAAGAATCTCGTCTTGAATGACTGGCACATCGTACTTGGTATACAGTTCAGGGTTATTGCTACTGATCAAAACTTCCGCAAACACGGCTTTTAAAACGGCTAAACTCCGCTCCACTAAGGGTTGGCCTGCCAGTTCCAGGAAGGCCTTATTTTTTTTCATCCGCGAGTTTTTCCCGCCTGCCAACAAAACCCCGGTGGCGTTCAACTTTGGAAAATGTTCTCCGAAGTCCTGCAATGACTTATTGATTTTTAAAAACCTCCTCGTATTCAGCTAACGAGAAGCGGGTTAGAATTCGTTCCCCCACAATAGTTATTGGGACTCCGAGCGCAGCGGTCACTTTTCTCATTTCTTTTAAGTTCTTAGGAACTAGAATATTTTTTTCTGTCAACAGAATCCCTTTACCCTTTAGAAACCGCTTGGCACGAGCACAGTACGGACAAAGGGGCAAGGTATACATAATCACTTCTAGTTTCATGAATCATCAATCCTTCACCCTCAATTAAAGTGTAAACTCCTAGCTTTAATCTACCATATCCATGCTTTTCTGTCACGCCGTAAAAGAGGAAGCGGGGGGACGGACTTGTGCTTCCTCCCTTGGTTTCCTCGTCCGCGTTTTTCTCGTTGATAAAAAACAGATGGGCCTCCAAAAGGCCCATCTGTTTTTAAATAACCCCAATCAACTTAACTAATTTTCGAAATCTTTACCCCACATACTTTATATTCATACGTTTTAGTAACTTTATCATAGGCTCCATTGGTAAGTTCGTTGGTTGGAGCATCAAAATAGTGGAAAGTCATAAAGACCATACCAGCGGGCACCCGTTCTGTGATCTTAATTTTAGTATTAACCTCACCACGACGGGATGACACCTTAACAACTTCATTTACCTCAAGTCCAAGCCTTTTGGCATCCGCCGGATTGATCTCCGCCAACTCTTCTGGCGAATGAATTTCTAACGATGGAGAGTGTTGGGTGAAAACATTATAATGAGAAAGTTTACGTCCAGTATTGAGTAAGAAAGGATACTCCTCATCTGGTAATTCAGCAGGTAACTGATTGTCGATCGCCACAAATTGTCCTAAACCTCGGCTAAATTTCCCTTCATGCAGGAACTTGGTACCAGGGTGTTCAGCCGTTGGTACCGGCCACTGTAACCCTTGGGTTCCTAGACGGGCATGAGTGATCCCTGCAAAGATAGGGGTAAGCTTGGCAATTTCTTGCATAACTTCTTCCGAAGATTGATACACGAAAGGGTAACCCATACGAGTCGCAAGGTCACAAATGATATCACCATCTGTCCTGGCATTGCCGAGCGGTTTAATGGCCTGATTAACCATTTGCACTCGTCGCTCAGTATTGGAGAAGGTGCCTGTCTTCTCAGCATAGCTAGCCCCAGGTAAAACGACATCCGCTAACTTAGCTGTTTCGGACAAAAAGATTTCTTGGACTACAAGAAAATCAAGGGCCTGAAGGCCTTTGCGAACGTGGTTGGCATCCGCATCGGTGATAACAGGATCTTCGCCCATACAATACAAGGCCCGCAAATTTTTACTTGTCGCTGCGGCAAACATATCTGGAATCGTAAATCCATTCTTGGGGCTGAGCGGAACTCCCCAGGCGGCCTCGAATTTTGCCTGCATCTCAGGGTTGGCGACTTGTTGGTAACCAGGGTAGACGTTAGGCAATGCTCCCATATCGCAAGCGCCCTGAACATTATTTTGCCCGCGCATCGGGTTCACACCCGAACTCTCTTTACCTAAATTACCTGTCAGCATGGCCAGGTTCGCCAAACTCTTTACGTTGTCTGTACCACAGACGTGTTCCGTGATCCCTAAAGTATAGAAGATCTCTGCTCGTTCAGCAGTGGCGTAAAGTCTAGCAGCTTCCTCGAGCTGTGCCACAGGAACTCCCGTTATCTTACTAACCAGCTCGGGAGTGTATTTCTCAATAGTTTTGCGTGTTTCTTCAAAACCTTCCGTTCGTGCTTCGATAAACGCGTTATCTTCCCACCCGTTAGCAAGAATAATATTCATGATCCCGTTAATTAGCGCGATATCCGTTCCCGAACGAAGTCTCAGCCAAACATCGGCACTTTCAGCAATATTAGTGTACCGTGGATCCACTACAATTAGCTTCGAGCCTTTTGCTAGCGCTTGCTTCATTTTCGTCCCAATTACGGGATGGGCTTCTGTTGGGTTTGAACCAATAACAAACATTGCTTTCGTATTCGGAATTTCATTAATAGAGTTGGTCATCGCTCCGGATCCAAATGATATGGCCAGACCGGCCACAGTGGGAGCGTGTCACGTTCTTGCGCAGTGATCGACATTATTGGTGCCGATGACCGCGCGCATAAATTTTTGCATCAGATAATTTTCTTCGTTGGTGCAATGAGCAGAACTCAAAGCAGCAATAGAGTCTGCTCCATAGTTCTTCTTGATCTCACCAAACTTCGAGGCGATTAAATCTAAGGCTTCATCCCACTCTGCTGGAACTAATACTCCATCTTTTCTGATCAGAGGAGTTGTCAAGCGATGGGGGCTATAAATCATGTCCATTCCAAAGCGACCCTTGACACATAAAGCCTTACCATTGACTGGTGCCACCGGATTAGAGGTCACCCCAATGACTTTATCATCTTTAACATTCAAGTCAAAGTTACAGCCTACTCCGCAAAATGGGCAGGTGGTTTGGACTTTCGTTATTTCCCAAGGATGTCCCTTACCGACCATTTGCTTTTCTACCAGTGCTCCTACTGGACAGACCGAAACACAGGATCCGCAGAAATCACAATCCGATTCGTTATAGGGTACATTAAAGGCTGGCCCCACTTGAGCATCAAAGCCACGATATGAAAAATCGAGAATGCTTTTGCCCTGAATTTCACTACAGGCTTTAATACATTTTCCACACAAGATACATTTATTAGGATCCCGTAAAATGAAAGGGTTACTTTCATCGATCGGAAGATTACGACGTTCGCCTTTATAAATTTCTCCAGTGACACCATATTCATAGGCAAACTCAGCCAATGAGCAATTGCCCATTTTCTGGCAAGTCATGCAATCTAGGGGATGATTCGCTACCAACAGTTCCAAAATTGTTTTGCGCGCATTCCTAACTTTAGGGTTTTGCGTTTCTACCTTCATGCCCTGCGTTACTTGAGTAACACATGACGGGGGTAGATTGCGCATTCCTTCGATTTGAACAACGCACAAGCGGCAGGCACCGCCTGCGGTAAGCTCCGGGTCATGACATAAGGTGGGAATCGGAATATCATTCCGGCGACAGGCTTCAAGCACAGTCGATCCCTTCAGAACGCTGACTTCGCGCCCATCAATTGTTAAGGTAAGCCACTCCAACGTGTTTCACTCCTCTCAGTTTGCCATCCACTAAGATAATATTAAACACCCTTTTTCAATAACATCAAGTAACACATTAAGCTAATCTAATACCATTCATCCGTAAAAGAGTATAATTAGTGGATTGACCAAATACTTATTTTTTTAATTGATTCATTATTTAGATAGTTCAATATTACTAGTTTCACAAGCTATAGTCAACCTATATTAAACTATAACAAACTAAATCAAACTAAATCAAACTCTCTTTATGCCTTGATAAGGTTACACCCTCTACGATAGGTGCTCAGTTTGGCAATAGAAAACACCTCCCCAATTTTTGGGAAGGTGCTTTCTATATTAGATTAACATTTGGATTCAGGTGGACAAATCATCATTGCACCAAACCAAAAGCAGGTCATGTCCTACATTCCATGCCAACTTCGTCCCATCCCCGTTCAATATAGCACTAGCAAAATTTCTCTGCTAATCTATGTGCCTGTCCTTTTGAAGGACTGTCCGGAATCGGATTTTTTAAAAAACGTTTGGGAAGAGTGTCCGCCACTACAGGATAACCAACTCGCAAATTGAGTAAGCGTTCGTTATTCAAAATCCGCTCTCCACAAGCTAGGATTTCCTCATTTGTGTACTTGCAACCGATCACAGCGTTTACTATCGCTGTATAGTCAGAAAGACCCAGTGCAAATGAAGTGAATAAGCATAGCCCAACGGCGTCGATAACGGCTGTGAGATCTTTTCTTATTGCACTTTGACGGTCTTGCCGTTGTGTTTTTACAACCAACGACAGCTCTGGAGCACCAAAGCTTTCAGCAAAGTGATAAGGACCCAAGGCCATTTTGGCTCCTAACCCTTCTGAATAAGCAATTTTACGTATCCATTCAAGCGTTCCTTTGGCATTTCCAAACTCAAGTGGCGTACCATCGAGCTCCTTTGGTTTGATATAACCACGTTGAGCAAGCTCTATCCCTACTGCAATAGTCACGTTGACCGATATTTTATCTAACCCTAATTTGTTACATAAATCATCGGCCTCTTCAAAGTCCCCCGTGCATTTATATTTAGGACCGGCGCCTACTCCATCGTCTCCTTTAGAAAATCGTCCACAGGCGATCGGGCAGCGATAGCAAGCCTCTCTTTGGGTCAGGCGTTTTGTTGTCTTATTTTGAGTTCCGACGTTGTTTCCTCTGATTTTCCGCAAAGCCATGCTTAAGACCCGTTCTATCTCACTAGAATTCGCAGTTTCGACTTTCCCAGTCCCGCGAACCATAATTGTTTTGACATTTTTCGAGCCCATAACAGCTCCCACTCCGCCACACCCTGCGGCACGATACAGATCATTCATTACCACTGCCATCAGAGAACGATTTTCACCAGCAGGCCCGATGGTTAAAGCCTTTACTAAGTCATCTCCAAATTCTTGCTTTAAAATATCCGTAGCAGTATAGATATCCTTACCCCAAACATGAGTGGCATCCTTAATTTCCACCAAATCGTCCTGAATTTTGATATACACAGGTTGTTCAGCTTTGCCTTCCAAAATAACCATATCGTAACTGGCAAACTTAAGCTGCGTTCCCCAATAACCGCCAAAGTTCGAAGAGGTAATTTCTCCATTCAGCGGCGATTTTGTCACGATCATAAATCGGTCGGATGTCGGAACCTTCGTACCTGTGAGTACTCCTGTCGCAATAAACATTTTATTTTCAGGAGAGAGCGCATCGACGTCTGAGGATACCTCATCAGCATACATTTTCCCAGCGAGCCCACGTCCACTTAAATAATTCCGTGCAAATTCCATGTTTAAAGGTTCATTACTGGTTTTCCTATCCGTAAGATTGATCCGCAAAATCTTCCCGGTGTACCCTCCCATGAATTCCCCTCCTGTCGACAGACTCTTTTCCGATAGCAGATGTTTAAGCTCGCTTAATACCCGTGTGCGATGAGATACTGGTAGTCCCCCGATCTTATACTTTGGGCTACTCAGCTTCGAAGTAATCAGAATTGAATTTATTCTCTGAAAGTATTTCGTTAATAAACTGCAAAATCCTTTATTATTCTTCATTATATTGCCGGGATTTTTTGTCACACTTTATATATAAAAAACCTAGGCAATTAAGCCTAGGTTGGATAAAGAAAACTTGGCTGGCACCCGAAGACACTGTCTTCGCACGAATTAGCCTTCTTGCAGCCTTAGCGAAGGCGGCAGTCTAGTTGCTCTTATGCTTAGAAAGTATATAACGCAAGTTTATACTTTCTGATAGTACGAAAGTAGAGTTAGGAGGCAAAGTAAGCGAGAAAACGTTCGACCTCTCCTTTTTGGGGACTCCTTAGTAGTTCAGGTGCAGACCCTTCCGCTACAACTTGCCCATTAAGGAGAATCAAGACTCGATTTGTTAAATGTTCGATGTCTTTAAAATCATGGCTAACGAGGACGGTTGTCGTGTGAGTGGATTTAAAAACTTGAGCCAGGTCAATGCGAAGCCCTTCTTTAGTAGGTGCATCTAAGGCTGAAAATGGCTCATCTAAAAACAAAACGTCCGGTTCCAGTGCAAAGGCTCGTGCCAGACTAACGCGTTGGGCTTCTCCGCCGGAGAGTGATCGCGCCCAATGTTTAGTAAGATGTCTTACCCCGAATTGTTCTAGCCAATAGTCCACACGTTCCTGAATTTTTCCTTTGGAGAGGCCCCGGATCTTTAACCCAATGGCAACATTGTCAAAAACGCGTAAATTTAACAAGAGGGATTCTTGAAAAACAATCGCAATTCTACGTCGTATAGGAAGCGGGACGCTTTTTGGTACAGATTGGCCTTGAAAATAGAGCTGTCCGGAGGTTGGAGTTTCCAAAAAGGCGAGGATTTTCAACAAACTACTCTTACCGGATCCGTTTGGCCCAATTAGCCCTACACATTCTCCTAGGAGCAAATGAAAATCAATATTTCGCAAGATGGTTTTTTGTTCAATGATCCAGGAAATATCCACAGCTTCGAGCACCTTATCGCCCCCCTTGCTGTCTCTGTTGGAGGTGGGTTAGGCCAACAGTGGCCCCATAGGCTAATAAACACAAGATGATACTCAAGGCAATAGCGATATCGAAATTGCCCTTGGATACTTCAAGGACAGTTGCAGTTGTGAGTACACGAGTCTGTCCTTGAATGTTTCCCCCTACCGCCATAGATGCCCCGATCTCCGAAACGATGTGCCCAAAACCGGCAATAATTGCGGCAAGAAGGGCAAAACGGACTTCCTTGAGAAGCAGCCAGATATACTGGACGCGAGTTGTGCCCAGCGCTTGGATTTGGAGTCTAAGTTTAGGATCAGTTTGTTGGAGCGCGGCACATGATAAGGCAGCGATCACGGGGGTTGCTATGATTACCTGGGCAATGATCATGGCTATTGGGGTATACATAATGTTCAAAAAGCCCAATGGTCCCGAGCGCCAAAGAAAAATCGAAACCCAAAGTCCGA
Organism: Desulfosporosinus sp.; assembly: GCA_031292095.1. Taxonomy (GTDB): domain Bacteria; phylum Bacillota; class Desulfitobacteriia; order Desulfitobacteriales; family Desulfitobacteriaceae; genus Desulfosporosinus. The sequence goes on from JARLHU010000024.1 coordinate 23,456, forward strand.
CTACCACCGGGGGTAACCCCATCCCTGCGTTAACGATGCTTAAGACGAAGCGTCGCCCTGGAAAGGGTCTGAGAGCCAACAATGTACCGAACGGAATCCCGATAAGCAGGCTTATTAACGTTCCTGAAATCGATATTTTAATAGTAAGGAGCGTAATGTCCAGAACCTCGGGATCCCCGGTTAAAAGGAGGTGGAGTGCGGCTTTAATTCCTTGCCAGATCATATCCATACTGTTACCTGCACTTTAAAGCGTTTTTTGCAAAGGAATTACTTGCCAACATCCTCCATCTTTTTCCCGGCATCTGGGAAGAAGAGAGCTTGACCGTACTTGTCTGTGCCATATGAACCAATGGTTTTTTGGGTATCCGGATTAATCATAAATTCGACGAAGGCCTTAGCGCCATCAGCATTGACTTTAGGCCATTTTTCTGGGTTTACCTGCATGACATGATAAATGTTTAAGAGGGAAGCCTCTCCTTGTACGAGGATATCCAGTTTTAGGTTTTTCTTCATTGATAGATAGGTTGCGCGGTCTGTTAGGGTATAGGCTTCTTTGTCTGAAGCCATGGTGAGTGTTGCCCCCATGCCTTGGCCACTCTGCAGATACTTACTTCCAGAAGGTGTAAGGTCGGCCTTCTTCCATAAAGCTTTCTCCATTATATCCGTTCCGGATTTATCTCCACGAGAGACAAATAATGCAGGGCTTGCATAAATGGCCTTTAAGGCGTCTACAGCCGTTTTTGTTTCTTTTGCCTTGGCTGGGTCCGAAGCTGGTCCTACGATTATGAAATCGTTATGCATCACAAGTTGATAGTTAAGGGCTGTTTTGTCATCAACTAATTTTTTTTCTGCGCTAAAGGCATGTACCAGTAAAACGTCGGCATCGCCTTTTTCACCCATATCTAAAGCGGCCCCTGTGCCGACTGCAATTGTTTTGACCTTATAGCCAGTTTTTTTCTCGAAAATAGGAAGGAGCACATTAAGTAAACCACTGTCTTGAGTACTTGTGGTGGTCGCTAGAATTAGGTCTGGTCTTGCTGGTTTTGGAGTTTCGACGGTTTGTGGTGCTGGTGCTGGTGTGGTGGCTGCGGTTCCACAACCGACGACGATCACCATCAGGGCAATCATAAGTAACGCGAAAAAGTTAAGGCGAGATCTAAATATTTTCTTCATTTCTCTATTTCCTCCTCATATCATTTATCTAAATAAACTATGAAACCTTACTGTCAAGGTTAAGCTGAAATAATTCACCTCCATACATTTTTTACTCACTCGTATTAAACTATAGAATAATACGAAATGCTAGTCAAGGCAGAAGTTTCAGCTAGTTGGTTTTAGTATGTTTTTAACTGTTATATTAACGCAATAGCGAGAACGATACTTCCTTCCCTGCTTCTATGCCCTCAGTATCCAATTGAATGTGCAGTATAGCATCTGCCAAGACCATCGTCCGAATTAAGCCAGATTTCCCTCGAATCGGCTCAACCTGCCACTCTTCTCCATTTGGCGTAAGCTTTACACGCACAAACTCTTCCCGACCACTACCGGAATACAGATTTTGGGTTAGCGTTCCCTTCGGCAGAGGCTCGGCTTTGGAGTGTAACACTGAGGCATCTAACCAAGGACGGACGATTGTATCAAAAACAACCATCGCCGAAGCTGGATGTCCTGGAAGCCCAAAAATCAGCTTACCATCTACAACCCCACCGATCGTAGGCTTACCGGGTCGAAGTGCTAAACCATGA
>JARLHU010000025.1 GCA_031292095.1 Desulfosporosinus sp.
ATATTTTTTGGCCAAAGGTACAGCGCAAAGTGCATCGGGATAATCAACACCCGTAGCCAAAACAACAAATTTTGATCCATCTTTCCAACCTGCTTGGGATATTTGTATAGCTGTTTCATAGCGATCATACCCTGCTATACGTTGGGAAGAAGGTGTTGCGTAAACCTTTGTAGCTGTAGTTAGCAATATGACTAAACTACATATTACGAGCAAAGCTGTTATTGTTTTATTAAATGACAAACCTCATACCTCCTAAAAAAATTATTTTATGCTTTCTTAATTCATTATCTTAATTCTTTAAATATTTAGTATCTCCTTTAAAACTATGGAATTCATGGTATCTATCTTTATGCTACGTCTATCAGTATAGATAAATAGAGCGAAAAAGTCGGTCAATCCTTAAAGTAAGAAAAATCAGCTATTTGCTCCCAGAATATGTATTAGCGTATATTTCCGTTAAAATGTTGGCGGGACCCCAATATAAGAATATGCATATAGGCGTTAGAAAAGGAAAACGTGAACAACCCACTATCCTTTAGGGATAGTGGGTTGTTCACAAGGAGGGTATCGAGGGGGCCCTGTTATGGTTTCAGGCAGAATAAGGCGTATAGAGGGATGCTCTTGATATTGTTTTCAAAACCGAAGTTCTTGGCAGACACTCTGATAGAATAGGCAGGCGCATAGGTTTCAATAAATTTATTCAGGCTCTTAGCGCGGACATTCGTTGCGGATTTTGCCTCCAGCGGAATGATATTTCCCTGTCGGTCTTGAAATACGAAGTCCAGCTCCGCCTTTCCGCCCGATTCCCAATAAAAAGGTGAAAAGCCGTTTGTGACAAGCGCCTGCATGATATAGTTCTCGGCCAATGCTCCCTTAAAGCCGTCGAAGCTGTGAGGGTTGCTTATAATCATATTTGCCACGATGCCAAGTTTGGAGCACAACAGCCCCGTATCGACCATATACACCTTAAAGGCGCTGTTATCAGCATAAGCTGCCAGAGGCATTTTCCCCTCTGATACACGAACACACTTATTGATGAGGCCAGAGGCCTTCAGCCAATCAAGCGGCGTTTCATACTGATGCGCTCTTGCGCCAGATTTGATCATCTTATATTGGAACTTCTGGTTTTCCTTTGCCAGCTGTGCAGGAACACTTGCCCATGCTGCCATAATCTTTGTTGTTTCCTGTGACGAGGCATACTTGGCCATGTCGGCAATATAGGCGTCGTTCAGAGTCTTTTGAACTGCAACCACAAAGTCAAAGTCTTTCTTGTTGACATACTCGGAAATAGCCCTCGGCATCCCACCGACAACGAGATAAGTCTTGTATAGGTCCATTGCTGTATCGTGCAAAGACAATGGCTTGAAGCTTTCATAGGACTCTTGAATAAGCTCACACAGCATATCGTTGCCGGTAGCCCATAGGAATTCCTCAAAATCCAGCGGATACAAATTCATCATATCGACCTTGCCTACGGGAAAAGAATACCTCTCCCGATTCAATGCCACACCCAGCAGGCTTCCGGTGGCGATGATGTGATATTTGGGAGCTTTCTCGCAAAAGTATTTTAGACTGGTCAGTGCTCGTTCACACGCTTGTATTTCGTCGAAGATTATCAAGGTATCCCCCTCAAATATCGACTGTCCACATTTGGCCGAAAGCTCCCGCACTATTCGCTCTGGATCAAGATCCCTATCGAAGATGGCGGTAATCTCACCCGAATCCTCCATGTTAAAATACACGGTATTTTTATAATGTGTCTTACCGAATGTCAAAGCCATATATGTTTTGCCGACCTGCCTAGCTCCGTGGATGAGCAGTGGCATTCTATCAAACTTGTTTTTCCATTCTGTCAATTGTTTAGCAATTTTACGTTCCATAAATAGTTAACACCTCACATTTATTATACCCATAATATGAGGCTGAATCAACACGGTGTTGCTGATTAACTTATTATGAAACGGATTTTGCAGGTAAAAGTAATGAAAGACGATGAAAAAAGAAAATACAAAAAAATACTTTACTGAAAAAGTAAGTGCGAAGGATTCGGAAAGACCCAAGTGCATAGAAAAATCGAGAGTATGGGTCGGCTAATTGAAGATACGATCACTCGTTTGAAAAATGATTTCAAAAGGTTTTGACCCTTGAGTCCCATAAATAGGGTTATGGCAAGAGCTCCATAATATAAATATTTAATTATATAGATCTTCTATATTAGGTGTGTCATTGGTCATTAGGTGTGATTAATGTTTTTGTATTCAACAAATTATCCCAATATATTTTATATATTGGGGGTTTTTTTCTACAAATTTCAATATACAGAAGCAGTATAATGGATTACATTGAACGATGTGGTTAATATTTGTATAAACACTATTAATTGGAGCGCATTTATAAAAAACTAAGAGGGATGTGTTAATTAATGTTTGTTAAGGAAGTTAAGAAATTAATATGTATATTATCTGTTTCTACTTTTTTAATGGGAACTTATGCCCTACCATCTTTTGCAATTAATTCGCAAACTCCAATCAAACTAACTGACCAACAAAAGAAAGACGCCCTCAATCAAATTAATAATAATACAATATTTAGGCAAAAATACGGGAAGATAGACGTATCCAAGGCTACTAATGAAGAGTTTAAAGAATATGGTATCCCTGAAAGACCCACTGATCCGGAGGAATTAAAACAGTGGAACAGACTTTATGGTAGTATCAAAGAAACTATCAAGCCACAATTCGCTTTTAGTGATACTTCAGGTATAAGTTGGCCCAGTAGTTGGCCCAACGGAACGATCGCGGCAAATAAAATAGAGTCTGGAGCTTTTAATCGTGATGATAATTTAAATGTTGGTTTTAACCCTATTGGTTATCAAAATGTTATAGGCGAGTTTACTGTCCCGGATCTTACAAAGTATAAGGATAATACAAATACAACAGCTAAGGTCATGTTTTGGGCCGGCATAGGCGGTGCTAACCCTAACCCTCCGGGACATGATTCTCTTATCCAAGATGGTGTAGAAGCCGATTTTGCTAATAATAGTGCTTCTTATCATGCGTTCTGGGAAGATGCCTGCAGTATTCCTGGAAATTATTATAATAACTCTGGTGTCCCTGGATCATCTAACGCTGCTTATATTACTAGTTTAAAAATAAATTCAAATGACGTTATCGATGTTGGGGTTGGACTTTCTGGTAGTGGCGGATCTACTATGAATTTTCAAATTACCGATTGGACAACAGGACAATCCACGAGCTTTTCGGAACAAACTAAAGTTCCAACTGCCACAGATCCAAACCCAGTTGCAGCAATTAATAATAACTGTGCAGAATGGTTTACTGAGGCTCCTACTTTATTACCATCAGGTAACATTAGTCCATTAGCAGATTATGGTACTGAAAATTGGCTTGGATGTTATAGCTATGGACCTTTAGGCGCGGCCAAAACTGAATCGGGTATGGTTGCAAATCCGTTTACAGGAGCATCTGATGTTAAGGGTATTAACATGTTTAAAAATAATATACTTGAATCTAGCACAAGCAATCCGACATTTTACAATACTTTTACTACCACATGGAACGCTCCGTGATTAACAAACTAGGATTATAAGTTGAAATACTTTTGAGTCGTGGCTTAGGAAATAATCCACAAGTGTGTTTCCGAGAAAGGGGGTGATTTATCGCCCCTTCTTTTTCTATTTGGCTATTTGTGCCCATCCCGCCAAAAGGTCCAGTATCAGCGTAGCTGTCACTAGGTGCAAAGTAGATGAATAAAATTAGTTAATTTCCAAGTTAAAGTTCCTAAAAGTGCAGCTAATGTCATGTTTTGCGAATTGCAGGAAATTACCTTCATGTATGGAATTAAGTAAAAGTATTAGTAAAATAAGTAAAGGAAGAAGGGCGTCAAGTCATGAGGATATTTACATCAAAAAAGACATTAGCCAGTTTAGTGATCGCGGGTATGGCTCTAATAATGACTCCGTTTAATGCCTTTGCAGATACTGGGGTAACGACTGCGCGACTGTTCGGTTCGGATAGAATTGGAACCTCTACTGCAGTAGCAGATGCTGGATGGACGACTGCTATCACGGCCATCTTGGCCCCATCTGATGATGCTGATTTGGTAGATGCGTTATTGGTTGCACCCTTAGCTGGTAAGACAGCTCCGATCCTTTTGACAGACAGCAACGCACTGACTCCTGCTACTCAAGCTGAATTGATTAAATTGGGCGTTAAAAATGTCTATGTAGTGGGCGCCATAGACCAAACTGTCGTTGATCAAGTGAACGCAATTAGCGATGTAACCGCTACAGTACTCAGTGGTGCAGACAGCATTGCTGTAGCGACTGCTATCTCTGCTAAATTAACCAATCCTACAGGTTCCTTCATCGTTGGTCACAGTGCATTGGCGGATGCCTTATCAATAGCTTCTTACGCAGCCGCTAATAACTATGCCATCTTGGTTGCTAATCCAGATGGCAGTCTCCCAGCTTCGGAAACTGCCTATAAAGGTGCCACTACGTACATCATCGGCGGACCTACTCTCGTTGCAGACATCCCTGGCGCTACTCGTCTCTTTGGAACAGATCGTTTCGCTACAAATCTGGCAGTACTCAATGCCTTAACGTATAAATATGATCATGTCTACGTTGCTAACGGCACAGACGCTCACTTGGTCGATTCTCTCGTTGCGTCATCCCTAGCTGCTGAGTCAGGTGCACCTATTGTTCTTAATGACACTTATGGAGACGGTTTAATTGCATCTACTAGCATTAATAGCAAGCTGGCTTCAACAGCTGTAGTGACTGCTCTTGGCGGTCACACTGTGGTTCCTGATGTCGATGTTGCACAAATTACAGATGGACCAGTTATACCCCCTGTGGTAGTCACGCCTCCGGTAGTTACTCCACCTATATCTACTCCTGTAACAACTCCATCAACGTCTACAGATGCCGGGTCACAAGGGACAACAAGTACCAGTAACAGTGCTGTAAACACACAAAGTATTGTTCATTCTAGAATTACCCTGGGAGCTGAAACCGCTTATTATTTGGATTCCAGCGGTCACGTTTGGGCTTGGGGAGCTGGAGCCAATGGTGAACTCGGTGACGGGACGACGGGCACCACCCTATTAAATCCCACAGATACCGTAAATCCAATTTATGGCTCAACTGTCCCGGTTGAAGTCTCAAAGCTCTCTAATATTGTTTCCATTGTTGCTGGAGGAAGTACTTGTTACGCTCTAGACAGCGGCGGTCATGTTTGGGCTTGGGGAGACGGAACTTATGGTCAACTTGGCAACAGTATGAAGGGTACTGGTGAAGGGTACTTTCCAAATTTTTATGGTTCAACTGTCCCGGTTGAAGTCTCAAAGCTCTCTAACATTGTTGCTATTGTTGCCGGGAACTTAAACGGATACGCACTTGATAGTTCCGACCATGTCTGGGCTTGGGGAGCTGCTCAGGGCATCCCGGATGAACCAATGACTGATGTACCAATGACTATGGCCTCAGCTATCCCCATTCAAATCTCCACCCTCACGGATATTGTTTCTATTTCTGCTGATGCTCAAGGGGGCGAAGCCTTCGCCTACGATAGTTCTGGCCATGTCTGGGCTTGGGGAGCTTTTGGTTATGTTACCACCACCATGATGCCATCTCCATCAACAACAGGCGCTCAAACACCTGGCCCCGTTCAACTCTCAAACCTGAAGAATATTGTAGCTATCGCTCATGAAGGATTTGGGGATGAAGCGATCTTTCACGATAGTTCCGGCAACGATTTCATTAATCAGGCCGACCAGCTTTGGTACGCCCTTGATAGTTCCGGTCAGGTTTGGTCTTGGGAATTTATCGGTGCTTTGCAGGCTAGATTCACCCCCGTTAAAGTCTCAAACCTCTCCAATATTGTTGCAATTGCAGGAAGAGGGGTAGATGGTAGTTTAATTATAACAAAATCCGGTTACGCCCTTGACAATTCAGGTCATGTTTGGGCCTGGGGAGATGGAGCTAATGGTGAACTCGGCAACGGATCAGTAACAAAAAATCAATCTACCCCTGTCCTGGTCTCAAATATATCTAATATCGTCAAAATTGCTGGAAATGATGTAAACTGTTACGCTCTCGACAGCGGCGGTCATGTTTGGGCTTGGGGAGACGGAACTTATGGTCAACTTGGCAACGGATCTTTAACTAATTCAAACGTTCCGGTTCAAGTTCTTGGTCTACCCAAATAGTATTAAATTACCAATATGATTACGATAAAAAGGTTGTAGATGAACCAGGTATCGCTTTGGAAATTTGGTACTTGTCAAAGAGTTGATAAAATCGGGCTGCTAGAGCGTTTTGTGACGCTCTGGTTTTTTTATATTTGTACTAAAAATTGTCGCCGATTTTGCTTCTTGGGTCCTATAACCCACAATACGACAAGTAGCCAAACATTCGAATCCTCATTTTCGGCCAAATTTGACCGTGAACGCTGATTTACGTGTTTTCTTTTTTCTATTTTTTGGGCTCATTTAACGTGTTTTGATATGTAAGGCCAAAGTCCGTTTTTCTCTCACTCACGCCATTTTTCTGGGGTGTCCGTTTCAGAATTTTCTCGTTCGTGTACTCTGGCTGTAGACAGAGTTTACTTTTTTGGGGATGTGGCAAACCCATTTTCTTACGAAAGTCAGCCAAACAGTATCGTCGTCTGGATCATATTTATTCTTGGCAACTTCACCGGGCAATAATGTCAGCTATTTCCTAAGATAACCAACTCCTTTTGAGAGATACATTTAAGATTTGCCACGTTTTTCGAACGCAACAATCCTAACTTTTTAAAAATGTCCACCATAACTGGATCACTTTCAGGATCATATTTAAAATCTTTGGCAGCTTCCTGTCATAGTCTAGTGGCAAATTCTCTCCTCAACCTTTTTTGTTGTACCGCTTTAGTCTCAAAATGAAATATGGTTATAATAATAACCTCCTTACCAGGCCCAACTCCAGCGTAGCTGTCACCAGGTGCATAGTAGATGTTGTGCAGGATGGGGACGACGACGGGATGGGCACAAATAGCCAAAATACAATCTTGGCTGTGTGCTCGTCTTTAATTAAAAAACTCTTCAATGGACATTCTTGCTGGAACATCTTTTTGGTACCGAAGTGCATTTAACGCAAGTTGATCCACAAGTTCTTCCACACGTATTTCAAGATCAAGGTTATGTGTTGTCTCACCACATTCGCACTTCATAATAGGTACGTCTGTAATAACGAGTGTGTGTTTGCGTCCACAAAGGTCAAGAGGTAGCTCCCACTCAGTCGTACTGGGTGCCATAACTCTATTGCACTCAACACAAACTTCCGTACGCGGAGAAGGGGCATAGGACTCGACAGATCGCCTAGGCATACTAGTACCGAAAATTTCACTTTTATGAGTTTTAATAAGATCCGCGAAATATGCCATGAGTTGATCTTTATCCAATTTAAGTTCAAAGGATATTTGTCTCGCAAGATTAAGAAGTTCAGTTTCGTCCTTAGGCATTTATTTTCTCTTCCCTACTAATCTCAACTTCATTCACGAATTTATAGAAGGTATTACGCTTAAGTCCCAGTAATCCCATAGCTTTCTCAGCTGTCAATTCCCGAATCTTCCACCGTGGATATACCTCGTCCCAATTATCCGGCTTCTTAACTTGTTTGCGTCCCTTGTACATACCTTTCGACTTTGCTATTGCAATTCCTTCGCGCTGTCTCTCCAACATATTTGCTCGTTCAAACTCATTTATGGCCCCGATCATCGTCAACATTAGTTTTCCTGTGCTGGTGCTCGTATCAAGATTTTCTTTCAGCGATTTTAACTTAACACCTTTGTCGTCCAGTTGCTTAACTATATTCAATAGATCCTGCGTACTTCTGGCTAAACGAGAGAAGTCTTTAATAACAATTACGTCGCCTTCTCTGGCAAACTCAAGCATTTCTAAAAGCTTGGGTCTTTTTGCATCTTTGGCACTCACTTTCTCTTCGAAATATTTTTTTATGTCTTCTCGTTCCATCGCCTTTATTTGTCGTTCTTCGTTTTGGTCTATCGTCGAAACGCGGATATATGCTATATTCATTGAATATAAGTCCCCTTTCACCGCAGTATTCGTGTTGATCATTGTATAATAAGTCGTTATATTCGTTGTTATTTACACGAATAAATGATAATATTACTCTACATTGACTTGGGGGTGAAGATATGTTTAGAAAAATTACGGAATATCTAACCGATTGGAAAAGTAGTCCTCACCGTAAACCCCTGATTTTGCTGGGTGCAAGACAGGTTGGCAAGACCTATTCACTTCTTGAGTTTGGCCGTGAACAATACGAAAATGTTGCTTACTTAAACTTTGAAACGCATCCGGTCCTCATTAAGACCTTTGACGAGAATATTGACCCTCTTTATCTAATCCCTGTTCTGTCCCGTCTTTCGGGACAAACAATTATTAAAGAACAAACATTGATCATATTGGATGAAATTCAGCTTTGCGAACGTGCGCTGACATCGCTGAAATATTTTTTTGAAAATGCCCCGGAATATCATATTGCAGTGGCGGGCAGTCTGTTGGGCGTTGCAGTAAATAGAGAGAAATTTTCATTCCCTGTTGGTAAGGTAGACATAAAAACTCTCCGGCCCATGGATATGCAAGAATTCTTGCTTGCTTGTGGTGAAACTGAATTGGTGGGGCAAATTAAAATTTGTTTTACAAATAATTCTGCCATGCCAACTGCACTACACCAAGCTGCCCTGGAGTATTATCGTCAGTATCTTGTTGTTGGCGGGATGCCGGACTGTGTGAAAAATTTTCTAGAAACCAAAGATTATATTTTAGTGCGCCATACGCAAGATATGATTTTAGTAAGTTATCTCAACGATATGAGTAAATATAATTCTTCAAACGAAATTAAGAAGACACGGTTAGTTTACGATAACATCACGGTTCAACTTTCAAAGAAGAACACACGGTTTCAATATAAGATGATTAAGACAGGTGCTAGAGCCGCAGAGTTTGAAAATGCCATTGAATGGCTCGTGTTATCCGGGATCGTCACTCGCATCTACCGTGTTGATCATCCAAAGAAGCCTCTTGAAAACTATCGTGACATTGATTCATTCAAAACCTATGTATCCGATGTCGGACTGCTCTGCGCCAAGAAAGATATTGTTGTAGAAGATGTGTTGTTTCTCTCGTCTGAACTAAACGACTTCAAAGGTGGCATGGTTGAGAATTACGTCTGCTCCCAACTAATAGCAAACAAACACAAAAGTTATTACTGGACTTCAGAACGAGGCGCGGAGGTCGATTTCCTCATTCAGCGGGATGGTAAAATTATCCCAATAGAAGTTAAATCTGCAGACAACACGAAGGCAAAAAGCCTGGGTATTTATATTAAGACACATCAACCAGAATATGCAATTAAACTATCGACAAAGAACTTCAGTTTTGAGGATGGCAAAAAAATAGTCCCGCTATATGCAACCTTCTGCATCTGATGCTATTTATTATATCATAACTATTTACTTAGAGTTTATAACATTGACAAATAAATATTTGAAAACAATAATACAACATCAAACAAATATCAAAGATGCCATTGGTAGACGTTTTTACTAATGCCCAATTTGTTTATTTAGACCATGCCCAAGTAAACAAATTGGAGAATGCCAGGAACCTGCTACTATCACAGTTTCTTGGCATTCTCTAAAATATTATTCCAACTCTCAAGAGATCTTCTCCATTCCACGCCATGTCTCTATCAAGAGGTATTCTTCTCATGCTAATTAATTTTCTGTACCTTCTCTCTCCACTGAACCAAGTTACTAATCTAGTCACTGAGGATATTAATAACGGCATTGCCATAAGCACAATAACGAAATGTATTTCATCATTACTAAGCGTTCGATTTTAATACTTGGGTATATCCATAAAAAGAAGATAGTTGATACAGTCGTTAATACAAAATATATTAGTATGTTTAGTAGAACATATTTAACTATGGTTTTTTCATGTATGGGTTTCCATCTAGCCATAAATCTATCATTATCATCCCAAAAAGAAGGAATCGTTGCCATACCCCACATTGACTTCACTGAGACTGTGAATTGGGTGGAGACGTTTAACCGCTGATTTACATTTCGCGGTTTTAGTCAAAGTCGCCCAGTCTGGAGGGGCGGAGACAAGACAAAAGTACTTTACCAATATTTAAATTCTATGCCATCTAATTTATAAGCCATATTGTGGGCGCTCACTTTAATGTCAATTAAAGTGAGCGCCCACAATACAGTCGTAAAAGATATAATAGTGAACGGTAGTCCGGCTATGATATTTGTAGGTAAGAACGGCATAAATAACTTGAATTGGCAATTGAGAGGTCTTATGCTGCAAATTAGGGGTAAAATCAACGTAGAAGAAATCAGTAAGTTCGCAGATTCTATAAAATAGGGAATACCACAAACGTTTAAGTTATTGCCCATATCGAGCGAACAAAAAAAGCAAGTCGTCCCCGTCGGGTACGACTTGCTTTTTTATTATTGAATATATATTGCTTCTGAGAAGGATTGACCACTTTCACTGATACTGCCATATAACGATGTATGTTGTGCAAAAATCCTATAATAAAAACCGTTTGATACCCCTAGTGGTTGCCCTCCGGACACATAAGCTAAATTGTTTTTGTAATAGCTGTAAGTATTCAGAGTATACCATTGGCCCCCAGACAAGTATTGTAGATTCAACTGTAATCCTATCTGGCTGACTGAATAGAATGTTGAGGTTGACCCGTAAATGTTGATTGTTCCGTTCCCATTATTTACAATTGAGCACTGACCTCCAGAAATGGTTTGATAAACGTTCGGTTTTACAATCCCTGTGCTACTAAATTGCGTTGAGGTAGCACCTCCTACAACTGTGGCACCTAATGCGACCTGGGTACCTAGTAGTATAAAAATAGTTAGAAGTATTGGCATGAGTCTTTTCATTACACATCTCTCCTTTTCAACGTTCTGATTTATAGAGTATTAAAGTGGCAAAATAGGTTACAAATTTTATGAATATTTTCGTAGAGTGAACAAAAATGGCGTCGTACTAGATATACTTAGTTTAATTGATCAAAGCAAGTTGAACCCTTAATGACATGCCGATAAGCTAATACCTAATGTCCAAGTAATAAACATAAAATGGCACTCTTCCACTTATTTAAGCGGGAGAGTGCCATTCCTATAAAATAGGGGAGCCTTCTTGGGGTTTATCCTCCCTCATATGGCAATAAAACATTTACCCATACTCTTCCGCGCCTATTGTTGTCTAAATATTTAACAACTACATCACCCATAAAATCATCTGTGAATCCCAAGATTTTAACAATTCTATTATTGTTTAATCTATCCTTTTTAGTAGTCGGACAACAATATCAATAATATATTGTTGTCCGACTACTAGTTCAACATCTTTAGGATCTGAAGTAGCATTTGAATAAGTTTTAATCGGGTCTGTAGAATTAATTGGTTTTCTATATTCCATTTCAATCCCCTACTTTGATATAAATAAATATATTTTCCCATTTAGTTATGAAGCATTGGTCAGATGTGGTATTGTATCTTGGGCATTCCACTGTGTTTAGCTTGCACAAAGGAATTCTTCAGACTCAATCAGACGTGGTTGAGTCTATTCGTGTTAATTTATTGCTTATCGCAGGTTTAGATTTTAAGATCACAACATATGGGTACTCACAATTTGAGAACGCTTAGGGATTCATTTTAATTTAAGCTTTTGAAGTGTAAAATTCATCACATAGTCAGCATCAACAACTGCTTTTTGCATATCGCTGTCTAATATCTCAATTTCAAAAGGATATCTTGGCTGTACGCCATATGCGGTAAGATTTACACAAGCCTGAATTATTTCATCAAAGGCTTTATCAAAATCGGCACACCTTTTACATAATAATCTCAGGTCGTGAGTCCGGGACGGTTCTATATCATGCTGTATAAGATAACCTATATCTTCTCTGCTGCTTGTTCACAGTGATAGCAGATGATCTCCAATGGAACTGGGCGCATATCTAAGAGATACTTTGCACTGCTAATATCTTTACTTGCGAAATCGAGCCACTCTTTGACGATGTTAATTTTGTCCATGTAGTAGCACCCCATCTCTGGCAACTGTTCTTTCAAGGGTCGGTAACAGCTTGCGTTGCTGAAAGTCGCTTGCTCTCCTTACAAGAATATCAATGGGCTTCTTTTGTTCTTTGTAAATTGCACTACCAATGATTTGCATGGCTTCAATTGGACGAATGCCACCATCTGGAATCACTATATAAATGTCAAAATCACTATCTTCAGTGGGTGTTCCATAGGCATAGGAGCCAAAGAGGTATATCGCATCAGCTTCAACTGTATTCAAAATCAGTTGCTTAATATTTGCCAACTCATTACTGGTTTGAATATCCATTCTATAACCTCCCTTACTTAGATTTCTTGGTTTCTGGCTGAGATATAAGATCAAAGAAGATCCTCATTCCCTCTGCTTTGTATTTTGCCAGCATTGTTGCCACAGCCAAATTAACAAGCGCATTTTGAGTCATGCCAAGACCTTTGGACATTTTTTCTAAGTCGCTTTTTATCTCGTCAGGTAGATCAATAGATTGTCTTGACAAGGAAATACCTCCATTATCAGAAATTCGCACCGCAAGTATATCAATAAGAACCATTACAACACCATTATACACCATAAGGAGGCAAGAATAAAGCTGTGTCCAAAGCATTTCCGGTAAAGCTTGTCCGCAGTAACCCTTATTTATAAAGGACAATAAAACTTAATAAACATTTATAAATAATTATAGTACCTTTATAACTACTGAAATGATTGTTCTCGGGAGTTGTCCAAAAAGTATACCTTTGTAAACACGCTTGGGATACTTTAATGAGTAGGAGGATTAACAAAAAAATGACGTCCTGGTAATGACCTGGACGTATAGATAATTAAAAGATTGAGGGGGTAGTGGCTATTACAGTTCGAGAGAGCAGGAAGTCGTTGAGCCACCTCTTCGACTATTTTTTAATCTGTTTTTCCTTTACAACCCTCTCCGCTATCGCTTGTGCTTTCTGAGCCATGTAATTTCTGCGATACTCAATGTCCCATTCTCGATTAAGTCTATCCTCTAACTCTCGTTCTTCCCCATCAACACTCGCTTGCTTTACTCGTTGCAACTCAACTATTTTGGCTACTTTATGCAGATTCAAAAAATCTGTAGTTATTTGATATTTTTGATAAGCCTTCGAACCGAGCTGCTCAAACCACCAATAATATGCAGCACCACGGGTAGCTAACGTCCTATCGGTTGGCTTCATTAAGCCATGTTGTGTAAGTATTAAAAAGAATTCACAAATAACTTCAGCCATACCAAGACTTAGAAAAGATTATGAGGCGGTTAAAAACTGTCTATTATATCCGGAGATAAGCGATGGGCCTATGGAAGGGACCAACAATAAAATCAAGATGGTTCGTCGAAGAGGATACGGGCGTGTGGGGATAGAACTGCTAAATACCCTCATGGTTCTGCCTTGGTACTAGCATGATCTTGACAATAATTGTGTGCCGAAAGATTTATCTGTTGCATAGAATTCATAGCATTACCTGGCTTATATGCTTGTAAAGTCCACTGCTGATAAAACGATATCACTCGTTGCGCAAGAGACAGAGAGATTGGGAAAATCCTGTCAGCTGTGAATTCAAAGGAATGGTCATGCTATAGAGATGTCTATCTGGAATACACCAAAACATCACAATCCCCTGAGGAAATACTGCTAAGGAGCTATTCTTACAAGAAAAACATTACTGCCGTATTTTAAAAAAGGCGGTTAACACAACTGCGATAGGTAACGAGGCAGTTGTATTGGTCATTAGTAAATTACTTGGTCGGGGACTTTGGTTGCTATAATTACTGCTTGTTTAAGATAGACGAGGGTACAGAACAATTAAATTGTTTTGGGCCTTCATAATCTATATAATACACGATAGGTATAGAAAAATTGGCAATTAAAAATACAAGGAAGAAGTGGCTATTCTTTGTTGATAAAAAAAAGGCTCTTAATATCGAATATTCTTATGATTATCGTTCCAGCTGTCTTAATTCTGATTGTTTCTGCAATTTTATATCTATCTTATGTAAAGATATATGAAATACCTAAGGGAGCATGGGATG
The DNA here is from genome assembly GCA_031292095.1 of Desulfosporosinus sp. GTDB lineage: Bacteria > Bacillota > Desulfitobacteriia > Desulfitobacteriales > Desulfitobacteriaceae > Desulfosporosinus. Next base: position 14,228 of record JARLHU010000025.1, read on the forward strand.
CTGACGGGAGAAAATCTATAATGACGCAGAGTATAATTGCTGAGTCTTCTAATCGTATGCAGTATTCACAAACTACAAACAGCCTAAATGAGTTGCAGACAGAGCTTCAAAAGCAATTATTGAAAGAGGGGCTTTACAGTGCCATCACCCGTGATAATGTGACTGTCGCGTCCAATTTCACTGCGGAAGTTAAGAGTCTTGCAGCTAACATGGGCGGTGGAAATATCTCTATGCCTCAATCCTTTACTGTCCAGTCCGGCTCTGCTTTGCTAATCCGTTATAGCTTTCAAAAAGATAGTAACTTATTCACGATTACGGCCCTCAATCCAAACTATAGGGCACTGCCTATTGATTGGGAGACACGAATGACGGCTATTCGTACCTATATCACCATTATCTTAGTGTTATCACTCATCATTATTGTAGTGACAAATGGTGTTATTTCCGCAAAAATATCAAAAAAAATTACTATTCCGCTAGACTTGCTGAGTTACGGAGCGGAACAAATTAAAAATGGAAATCTTGATTATAAAATAAACTATGAAAATAAAGACGAATTTGGGATAGTTATTTCAAATTTTAATGAAATGAGGACTAGATTGCGTCAATCAATTCAGACACAACTTAAATATGAGGAAGACCGCAAGGAACTTGTCGCCGGAATATCGCACGATTTAAGAACCCCTCTGACAGCTATTAAAGGATATGTTAAGGGACTAAAGGATGGCGTTGCCAATACGCCGGAAAAACAACAGCACTATCGTGATATTATTTACACCAAGGCCTGTGAAATGGATATTTTAGTCGACAAGCTATTTTTATTTTCCAAACTGGATACAGGACATCTCCCTTTCTATTTTGAAAAAGTCAATTGCAAAAAATATTTAGATGAGTTTATAAACCATATAACAGAGGACTTTGCAAGAAAAGGCTTAAAAATAGCCTATCACAATAGTTGCTCAACCGATACGGTCGTGAAGATTGATGCAGATCAGATGAACCGCGTGTTTATCAATATTCTAGAAAACAGTGCCAAATACAAGCCTTTGGATATCTGTCATGTGGACTTCGAGGCAAGTAGCAACGAGGCGGAGGTCGTGCTTGAGATTCGTGATGACGGGCAGGGCGTTCCGGAAGAAATCTTGCCTAAGTTATTTAATAGTTTTTATCGGGGTGATGCCTCTCGTACCAATCCCACTGAAAGCAGTGGCTTAGGCCTGTCTATTGCCGAACGGATTGTAAAAGGACATCAGGGCACCATTACCGCTCAAAATAAAAATGGGCTTGCCATAATTATCAGACTACCCGTTGCCTGAGGAGGAATAGAAGTGAAACGAATCTTAATTATTGAAGATGATCAAGCGATTGCTGAGTTGGAAAGGGATTACCTGGAAATAAGTGGATTTGAAACTGAAATTGCAACGGATGGAGATATGGGTCTAAAGCTTGCTTGCAGCAAGGAGTTTGATTTAATCCTGCTCGATTTAATGCTACCCTATAAGAATGGCTTTGAATTGTGCCGGGAAATTAGAAAACATAAAGATATTCCAATTTTGATGGTCAGTGCCAAAAAAGAATCCATCGACAAAATAAGAGGGCTAGGATTGGGCGCAGATGATTATATCGTCAAGCCATTTGATCCAGCTGAGCTTGTGGCAAGAGTGAAGGCTCATTTAGCTCGCTACGATCGATTGACCACCGTCGATAAACCGACGTCTTTATCGGAAATTATTGTTGGTAAACTGAGGATTTTACCACAAGCCTGGCGTGTATATGTGGATGATAAGGAAATAAAGCTTACCAGCAAGGAGTTTGAGTTGCTACTATTTTTAGCGACTAATCCCAATATTGTTTTTACTAAGGACAATTTATTTAACAGTATTTGGGGACTGGATGCAATGGGGGATGTGGCGACGGTCATTGTACACATTAACCGGTTAAGAGAAAAAATTGAAGAGGACAGTAGTAATCCCTGCTATATTGAAACTGTATGGGGCGCAGGTTATCGGTTTAAGATTTAACGTTTAACTAATTTCATGATTTGTCAGAAAATCTCATTGCAATTGTGGCAATGAGATTTTTTGCGCATGGCGCCAGCCAAGTTTTCTTTACGCGCTACTTTAATCTTTAAACTTAAAAAGTTTATTATTTGTTTATCTTTTCGTAATTGGAAAGTTATCCGTCTCCTATACAATAAAGCTAAGCTGTTATACCAAACAGACTTAAAACATAAAGGGGACTATCAAAAATGAAGAAAAAAGGATTTAAAACAATCGCGGTTTCGGCGGTAACAGGATGTATTCTTTTGTCCTTAAGTGCAACAACCTTTGCCAATACGGGTTCGGGATATGGGGACTATAAGGCCGCAGTTGAAGCCACAATGCTGGCTAAAAATGCAACAGTTGCCGCACAATATGAGGTGACAGACCAGGGAGCTATCATTCTGTCAGGGACCAGCACTCAAAAGCTTGATAATAAAGACAAGTCTTCTCAAACTAGCGTTACGGTTGGCGGAGTTACCAAAGCTTTTGAAACCAGCGCAGTCAATGGGAATGTCATTACAGAAGCTGATGGCAAGTATTTCAGCACAACCAAGGGCAATGGAACATCCAATGGCGCACCAAGAGAAAACCTCTCAGCCTCGAGTAGCACGGTGAAACTCGCTGAAATGCTGGCAGACACTTTGGTTGGCGACGTCAAAAACCAGTTTGTTGAAAATGGCCAAACCATCAGTGTCAACCTTCAAGGTGCACAGATTCCCGAACTTGCCCAACTAGCACTTTCCGCGGCTGCTGAAAACAGCAACCACACCGGAGCTTATAAAAACAGCGCTAAGCAGGGTCCTGACGAAAGCATGAAACCAATGATGGATCAAATGCCAAAGTTAACTAACGTTAATGTCACATCCCTCGCCATGACGGCGACTGTTGATGGAACTACGCTCAAGGACAATGACTTTACGGTAGCGATCACAGGTAATGACGCCACCGGTGTTGCTCATGAGCTAACTATTAAGTTAAATGCAAACATTACTGATGTAGGAAGCACCAAAATTGAGGCAATTGATACCACTGGCCAACAAGTTACCACTATCGTAGCGGGCAACCACAGTAACAAATAATCAGCGTCAAAAATTAAAGAGGGTGGCTGATACCGCCCTCTCCATGAGCAGGAGGATCATACTTATGGTATTGAAAATAAATAACCTCAGCAAAACCTATAGAAACGGACGCGGAATTAAGGGAATTTCGTTTCAGGTGCAAGAGGGTGATATATATGGTTTATTAGGGCCAAACGGTTCCGGCAAAACGACTACCATGAAAATTATCACAGGCTTGTCAAGAGCGGACGAGGGTGATGCTCAAATATTCGGCCTCAGTGTTGAAAATGATGGAGAAAAGTCGCTTGAACAGATGGGCTGCTTAATTGAAGCGCCAGCCCTCTATGACTATTTAAGCGCGAAACAGAATTTGGAAAATGCAGCGGCCTACTATTCGGATATAAAAGCACCCCGCATTGAAGATATATTAAAACAGACAGGATTACTTCAGTACCAAAATGATAAAGTCAAAGAGTTTTCTTTAGGAATGAAACAGAGGCTGGGTTTGGCACTGGCCTTGCTGTCAAATCCCAAGCTTGTTATATTAGATGAACCTGCCAACGGCTTGGATATTGAAGGTATGGTTGCTATTCGGGAAATCATCCTGGAACAAGCCAAATTAAAGGGTATTACCTTCCTGATTTCCAGTCATCTCGCTCATGAATTAGAACTTATATGTAATAAGATAGCCATTATGAAAGATGGCTACTTACTAAAAACGGCGACAATGGAGGAAGTGATAGAGCAAAGTGGAACGCTTGAGAACTACTTTCTCGAGACGGTTCGCAGTGGGAAGGAGAAAGCCCTATGAACGCGATCAAAGCAGGTGTTCGGAACGAATCAGTTAAATTGCTCAACCGAAAAAAATATCAAGTCTTGCTTTTCTTAACCTGTCTTCTCAGCATTGCGATCGGTTCGCTTGGGGGATTCACAAAAGGATTGAGTGGACTTTCCTTGACCAATACGCCGCTTACGGTCTTATCTTTGGCAACCGGAGTTATATTACCGCTTACGATTGCTATGGTAAGCGCAGACCTGTTTACCGCTGAGCAGGAAAATGGTTCAATCAAGGCAATCATGACAAGGCCTGTCAGCAGAATTAGCATTTTATCCTCGAAAGTGCTGGCGATTGTTTTATATACCCTCTTAGTGTTGTTGGTTTGCCTTGTGACAAGTCTATTTTACGGTCTTGTGTTTAACGGTCTAGGGATATCGAATATAACAGAAGCACTTTTAGCGTATGCAGTTTCCATTGTGCCTATGCTGCCGATCACGCTGTTTTCAGTGGCTGTCTCGCAGTTGTGTAAAAATAGCTCCAGCACAGTCATGCTGTCCGTGTTTGGCTATATCGTCATTTTTGCAGCTTCTGTCGTCTTTCCGCACGTTTCTCCGATGCTGTTTACCTCATACACAGGTTGGTACAAACTGTTTATAGGAGCAGGGATGCCAATTGCTAACATTTTAAATGTATTGGCCTTGCTGGTGGCTTATACCCTAATCCTTTTTGCGGTCAGTTCGTGGGCTTTTGAGAAAAAAGAGTATTAAAATATTTCTGAGGATAGGGATTGAAGCAAAAGATCACCCACTGGGTGATATAAAATAAGAAAAACCACTGTACAATTATTGTATAGTGGTTTTTAGTTTTCGGAGGTGATGAAATGAGCCATATAAAAAGTGTCGTGCCTAAGAAGGACACAGATGGAATCTGTATTAGGTGGGACAACAAAATTGAAATATCAATCAGTGAGGTTTTTTAGATGGATCAAAATTAGAGGGGGGCATTCCCTCTAATTTATCTATAAAAAATAAAGGAGTTGTAAAGCAATGAAGAAACTGGGCCTAATTATAGTCCTGTTACTAACCGTAACAATGAGCGGGTGCGGAACCACGAAAGATTCAACAGTGTCCGGCACTACCGCCGTCAAAGCCGTAGACAAGGTGAGTACCGCTGATGCTCAGTACGACCTTACGAAAGCAACCTATTCTGATCAAAAGGTTAAGATTAACTATCCGCAAATAAATAATTTAAGTGACAGCGGCAAACAGCAGAAAATCAATGAATTAATCAAGACCTCAGCCATTAATATTCTGAACGATTATAAAGACTCATTAAGCGGTTTGAGCTTGACAATGGATTATGAGATTAAATACAAGGGTGCAGAATTACTGAGCATAGAATATTTAGGCCTTGCTAATGTGAAAGATACTGCCCATCCGGTTAATATGATTCAGACCACAAATATCGACTTGAAAAAAGAAAAACTACTTGCAATCAGTGACGTGGTGACGGTCAACGACAGCTTTGCGGAGAAAATCAAGGCAGGTAAATATAAAGCCTACAGTTCAGATTTAGACCTGAAAGCGGCAGGAGCACTCAACGACGTATTGAATGGTCTTAGCAACCAGGATCTGTTGGAAAGCTTCAAACAACAGACTGCAAGGTTTTATTTCACAAACGATTCACTGGGCGTAAGCCTTGAGGTAGCTCATGCAGTAGGCGATCATTTGGAAATGGAGATGGAATATAAGTCTCTGGGGGGACTACTCTTAGTAAAACCTCAAGGAGCGGCCGATAACTCCGGTAGTACTTCAGCTGTTCCTGCGGGCAACACCGTGGCTACCGCGTCCAATCCGGCCAATCCAACTGCCGTCGGAACCAATAATCAGAATAAGGGAGTTACGCTCGATGCTCAAGCCCAACAACAGCTTAATACATTCTTTAGCAATTTTGCGGAAGTCTCCCTTGAGCCTTTCGCAAAGGGCACAATATCGAATTTAGCACTCATACGTTTTGGAATCTATCATAATTGGATCAACAATCATAATTTATTCCAAACGAAAGGTGATAAAGCGTATATATCCAAGGATGGCGTAAATTCTTCAGTCAAAAAGTATTTTGGGGCTGATATTCTAAAGAATGAAGCGCCAGGGTTTAACGGTCCGGACGGTTGGACCTATGATAATGGTTATTATGCTATTTACCCTGCTACAGCAGAAACATTAAAGTTTATTCAGGTTTCCCGACTTGTCGATCTTGGCGGAGGGTATTTCAGCGCGGACCTTAATCTATATGTTGCCTCAAGCGGTTTTACTGATGTTAACAGCCCACCTGGAAGTTGGAAATCAATGGACCAATCTGATGTTCCCACTTTAGCGCAAAAGTTAAAGGCAACAATTCAATTGGTTGGAGATAATGACTCCAAGAGGTACATATTAATTGATTATAAATCAGTTTGAGCGACTTTTTCCTTAAACGTGTCGAGCTTCTTAATTGCATCTAGGAAAATGTTTATAGGTAATATGTCTATTATTAAAAAGGTGAGGTATTTCCGTAAAGAAATACCTCACCTTTTCGTCTCGGGGTATAACTGGCTATAATCTTAATAAACCGAAAATAATACTTACGAACCCTGGAAACAAGGTTGATACAAGTAAAAGCAAGGTAAGGAAAATTAAGATAAAGGTAAAGGCCCAGGAGATGACATTGAAAAATCTTGTATTTACATATTCACCCATAATGCTTTTCTTACTGGCGAGCAGCACCATGAAGATGAGGATGGGGGGCAAAAGAACCCCATTGACGACTTGGGTGGTCAACATGACGTGGTATAAGGACAAATTGGGCCACAAGACAATGGCTGCACCCAGAACGATGAGGACGGTATAAAGCCCAAAGAATACCGGAGCTTCTTTATGGGATTTGCTAATCCCATGTTCAAAACCGAACGCTTCACAGACGGCATAAGCGGTGCTTAAGGGAAGCACAAACGCGGCCAACATGGATGCGCCGAGTAGACCGAAGGCAAACAGGAACGTGGCATATTGTCCGGCTAACGGTTTTAACGCTATGGCAACATCTTTTGCCGTTTCAATGGGGATCTTGTTGACGAAGAGTGTCGCAGCGGTGGCTACAATAATAAAGAAGGCAATGAGTCCAGTGAAAAATGTTCCGATCAATACATCCCAGCGAGTATAACGGTAATTCTTGGCAGTGATTCCTTTATCAACCACAGAGGACTGAACATAGAACTGTCCCCAAGGTGTAATTGTAGTTCCGATCACCCCGATGGCCATCAATAAAAAAGCAGGGGTTCCTGAGAACGTGGGGGTAACAGATTCGACAAAGACTTGATGCCAGGGTGGATGGACCATAATCCCAGAGATAACATAGCTGAAAAAAGTCAAGCAGAGGAGCAGGAGGATTTTCTCCATTTTCCCATAATCTGTCTTGGTGACTAGCCACCAAATTATGAAGGCCATGGCCGGTACGGCGAGATACTTATTTACCCCGAAAATTTCAAAACTTGTCGCAATTCCGGAAAATTCGGAAGCAGTGGTCCCTAGATTGGCAATCAGAAGAACACTCATAGCAAAGAAAGTCCATTTTACGCCGTAGTTTTCTCGAATTAAGTCAGCCAATCCTCGACCGGTTACGGCTCCTGTGCGCGCGGAGATTTCTTGAGCAATAGCCAGAAGCACGGTGCTGACAAGCATGGTAAAGATAAGCGCATAGCCGAATTTAGCCCCCGCTGCAGCATACGTGGCAATGCCACCAGCATCATTATCAGCAAAGGCAGTGACAATTCCCGGGCCCATAACGGCAAAGAACAGGGCAAAACGTACCTTTACGTTCATTCGCTATGCCCTCCTTTCGGCTGGTGACGAAGGGCGATCAGACTAGAGAAAATTTCTCCACGAGGGCGCTCCGGCATTAATAATTCTAAAACGTCGTCCACTGTGATGATGCCCAAGATTTGGTCCCGATCATTAACAACGGGAGCGGCCAGTAAGCCATATTTGTGGATGATATCAGCCACTTTTTCGTGATCGTCATAGGGAGAAATTTTTACGATTTTCTTATGCATTAAATCTTTAAGCGGAGTTTCTGGAGACGCGATGATCAGCTGGCGTAGGGAAAGTACGCCTTCAAGGGTCTCTTGTTCATCGACCACATAGACATAATAAATAGTTTCCGCCTCAGGAGCTAACCGTCTTAATTCGTTAATGGCCTGTTCAGCGGTAAGCCAGAAGGGTAAGCCTATAAATTCGGTGGTCATCAGCGAACCGGCAGTGTCTTCCTCATATTGCATCAATTCTCGAACGTCTTCAGCATCATCAGATTCCATTAAGCGCAGAAGTTCTTCAGATTTCTCTAAGGATAACTCGCCGAGAATATCAGCGGCTTCGTCCGGAGGCATTTCTTCGAGGATATCAGAAGCACGGCCCTCATCCATCTGATTAATCATTTCCACTTGGGCATCTAATTCCATCTCCGCTAACGCATCAATAGCCTGTTGAGAATCAAGTGTCTCTAAAAAATTCGCCCGTTGTTTATAGTCCATAGTTTCGATAATGTCCGCGATATCTGCAGGATGAAGTTGACGTAATTGTTCTTTTTCTCTAGTAAGTTGGAGGTCTGAGGTGCGATTTTCTAAAGGTTTAATATATTGGCAACCCACAAAGTTATTCGCGATACGGCTCAGTAAAAACTCAACACCTAAGCGCCGGAATAAACCACGAACACCAATATCCACAGCAACCAAAACCAGGTATTGACGATCCTCACGGGACACCAAGGACAAGGCGATGTCATTCACGCGTACCAGTTTAGAGCCTTCTAAATCAATAATTTGTTTATCTAACAACCATTTGCCAATCAGCGTTTCTTCTTCATGCATCGGGCGCGTTAATAAGGGGTTGAAAGCAGTATTGAGGCGCAACCCGTCTGCATCCCAGGAAACCACCCATTCAATGGGAATTAGGGCATGAAGCCCTTTGGCATATTGAATGCCGGTAACCTGTGGAGAGATACTGTCCCAGCGCATTGTCATGTCCAGCAATCGGCCAACACGACGTCCCTTAGCATCCCAGATCGGCTTCTTAGACAACTGACTGAAATAAAATTCCCCTAAAACTTTCAATTCATTCATTTAACTTCCCTCCTTTGAGAAATGGAGCCCGGCACCTACAGCAAAAAGACTTCGTTCAGGATGAGTGAAACTAGAATTGCACGAATGACAAGGGCCAGAATCCATAAAACCACCTCCTTTAAATTCTCCCAAAAGGGAGATTATAATAAGTAAGAAAAAGAAAAAGACCTCTATTACAAAATAGAAGGTCTTAAACGCAAACGGTTAGAACCTCCCTACTCGTTGAGCTTTAGCACTGCATAGCGTAGAGTTTGCTCAGCCACATTAAGTAAAACCTTATGCCGGTAGTACCTGTTCTACCCATTGGCGTCTCTCGACATTTCTGGGCAGTGGCCTATGTTTATGCAGGAGCCTCACCTAACAGAGAATTAGATTTTAAGTACACTTTATTATATGCGTCATTCAGCAAATGTGTCAAGATTTTTGCTGAAAATTCAAAAATTGCTGGATTAGACATTGTTATATCCACATTTCTCTTAATTCCTCGAGATGGCTAAATGTTATTCAAGCGGATGATCAGAAAATAGGCTTTTATATAGCAATGTAACACTTTAACTGCGCTATGCTTTTCCTTTTTCCTTATTTTTGTGTTATAATCTAAGGCATATGAAAGAAAATAACAAGTCAAAGATGCCTCGGATATTTTCTTGAATGTGCCTAACATGAATTAAATGATGTAGTCTCGAGAGGAGGGTCTATGAATGGCAAAACACATTCAGACCATTGTGAAAGCAAACCTAAGTGCTACGGCTAAGACCGGAGGCTGTGGTCAGTGTCAGACCTCATGTCAATCTGCCTGCAAGACATCGTGCACGGTTGGTAACCAAGTGTGTGTTAAATAAGGCGTTGGCTAAATTCAAACCTGGAATTTCAGAACCCGCCCCGCTTACGGGCCGGGTTCTGTTTCTATTTGTTAGTAGATTAAGAAATAAGGCATATGAAAGAAAATAACAAGTCAAAGATGCCTTGGATATTTTGCGTCAGATAAGGAGGTATGTTCACCTCATAGCGGGGCTATTAGGTGAACATGCCGACGCAATATGACACGAAATAGACTGGCATACTGACTGGTTATTTTCTTGAATGTGCCTAAGGTTTAGCAAGAAAGAGAGCGGATCTGGGTGTTGAATTTATTGGGTCTTAAGAGATATCGTATCAAGACAAATGTCCATAGTTATCTTCAAGGAGATTTATTTATTGCTCATGACGTCAATTCCGGTTCCCTGCATTTACTGGATGAGAGAACGTTTAATGTCCTAAAAGCTTGCGAAGATTTGCAAGAGCGTGAGGAAAAGATTACTCCGGAGGGGATTAACCGGGTCTTTAGACAAACGGGAAAACCAGCTCTTGCGGAAGAAGAACTGGCAGAAATCTTTGCAGAAATGGAAGACCTCCGCCAGGAGGGGACGCTTTTTTCGGAGGAGGCAGCTGTAATAATACCAAACTACCCAGAGAAACCAATCGTCAAGGCTATTTGTTTACATGTGGCGCATGATTGTAATTTACGTTGTAAATATTGTTTTGCCGGAACAGGGACCTTTGGTGGTGGCAGAATGTTGATGGATTTGGAGACAGGTAAAAAGGGCATCGACTTTGTTTTGGCTTCATCAGGGCATAGGAGTCACTGCGAAGTTGATTTTTTTGGAGGAGAACCGCTGCTTAATTTCGGAGTCGTTAAGGCTCTGGTCGAATACGGTAGAAAAACAGCGGCGGCTCTGGATAAAACCATCAAATTCACGCTGACTACGAACGTCGTGTTACTTAATGAAGAAATTCAAAATTATCTTGAACAAGAGGAGATCAGTGTGGTCTTGAGCCTGGATGGACGCCCAGAAGTCCATGATCGGATGCGGCCCTATGCGGATGGCCGAGGAAGTTATGCAAAAGTCACCCCTCTCATCCAACAGTTTATAACCAAGCGCCCGGAAAGCTCACCCTACGCGATAGGGACCTATTACTATGTTCGGGGGACGTATACGCATTTTAATTTGGATTTTGATCGCGATGTTTTGCACATGGCGGATTTAGGGATAAAACAGATTTCGATGGAACCGGTTGTAGCTGGTCCGGCGGACGCTTATGCCTTTCAAGACGGGGATTTGGAGAAAATCCGAGCAGCGTATGATCGCCTCGGCGAGGAATTATTAATACGCCGCGCACAAGATCGAGATTTTAACTTTTTTCATTTCAATGTCGCCCTGGATCAAGGACCCTGTCTGATCAAACGGCTTTCCGGATGCGGAGCCGGCCACGAGTATGTGGCAATTTCTCCGGAGGGAGATCTCTATCCATGCCATCAGTTTGTGGGGCAGGAAGCTTACAAACTGGGTTCACTTTATGATGAGCACCCTCATCAACTGAAGGCCGAGGTGGTTAAGGACTTCCGCTCAGCAAATGTCTATGCAAAATCGACTTGCCGGGAGTGTTGGGCACGCTTTGCCTGTAGCGGGGGATGTCATGCGGCTAATGTAGCCTTTACCCAAAAGCTGACAGAGGTTTATGCTTTGGGGTGTGAGCTTCAGAAAAAACGGTTAGAAGTTGCATTTTACGTGAAAATTAAAGAGATTCAACAAAATATAAATCTCTCAGCTGTTGCATCTCCCGTTCCGGAAGTTCGCTGCTAGCCTCGTGCCTATCTCCGTCATAAAGATTAATGATTGGCTGGTTTGTGAAGGTATGTTACAATAGTTATTGGAATTAAATGGTCAAGGGGGGGAACAGTTTGAAGAAACCACAGCACACTTTTTTTGCTTGGGTTCTTGTTATTCTTATTATCTTTGCGATGGTTGCGTCGGGAGGCGCTATGTTTTTTAGCGGCGGTGGAGTGCCCTCATCTGACTCCAACACTACGACGAAGGCCGCCAATCCTGTGGCAGATTACCAAGCCACAAAAGCGCGCATTGAAGCAATGGTTAAGCAAGCCAAGCTAGACCCTGGGAATGTACCTCTGCAAACTGCCTTGGGAAATGAATATTATAATGCGGGGGTGGAAGCCGAAACGGTCGCAACGACTGAGACCCAAGATAATTTCAAACATGCTGTTGAGGCTTACCAGAATGTATTGAAAACAAATAAGGACCCCAATGTTATGGTGGATATGGCAACCTCTGCCTTTAAAAGTGGGGATAATGATTTAGCAGAAAAAAGTTTCAAAGAGGCTTTAGTCATTAAACCAGATTTTATTAATGCCTTGATCAACTATGGTATTTTCCTTTCTGAAGCAAAACAAGATTGGACAGGGGCCCTTAATCAGTGGCAAAAGGCCCTGCCTTTGGCTCAGAATAGTTCGGATAAAGCGCAGATCCAAGCGATGATCAGCCAGGCCCAAAGCCAACTCAAGGCCTCTTCGAGCAATGGGACCTCAAATCCAGCAACCAACGGTATGTCAAATCCTACCTTAAAAAAGTAGGGTTACAATGCATCTTGAACCTAAACGCTGGAGAATAAGGGCACGAGACATCGTGCCCCTACTAGAAGGAGGAAACAACTGTTGCATTTTACAACACTAGCGAGCGGAAGTTCCGGAAACGCAATTCTCGTGGGAGAGGATAACAGGCATCTGCTAGTGGATTGTGGGATTAGTGGGAAGAACTTCTTACATAATCTTTCGCACTTAAACATACCGTACTCAGAAATTGAAGGAATTGTGGTTACCCATGAACATGTGGACCATATCCGTGGAGTAGGGGTGCTCGCCCGTAAATTAAAGATACCGATCTATGCCACTACTGGGTTGTGGGAAGCGATGAACCCTTCCCTGGGCAAGATTGCAGAAAACCAGCGAATTGACGTTCAAGACTCATTTTCCTGTGCAGGGCTGGATGTACTGCTCTACCCGACGTCTCACGATAGTCGAGAAAGTTATGGATTGAAGGTCTCGCGGCCTAAACGGAAGGACAGGGGGGATCTGGCAGTCGGAATCGCCACAGACAGTGGAAGAATCACCGCAGAGATGCATCAGCATTTGAAAGGATGTGATGCCTTTGTCGTTGAAGCAAACTATGATGATGAGCGGTTATGGAAGGGCTCTTACCCGTGGTATCTGAAAAAAAGGATCAGCGGACACTACGGGCATCTGGAAAATAAGCAATTGGCGGAGGGGCTCTCGGAATGGATTACAGGAAATACCCAACGGGTTGTGTTAGCTCATCTGAGTGAAGAAAACAATACTCCGGAAATCGCGTTGTCTACGGTTCTGCGTATTCTGAAAGAGTTGAATATATCTAAAAAGTGTCCAGATGTGCAGGTACAGGTTGCTCCGCGGCATACACCGCATGAACTGATTATTTTAAGGGAATAATAGATAGCGGAGGGTTGATTATGAGCTATTATAACGATAAAAATAATTATTCAGGCAGAAGACCCGGATTTTTTTCGACGATTGCGGTTGCTTTGATTAGTGCCTTACTGGGCGGGGTCATGGCAGTGGCGCTGATTCCTTCGATTTACGGAAATAAACAATCAGCATCCACAAGTCAAGTAATCTTAAATAGTGGGACAACAACTCCTATCGTCAAAACAGATGGGGTCACTAATTTCCCGGTCGCTCAGATCGCAAAGGCTACCGGGCCAGCAGTTGTCGGGATTGCTAATTTTCAATCAAGTGGGAGTATATTCGGTGGAGGAGGACTGGCGGAAGCAGGAAGTGGCTCTGGTTTCATTATTGATGCGAAACTTGGCTACATAGTGACGAACAATCATGTGGTTGCAGGAGCAGAAAAGCTCGTCGTGAGTCTAGCCGATGGCCGAAATATTAATGCCAAATTGGTGGGGGCTGACGACCGTACAGACTTAGCGGTGGTTCAAATTGCCGATGCAAAAAACTTAATAGCTACTCAATTGGGGGATTCGACGATACTCCAAGTTGGTGAACCTGTGGTGGCGATCGGCAATCCTGGCGGTCAAGAATTTGCTCGCTCCGTGACCACAGGCGTTGTTTCGGCAACTAACCGGATCTTAGATATCCCTGGGGAGGCCAGTTTTAATCTCATCCAGACCGATGCCGCCATTAACCCAGGCAATAGCGGTGGGCCGCTGGTAAATTACCAGGGACAAGTTATCGGAATTAATTCTGCTAAGAATCAGGAAGCAGGATTTGAGGGTATGGGTTTCGCCATCCCAATTTCAGATGCGTTACCAACTATTAAACAACTAATCGAAAAAGGGTATGCAAGTCATCCGGGGCTTAATGTTCAAATAGATCCCCGGTATACGGCTGAGTATGCCAGTCAGCGAGGATGGCCAGCCGGGGCATATGTTTCCAAGGTCACGCTCGGAGGTCCGGCTGAACGCGCCGGAATTATTGCGGGTGATGTTTTGACGAAGATTAATAGCACGGCAATCAAGAGTTCACTGGAGCTAACCCATGAGTTGTTTAAATATAACCCGGGTGACAAGGTTACCGTTACGATTTTCCGCAATAACAAGACACAGGACGTTTCCTTAACACTTGCGGAAATCAAGCCACAGTAAGCGAACCGGGTACGAACAGGCGTTCAAGATGTAAAAGGGAGGCGCGATGCCTCCCTTTTTGTACCAGTAGGGGAACGATGCATCGTGCCCATCTCCGTAGTGTCCTCTGTTGAATTAATTGTGTCTGTTCCGCCACGAGGGAACGATGCATCGTTCCCATACTTTAAACCGGAAAAGTTGAACTCTCTTCGAGTATACAGTATTATTTAGGACAAGAGTAAAGATTAACAGAAGCAGGAACATAATTAGGGAGAAGGGTTGATTGCGATGGAAAACAAGTCCACCTCGAATTTTCTTAAGAACATTGTGCATGAGGATCTAAAATCAGGTAAGGTCGATCACATTATCACACGGTTCCCACCGGAGCCCAACGGCTATTTACATATAGGACATGCCAAATCGATCATTCTGAACTTTGAATTGGCGGACGAATTTAACGGTAAGACCCATTTGCGCTTTGATGACACAAATCCGGTCAAAGAAGACACGGAATATGTGGAATCCATCAAGGAAGATGTGCTGTGGTTAGGGTATGAATGGGATGGTTTATTTTTTGCTTCAGATTACTTTGAGGAAATGTACAATCGGGCAGTGTTACTGATTAAAAAGGGTAAAGCGTATGCCTGTGATTCCACGGCAGAGGAAATACGAAAGATGCGCGGATCTTTAACGGAAGCAGGGCAATTAAGCCCTTATCGTGATCGGTCGGTTGAAGAAAACTTGGAGTTGTTTGAGCGCATGCGTAAAGGGGAATTCGAAGACGGACAAAAGGTCTTGCGCGCTAAAATAGATATGGCTTCACCAAACATTAATATGCGGGACCCTGTCCTTTATAGGATTGCTCATGCCACCCATCATAATACAGGCGACAAGTGGTGTATCTACCCTATGTATGATTTTGCCCATCCGTTGGAAGATGCGATAGAAGGAGTCACACACTCGATTTGCACACTGGAATTTGAGGATCATCGCCCCTTGTATGATTGGGTCATTCGAGAATGTGAGATGGAGAAGGTTCCTCACCAATATGAATTTGCTCGTTTAAATATTACGAATACGGTCATGAGTAAGCGGAAGCTTAAGCAACTGGTTGATGAGCACGTAGTGGATGGTTGGGATGACCCGCGGATGCCTACCATTTCCGGACTTCGCCGTAGAGGGTATACGGCAGAGGCCATGCGTAACTTCGCGCGGGAAATCGGTGTAGCCAAAGCGGATAGTGTTGTAGACAATAAAATGCTTGAGCATTTTATTCGCGAAGACTTAAAGCTTAAGGCGCCGAGAACTATGACTGTGCTCGAGCCACTTAAGGTGGTTATCACGAATTATCCAGTGGATCAGGTAGAGATGTTGGAAGCCGAAGTTAACTCGGAAAATCCGGAGATGGGCACCAGGCAAATTCCTTTTTCTCGCGAAATTTATATTGAACAAGAAGACTTTACAGAAAATCCCCCCGCCAAATATCATAGACTGTTTCCAGGCAATGAAGTTCGTCTGAAAAACGCGTATTTCATCAAATGTAATGCTGTGGTCAAAGATACGGATGGAAAAGTCATAGAACTACAATGTACTTATGATCCGGAGACCAAGAGTGGGTCAGGTTTCACTGGGAGAAAAGTCAAAGGAACAATCCACTGGGTGGAAGCCTCACAAGCTGTACCTGCTGAGTTCAGGTTATATGAACCTTTGATTTTGGACGAAGATTTGACGAGTGAAGCGTCTTTTCTGGAACACATTAACCCCAAATCTCTGGAGGTCGTCCATGGATTTGTGGAGCCAAACATTAAAGACTCAAAGCCGCAAGACAAATTCCAATTTTTTAGACACGGCTATTTTAATGTTGATCCTTTAAATTCATCGTCAGGGCATTTGGTCTTTAACAGGATCGTGTCTTTGAAGAGTTCTTTTGAATTACCAAAGCTATAATTTACTTTCTGTCTCTACTTGTATATACAAAAGAAAAAAGATCGACCGCTACCGGTGGATCTTTTTTCTGTAATCTAGGAAATACTGCACAGAACGAATTAGTTATTGGTGGGCATTCGGTAAGGTACAGTAGGGGCACGATGCATCGGCCCCCTACCCTAAAAGCGTAGAGGCCGGGATATAGTCCCGGCTTCTACGCTTTATTACTTAAATTAAAACGGCACCCTTACTGGCAGAAGTAACTAATTTGGCATACCTTGCCAGATAACCTGAGGTGACCTTGGGTTCGGGCCTCACCCAAGCCTGGTGGCGTTTTTCAAATTCCTCCTCAGAGATAAGGAGTTCAAGGGTACGTTTAGGGATATCTATCGAGATGAGGTCACCGTTTTCGACGAGGGCGATCGGACCGCCTTCCATGGCTTCCGGAGAGACATGGCCGATGCACGCTCCACGCGTGGCTCCGCTGAAACGACCGTCAGTGAGTAACGCCACACGTAGGCCCATGCCGGTGATAATGGCAGTAGGATTAAGCATTTCTTTCATACCTGGGCCGCCTTTAGGGCCTTCATAGCGGATAACGACGACTTCTCCGTCATGAACCTGTTTATTTAAGAGGGCTTCAAGCACCTCATCTTCAGAATTGAAAACGTGAGCGGGGCCTTCAAACACGAGCATGTCCTCTTGAACGGCGCTTGCTTTAACGATGGCCTTGTCCGGCGCTAGGTTTCCGGAAAGCACAGCGATGCCTCCGGTTTTGCGATAAGGGTTTTCAACTGAATGAATGACATCTGGGCTAGTCGTCTGAGCGTCTACCAAACGTTCCGTGAGAGGTCCGGTAACGGTTAATGCATCAGTATGAAGGACTCCGGCTTTGTTAAGTTCATACATAACGGAGTTGATACCACCAGCTTCATTGAGGTCTTGAAGGTGATGTGTTCCTGCAGGGCTTAATTTAGCGATATATGGTGTTCTAGCACTGATGGAATCGAAGAGTGAGAGGGGTAACTCTAGGCCAGCAGCATAAGCGATCGCTGTAAGATGTAAAACCGTGTTTGAGGACCCTCCGATCCCCATATCAACGGCAATGGCATTTTCAAAGGCCTTTTGCGTGAGGATGTCCCGTGGCTTGAGATCCTTTTTCACGAGATCAACGATTAAAGTGCCAGACCGTTTAGCCAGCATTTTTCGAGCGCCAGAGTTGGCTGCGGGAATGGTGCCATTTCCAGGGAGCGCCATACCGAGGGCTTCAGTCAAACAATTCATGGAATTTGCCGTAAATAGACCGGCACAGGAGCCGTAGCCCGGGCAAGCAGATTGCTCCATCTGGTCAAGCTCCTTGGCACTGATTTTTCCGCTTTCATATAAACCAGCTGCCTCAAATATCTGACTGACACTGATGTTTTTCCCCTGATAGCGCCCGGCCAACATCGGCCCGCCACTAACCACTATACAGGGAATGTTGAGGCGAGCGGCGGCCATGAGCATACCGGGAACAATCTTATCACAGTTGGGAATTAAGACCAATCCGTCCAGAGCATGCGCTTCCGCGAGCGCTTCAATTGAATCGGCGATCAACTCACGACTAGGCAGAGAAAAGTTCATACCTTTATGACCCATGGCAATACCATCACAAATCCCGATGGCAGGGACTTCAATAGGGGTTCCTCCTCCAGAAGATACTCCTAATTTCGCTGCTTGGGCCAAATCCTTAAGATGCCCGTGACCAGGGATGATTTCATTAAAAGCGTTAACAATCCCGATGAGGGGTTTCTCCAGATCTTCAGGGGTAAAGCCCATGGCATAAAAGAGGGAACGATGAGCTGCTTTTGTTGAACCCTTCTTAACAATATCACTGCGCAAAATGATTTCTCCCCTTTATTCGGCGCTCTAAAACATTGAGAGAGGATATTATCTTTACTTTATACTATCAGAAAGTTTAAACTTACGTTATATACTTTCTAAGCATAAGTGCAACTAAGTCTGCCGCCTCGCCGGAGGCTTGGCGCCAGCCAAGTTTACTTTATCCGTCTCTTTTCTATCGAAGATAATAAGCGTCGTGTTTTATGATAATTATAGTACATAGAGGTGGACTGTCAAGCCGCTTCGTTCTTTAGAGATGCGCTAAAGCAGACAAAGAATGGACAGGGGCAACGCAGAGAAAATGTAGATAAGGAGCAGAGAGCGAGCAGTGATCAAACAAGGGGGATGGTTCTTCTGCCTATTATGAATGTGCCTAAGCTAAAGTTTCGTAGATATCACCCCTAATTGCGCCTTGGTCACTGAAATCAAATCAATGGGGTTTAGGAAGAGCTGAAGCCCCCGTAACCCAGCGCTTAGGGCAATCTTTGCATGGTTTTTAATGTCTGAGTCTATAAAGACAGGATAGTTCTTCTTCAGACCGATGGGTGAAACCCCACCTCGTATATAACCCGTTAGAGGTTGGACCTCTTTTAGGGAGATAAGCTCGACTTTCTTATTTCCGCTTAGGGCAGCTAAACCTTTGAGATTGAGCTCGAAATTACCCTGAATACAAGCAACGATTACTCCGGTTTTGTCGCCGCGAGCAACCAAGGTTTTATAAACCTGTTCGATAGGTAGGCCCACCTTTTGAGCGACGGCAACCGCGGATAAATCGGTTTCATCAACAATATATTCTATTAAGTCGTAAGAAATCTTGGCCTGATCAAGAATTCGAGCTGCATTTGTTTTATGTGACATGTTCTTATCCCCCTTTTATCACTTCCAAAACACCCGTTTCTATAAGTTGGTGTTCCGAGTTCAATGATTATTGCCTTTCTTTTTAACAGTGATATCCCTATAATATAAGTTAAGGTAGTTATGAAAGAAAATAACGAGTCAAAGATGCCATGGATATTTTGGGTCAGACGCAGTATGGTGCAAAATAGACTGCATACTGACTTGTTATTTTCTTGAATGTGCCTAACCTCGATAGAAAGATTGGAAGGGTCCGTTTGACTAAAGGATAGTCAAACAAGGTTGTTGTTGAGGAGAGGGACGCCTAGTCTTTGGAACAGTTAAAGGTTCTCGTATTCTCCGCAACGTTTGGAAACGGACATTTGCGGGCGGCTGAAGCCGTTATTGAAGGGATACGTATCAAGGAACCTTCCGCAAAGATTATTCACCTAGATTTTGGGGATTTCCTAGGTATAAGGTTTAACACACTAATTAAAAACATTTATAGTGAGATGATTAAACATATCCCAAAGCTATGGGGAAAATTATATTATAAAACAGCTCAGGTACAACCGCAATCGCTGAGCCAACGATTGCTGAACAAATTGGGACGAAGTGATTTCCTAAATTATATTCAAGTATTTAAACCGGATTTCATCGTCTGTACTTATCCCACCGTTTCTTCGATTCTGGCTCAACTTAGGCTCGAACATCTTCTCCAGGTTCCTGTGATCACTGTGATCACGGATTATACGGTTCACAGTCACTGGGTCCATCAAGGGGTTGATGGTTACTTTGTGGCTTGTACAGAGGTAAAAGAAAGTTTAATGTCCTGGGAAATCGAAGCACAACGCATTCATGTGACGGGGATCCCGGTAAGTCCAAAATTCGAAGCAGAAATGGATCGAGGGCATATTATCACTAAGTTAGGTTTGAAGTTGGATCTTCCTATCTTTTTAGTGATGGGAGGGTCGTATGGAGTTTTAAAAAGCGCGAATAGAATCTGTGAAAAACTGGCCGATTCTTTAGTCCCGGTCCAGGCAATTATTGTTTGTGGGAAAAACAGAAAATTGTATCTCTCTTTGGAAGCGATCATTGCGCACGGCCGAAACCCAATGATACGGTTCGAGTTCGTTGATAATGTCGAGGAATTAATGTCAATCTCTGATTTGATCATCACAAAAGCGGGCGGGTTAACGGTTTCTGAGGCGTTAACGAAGCATTTGCCACTTGTTATTTACAAGCCGATTCCCGGTCAAGAAGAAGAAAATGCTCATTTTGTACAACGTATAGGTGCAGGGTGCGTAGCAAGTAACGAGGAGGAATTGGAACAACTTCTAAACCGCTTCTTAAAACATCCGGAAGATATTGAGAAAATGCGGAATAAAGCGGCTTTAGCTTTACCGGGTCATTCGAC
Organism: Desulfosporosinus sp.; assembly: GCA_031292095.1. Taxonomy (GTDB): domain Bacteria; phylum Bacillota; class Desulfitobacteriia; order Desulfitobacteriales; family Desulfitobacteriaceae; genus Desulfosporosinus. Next base: position 34,767 of record JARLHU010000025.1, read on the forward strand.
AGAACGCGCTGTGGAAAATATGTTTCAATTAGCGTTGCATTTGAGAAAGGCGCAATAAATTGGCTGAGTCAATTTATTGCGCCTTTCTCTTTAGGGAGTAGGGGCACGATGTATCGTGCCCCTATATTGGAACCTTGATTCCCGTGAAAAATTATACCTGCATTAATAAACCCTGATTTTACAGGCATTTTGGTGTTTTTGTAGGTATAAAAATAAAATATACCCTACAAATTGAATTGCGAATCATTATTTTTGTGACTATTCAGGTACTCAGTTAATCAACCACAGATTACACAGATTAACACAGAATAAATACATTTTGGCTCTAAACTACAAATCGCTTGTAACTCAATTGATGATCGCCAAAGTTGATTAAA
>JARLHU010000209.1 GCA_031292095.1 Desulfosporosinus sp.
AATATAAATCCAGCGGACTATCATTTCCCAATTTTTTTATATGTGGTTCATCATTCTTCTCTAACATGCTTTCACTCATTCACCTCCAATATAGCACTATTATCGTCTCCACGTGCGTTGATGTTGATGAATTGAATGTCTATGAAGAAACACCAACATGCGTCGATGCGTTCTTCCAACTCAGGATCAATACTGTGACTATATCACAACGATCTACTTCTGCCGTAAAGAATAATTCAACATGATAAACCTCTTTGTCAATTCTTTAATTTCCATTCAAAGCCTTTCGAAGGTTTTCTTTAGTAATAGTGCATCTTTTTCCACCATTGGACCTTCAGATATTATGCAACCTTTTACGTTAAAGTACCTTATAGCCTTCAGGCAATCCACATAATTGAAGTCACTTTGTAGCAATGGGACCACCTTAAGGTTAACCAATTTCACGAGGATGCAGTATAGAATAAATATTTCTTCATCAAACTCTTCAAGCAGTGAATCTCTGCTGTTTATTGTCTCTAGGAGTTTATAATTATAAACTGGCATGTGCCATTCCTCTCATAATACAATCTTATGGAGGGGTATGCCCAGCTAGCACTATCCATGCTCCAAGGATGAGACGCGACCCAAATAGGAAAAGCCTAAACAAACAGCATAGTAAATCGACGTAAGCGAGAGAAAAGCGGACTTTGGCCCTTTGAACAAAAACACACTGAATGAACCAGAAAAATGGGAAACAAAAACAGGCAAATTGGCTGTCAGAGAGGAATTTGGATTAAAACGGAGAATACAGTTTTGATGAACTTTTCATAGTGTTCGTTATGGGACGCAGTTGTAAGAAATTAATCGGTTGAAAGTTGGGGGCTTTCTCCACTCTAAACTCTCAATTCTCTCTATTCCCAAGGTCTAACGGTCTTAAATCATCTAATTCAGGCACATTTCGTACGTCGAAGGTGTATTCTCCAAGAAAATTTACATGCATCCAAGTGGCGTCTTTAGCCTCTTCTACCACTTCCCCTAAAGCCTTGATTATTTCCAAAGGTCCCATATATATCAATCCTCCCATCATAAAAAAAAGCAAATTCCTATAAAAAAATCGCCGAGGTGCCCTATGACTCAAAATAACTTCAATTTGGATTTCGAAAGCTTTCAGCTATTGCTTCTAGAGATGGCGCAGCAGCGTTCGGTCGATGAATTGCTACAATTGGTTACATCATCTCTGGCATCGACCTGTAACGTGGCCCTGGCTAGGGTCTGGATGATCACCCCAGGGGATATTTGCAACACCTGCAATGAGTACGCAGCCTGCCAGGACAAAAGCCGCTGTCTCCACCTGATGGCGAGCCGCGGGCTCTCAATAGACAACACAACCAACTGGAACACAATCGAACACGGTGCCTTTAGACGCTTCCCCATCGGAGTACGCAAGGTAGGCCGGATTGCATCATCGGGCCAGCCCGGCAACGTCTCAGCCATTAGTGGCAACTCTGACTGGATTGCCGATAGGGTCTGGGTGAAAAAAGAGCATATCGCCAGCTTCGTCGGCCAGCCGTTGATCTACAAAGGTGAAGTCCTTGGTGTTCTGGCAATGTTTACGCGCATCGCTTTAGATCAGGGAGCGCTAGGGCTTATGCGTATGATCGCTGATCATTTAGCTTATGCCGTTTCCAATGCGCAAGCCTTTGCCGAGATCAAACGTCTCAAAAGGCAAATCGAAAATGAAAACGCTTACCTGCGCGAAGAAGTCAATATCGCCCAGTCCTTCAACGGTATCATCGGTAAAAGCAACGCCCTCCATGAAATTCTACGGCAGATCGTTCTTGTTGCGCCCATTGACACCAGTGTGCTTATCACCGGGGAATCGGGCACGGGCAAGGAGCTCATCGCCAGGGAGATCCACGTTAGAAGCAAGCGGGTCGGGCATCCTATGATCAAAATTAATTGTGCCGCTATCCCCAAGAATCTTTTCGAGAGCGAATTCTTCGGGCATGCTCGGGGTGCTTTCACCGGAGCGCACAAGGATCGGGAGGGATTTTTTCAGATCGCCGACCTAGGAACGCTATTCCTAGACGAGGTCAGCGAGATCCCCCTCGAACTGCAGGGTAAGCTTCTGCGCGTCCTGCAAGAAGGTGAATACCAGCGCGTAGGCGAGGAAAAAGTCCGAAAAGTTGATGTGCGCATCATTTCCGCCACAAACTGCGATCTCGGGCGAGAGGTCACAGCGGGACGCTTCCGTGAAGATCTTTACTACCGCGTTAATGTCTTCCCCTTCCTTCTGCCTCCACTTCGTGACCGCAAGGAAGACATACCGCTTTTGGTCAACCACTTTTTGGCTCTTACCTCTCGAAGACTCAACCGCCCAAAGCCTTGCCTCACCCAATCTGATATTGAGTCCCTGACACAATACGACTGGCCCGGCAATATCCGTGAACTACAAAACGTCATTGAGCGGGCGGTCATTACTTCTCATTTGGGGAAGCTGGACTCCGGTATTTCCTCCATAGCTCACTTGGGAGTCAGTGCCACTGCCCCCAGCATCCACACCAAGGGTCATATCGACAAGCGCAGCATCCTAACTGACGCCGAAATACGTCAATTGGAGAGAGAAAATATGATCGAGGCGCTTAGGGTCTGTAACGGTAAGATCTACGGATCGAGAAGCGCAAGCGAGAAACTTAGGATAAAGCCGACCACTCTGATTTCGCGCTTGAAAAAGATGGGAATCACTCTTGACGATTGGCACGGCCGCAATTAGTCTCGCACACCTAAGCAAATCGAGTCTTGACATCCCCTGGCACCCTCTCGTCTACGTGAAGAGATTTAGCCGCTCCCGCGCTTACAACCAAGACACAATGAAAGCAACGATAGTCTGTTGATAACAACGGACTATCGTTGCTTTCATTGTGTTCTTCCTTTCAAGAAACTTCGTATCCACCTCTCATTGTTGATTATTTCCGCAACAAATGACTATGGCATAGCAATTGCATCGTTGTAAACACAAAGGGGGGATCATGATGCCACTGATAAAAGTAGTGGCATAGCAATTGCGACAGGGCACTTGTTTTAAATTGCAACCTTTAATTAAGAGAGGAGTAATGATATGGGAGACAATAAACATTCACAAACGCACGGTGCTGACCACCACCATCACGATCACGAAGACCACCACCACCATCATCACGATAACGATTTTACCGATTACATGGCCGCAGTTACGGAATATCGCAAGTCCTTCGCCAGCAAGGCTGACGTTATGTCCCAAGCTCCTGATCCCGCAGTGAGGGAAATGGTTGCCTATATGGATAGTATGGGCATTGAAAACTGTTTTGACCGTTTCGACAAGCAGAAACCTCACTGCGCTTTTGGATTAGCCGGTGTCTGTTGCAAAAACTGCTCGCTCGGTCCTTGTAAGATAACTGAGAAGTCTCCACGGGGTACATGCGGAGCGAATGCGGATCTCATCGTAGCGCGTAACATGGCTCGCGCGGCAGCTGGAGGTGTAGCAGCGCATGGGGCGCGCGCCCGTGAAGTCATGCTAACCCTGAAAAAGGCAGCCTCTGGAGAGATCGATCTCCCCATCTTGGGCAAAAACAAGGTGCTTGGCGTCGCCAACATGTACGGCCTTGAGACCGAAGGCAAAACCGTCGAAGCTTTGGCCGGTGAAATTGCGGATATTTTGCTCGAAGATATGAGCCGTACGGTGCCTGGCAAGCACCGAACCCTCACTGCAGTTGCTCCGCCCGAAAGACAGAAGGTCTGGAACGATCTCGGAATAACTCCGATCAGCTCGTATCACGAGGTTTTTGAGACCTTGCACGCGACTACGTGCGCAACCCAAGGCGACTGGCGTAAAGCGATGGATCAGTTTATGCGCTTAGGTATCACATTCTCAATGAACAGCGTGGTGGGCGGTTCCATTGCCAGCGACTGTCTCTTTGGTATTCCCACTCGAAGCACCATCAAGGCGAACGTTGGTGCGTTGAAAAAAGACTTTGTTAATATAGCCATTCACGGTCATGCCCCCATGCTCGCCACGGAAGTCATCAAAACGGCCCGAACCGATAAATTCGTCACAATGGCCAAGGAGGCTGGAGCCCAAGGTATCCAGTTTTACGGAATCTGTTGTTCCGGCCTGTCGACCATGTACCGCCTTGGCGGAGTCATTCCGCTCTCCAACGCTAACGGCGCTGAGCTGGTAGTGGGCACAGGCGCGCTGGATCTTTGGCTGGCTGACATCCAAGAAGTTTTTCCGGGTATCATGGATGTCGCGAACTGCTTTAAAACAGTGGTTGTCACCACGAACGAATCCAACCACCTGCCGGGGGCGGAACATATCGGTTACAAGCGAGATCTTTCCGACCTGAATCGACTTCCGGAATTAGCCGACAGAATTGTAACACGCGCGATCGAAAGCTTCAAAAACCGCCTGGACGTGGAGAGACATATCCCTCCCTACGAAGTGGAAGCGGAAGTGGGATTCGGTCTTGAGTACCTCAGCGAATACTATGGTGGAAGCGTCAAGCTCATCGCCGACGCTCTTAAGGAGGGCAAGATTCTCGGCATCATCAACTTGGCTGGATGCACAAATACCCGTATCGTGTTTGAAAAGGCCATAGTGGATGTTGCAGACATCTTGTTGAAGCATAACATCCTTATCTTTGCCAACGGTTGTGCCGGCTTTCCGATGTTAAAGCTCGGTTACTGCTCTGTCAAGGGACAGGATAAATGCGGAAATAGTTTGAAGGAATTTCTCGGTTCGGATATGCCACCGGTCTGGCATTTTGGCGAATGCATTGATAACGCCCATGCCGTCGGCACGTTCGCTACCATAGCGGGCCTGCTCGGCCATCCAATCAAAGATTTGCCCTTTGCTGAAGTGACGCCCGAATGGTCCAACGAAAAGGGCGTAGGCGCGGCCCTTGCTTTCCGTATGCTGGGGTTCGATTCCTACCATTGTGTCCATGCTCCGGTGCAAGGTTCTAATAAGGTGAGGGATTTCCTTTACGGAGGCACAAGAGAACTGCTCGGTTCCTGCATGAACGTTGATCCGGACCCAGAAAAACTTGCCCAGATGATCATCTCAGACTTTAAAGCTGCAAGAAAGAAGCTTGCGTGGGATGTTTAGCACTCTCATTTCAAGCCCAGAGAGGGCGTTGCTCATGACATGTCGGTCGAAACCACGCAACTTGCCTCACTAAACGGCGGCAAGAGGTATTAACAAGTTCTTGGTGGGCTCAGTGCTTTGTCGCGCCCACCAAGAACTTTCAGTCGAGCCAAAGCTTTGCATGGAGGGGAGGGTGCATAAGTGCATAAGAAATTAAATTCGGTGCAGATAAGAGTTAGGTCCATTTGCCGACGAGAATTTGAGAGGGACGTTTACCGCCCGGGAGTCATTTCGTTGTCGCGCATCGTCTGGGGCTCTCTTGGTGGCAGCATATTGCTTGCCATCATCGGTATTCTGTCCAAAGTCGCGGGGATAGCAGTGCTCTTTCCACCTCTGGCCGCAACCTGTTTTATCAATTCCAGTTGCGTGTACTTGCGTGTAGCTCGGCCCAAACCAGTCATTGTCGGACATTTTGTCTCATCCTTCGGCGGGCTGGCGGGAATTTGGACAGGAGAATTGTTGGCAGGGGGAACCGACTTCGTTATTCCGGTTAAACTCATTCTAACGATGCTTTTTGCTGCATTGCTGATGCAGGTTTTTGACGCCGATCATCCTCCGGCGGCAGCCACCGCTGTCTTTCCAGCTATTTTACCGTTGCCTATGCCCGCTCAGCTTTTTCCCGTATACATGGCTTGGGGAGCAACCATCACCGTACTTTTCACCCTCGTCTGGAACCGGGTTTGGTTCGAATTTCCGGCTAAAGATGACGACCATTGTGTTAAATATGCAGGGCTGTACATGGAAAAACCACAGGTATGGGGCATGGCTTTATGCATGGTTAGCATGGTCTTGATGAGTTGCAAGCAAGTAGCGTCGGCGCTCTATTCGATCGGGCTTTGGGGCATGACACTGGGCGTCTTGCTTCTTGGGATGCACCATTTTGTGGTCGCCTTGGTAACTCCGAAAACTGAGAATCACTAGAGGATCGGCCCTTCTGCATATTCCGGTACCAATACCCATTGGACTAGGTACACCAAAGGGAATATCATTCATAATTTAACTCGATCCTTTTAATCCAGATATTGACCTCGCCATAGCTCGCCTAAATTGAAGAACTTGTCTGAGCAAACCCCTCTCATTTTCTATTCTACACGTTTAGAATATTCCTCTGAAATCAGCAAATTTATTACACGCTAAAAAGCCGGAACGCCCAAAACAGCGACGCTCCTGTGGGTTTATATAATATAAAGCTATTTTCAAATACATATTTGAACTTTAGCTAATAACTCAAAGTATTTATCCTCATGCAAGAGAGAATTGTTTATATCGTTAACTTCATGGAAAATTATAAAAAATGGATACAGCATTGCCCAGACATGACCAGCGGAATCCAGTGCATAGCCGTTTTCAACTCCGCCCGTAATGGCTGTTATCTTCGTACCGGATGGAATAGGTACTTCAACGGGAATAGTTGATATGTCAACTGCACTTACGTCGTTTACTAGTGTGTAGCTCTTACAAGTTTCCCTAATCCACACACTTCCCAATCCGTACTTCTATCCACATTCCGCTCTTCATCTCAAAAAATTAAATAAGTTGGTGCAGTCCACCCACTATTATTCTTATTAAATCCTGTTATCTTCTGCTAAATACGTCAACACTACTGGCAAGGAGACGATAAAAAGCGGTTGACAACCAAGGCTATTCAAAATATTGTTTAAAGTAATGCACATTTAGTGTAGTCAATTTATCTATTTTTGTGCGACTATGAATGGGAGTGAATATGAAAAACTTTGTCCTGTTTTTGATTTCATTTTATTAGTATCCTAAATAAAAAGGAGTGTATTAGTTTATGATTAATGGAAAAACTATCGCCATCAATCGATGAATGGCTCAAAGAAGCAAAAACTGATCCAGCGGCTTTACAGGAAGGGATGTTTTTAGTTCATAATGGTGTTGTGCGCCAAACGCCCAAAGCCAAGGTGCGCCAGGGAATTGATGACGGTTCGATGGTGAAGGGAATGGAATTTGCTTATGATGAAGCAAAGGTTGATGCGGCGATT
>JARLHU010000210.1 GCA_031292095.1 Desulfosporosinus sp.
GAAAAATTATGCCGTAAACTTAACGAGTTAGAGCCTGTAACACTCGATAAAAACCAATTTCCGATTTTCTACAGTGTAGTTTCCAAGGAGTAATCACCAACAATTATTTTTTTTTAGTGGGTCATGTCCAGAGTTCTGAACTTTCTATTCAAGAAATAGTTTTATTAGCTTGAATTAACATGTGTGGGTAATCCAGTTTAATTATATTAATGAAACGTGTACCTTTCTGTGAAGTGACGTCTCTCAATGATAGGTAACGGGTTTGTGTGTATGAAAGGTACACCCGGTGGCTTATTAAATGGTGTGTTTGTGGATTAGGGTGTCTTAGGTGATGTGGGGATATGAAAAGCCACCTACTTGAAGCCAGGCGGCCTTTTTAACGCTAAAACTGTGGAAAAGTCTGTGTATAACTGGGTTGAAACATGTGGATAAGCTGGAATTGATGTGGATAAAACGATCAGAAGTAAGTTTAATTCCACCGCTTCCAACATACAAGTACGTCACCCAGCGGCTTTGAATGGTGTGTTGGGGGATTTGGGTGGCTAGGCTAATACATAAGCAAACAACTAATAGGCCTAGCGGTTTAATACTGGTGGGCTTAATCGTAAGAATGATTTTCAGTTGAATATTATAGGCATACCTGTCGATCTATACGTTTGGTCTGGAGTCAATCATTTAAATTAGTTGTGTCTGTCGAGTACGCACTATCTATTGGTCGCTCTGAACTAAATACGGAGTCATCAGCGAGCTTAGTCATCGTTAATGCTGTAGTAATACCATAGATACAATGACTAAAAATATAAGAAAGATTGCTAGAGGCATCAGTAGGTTTGACTTTACTCATTGGGAGAGAACTTAATAATGCGGGGATAACACATCCAAGCGTTGATCCAAGCACAATCCCTTTAGTAACGACATGCTTTCTGCCAGTTTTTGAGAATGTATAAAGAAAGGTTATAGCCCCTGAGATACTCATCATAAGACTCACAATTTGCCCTAATATGATTCCCCCTTTAGAAGTAGCCTCCCTCTGAGAACTTACGAAGATACCTGCCGCGCTTTCGCGAAAAGACCTTTTTGATATTTTTAGTCTGAGAAAGATTTCATCGCTGAATGTTAGAGCTATATCTCCTATTAGTCCGGCCACTATTGCAAGTATAAACTTATCTTTAATTTTTTTATACAACCAAGCCACTCCTTCGAATATTTAGTACGCTGCTGAGCTTAATTTAGTATTTTAGCTATCTGCAGAATTGAGAAAAATCATCCGGTCGTTCCTTGCTGTTAAAACTATCGAGCTGCCATGGGTGTCTTATTTTGCCCTTGACAAACTTGTACACATTCTGAGCAGCCTCGAATTGCTTTCGGGAAACACCGTGTCTTATGAAATCGGTTTCCCTCAAACGCCTTTGCAGGGCAAGCCTTTATACATAGTCTGCAGTTATCACATGAATGATTAATATCATCTGATACAAACTGGTTAACGGTCGATTCTAAGGGAGCGTTAGTAAAAATCGAAGCAAATAGAAGTCTTGAACCATATTGAGGGTTTACCACCAGTCCGTTTTTTCCCCAGTTTCCTAGACCAGCTGAAACCGCCAAGGGGCGGAAATCACCAAAAACAGAAAGAGGCGTTTTAATATCGACTAAATACCCTTCGCTACGCAAAACATGGGCTATATTGCGAAGTAATTTCCAACTATTCCATACCTCTTCTCCGAACCTTTTCGTTATGTAAAATGGATGATTTAAGATCCATTTATTTGAGAAAGGGAAGCCGATCACCATTACAGGCTCAACTTGCCTTATTTTTGTATAGCCGACAACTAGTGCACCATAATCTAAAGACAGTTTGGTGAGATACCGCTGCAAGTCAGATTCCTTTATCACTCAATAATACACACCTTTCTTACGGGAGAAAATTTCTAGGAATTATCTAGATTTATTGTACAAAAGTGAGTTTTCCTGGTTCCTTTTCATAAATCTCAAGTACATTTTCACCCTCAATAATCTCAATTTTTAATCTACCTGACATAAGGCATATCTCCTTGATTTATCCATCGTAATATCCTTCTTTGATTAAGGTTTTTTCCCATTCCTGCCGGGCACGTTCCATGATTTGCTGAGATGCAGCTTTTTCGATAGCGCTTTTTTCTTCCTTCGAGACATAGTCTGAAAGGAAGATATGTTTAGCTACGGCATAACATTCATCATACAGTTCCTTTTTCTGAGCAGTGTCCAATTTACGGAACTGGCGATCCTTTTTTAGTTGACAAATCATCTCAGGTAATTCTGTTGAAAAATCAAGTTCCCGTCGGAAAATGTAGTCATTATCCATTGTTAAAGCCTCCTTGATTACATTTTTATTACTATCAAAAAAACTGAAATTAAATGCTGATTGAGTCACATAACAGTGCTAAAACCTGCTATCCAATAGTGCGTTTTTACTTTTCTTATGGGAACAGGTGGCCATCGTGGGGAAAGTATGGGTACATGGAGTCCACTATACCAAAGAAAAAAATAAGAAGTGTTATGATCAAAAGTATGATCGTTATGATCCGTAATTTATTAAGCGGTATGCTTTTTTGACGAAAGATCTTAAGAATTAAGTAGCCAATAAAAACTACGACCGCTTGAACAACATTTTATGGATTAGCAGCAATCCCCAAGACGCCATTTTTTTCAACCCACATGATGGCAATATCCTCAGGGAGCTTGTCATCGCGATAAACCTCCATAAAAAACTTACCCAGGGGCCAGAGCAAGATTAAGGCCCCCAAAATTACACCATCACTAAAATCAAAAGAGTCTTTAATTTTTATAGTAGTATTGTACCCAAATGCACGCTCCAGAAACTGTAAAACGTTAGAAAGTAGGAGTTCCATTACACTTCTCCTTCATCTTCTTTTTCTTGTGCTATCTTTTTAGCAAACCTCTCATATGTCTTGTAAATTTCATCGTATAACTCTTCCTTTTTAGCGTCGGTCAACTTAGTATTCCTATTGATCTCCCTTAAAGTCCGTTGGAGAGTGCGGTTGTTTAGAATTTCATCCTTGGCAAGAATAGGCGTTTTTCCCCATAAATTAAATAACTCATCTTCGTTGATTTCATAAAAATTGGCTAAAACCTCAATAAATCGATCTGAGGGCATTTTCCCACGTTCTACATCCGACAGATAGGCTGTGGATACACCGAGCTCCTTGCAAACCGTTGCCAAGGTTCTCTTACCACGAAGGTGCTTAAGATACTGTCCAGCGTCAAATTGCTTGAGCAACTGAAGCCGTTCGGGGTTCTCAAGGTTGGGCTTATAATCCATAATTTCCTCCAAAATACTACGGAATTTTGTTAAGTTAAAGTGTATTATCTACTTATAAACCAACAGGCGGAAAGAAATATAAATAGATAATTTATTCCGCCGGGGTGATAAATCTAACTGATATTATCATGTGCTTTTAGTGCCCGAAATACTCGAAGGACGGTGAGAAATAATAAAATTGTATTTCGATGGAACAAACCACAGATTCGGGAAAGATTCCGCCGTTAAGTGTGCCAGATAGTGTAGTTGATTGGAAAAGCCGTCACAATTTGATGAAAGACATTAAGATTGGTTAAAACAAAATCCTCGATTCTTCATTACGAGAGGAGAGAATTGTGTGCCGCCAAAACAGATCAAATGTCCCATTTGTAATAAACGTTTACTTGATATACAGAAGGAATCAAGCGGCGAAATAGCTATAAAATGCACACATTGCAAGCGGATTGCTTATATCAAACTGAATAGTTTCACCTAATTATACCGAGCAAGAGGAGTTTAAATGTACTACCTAATAGCCGGATAATTGCCAAGAAATTGGCGATTATCCGGCTATTTTTTTTGCAAAAAAAGCTGGGGGGTTAATGGGTTACTTCATTACGTTGCCAGGTGATACAAAAGTGTCAGTCACTAAGGAAGTTCATGAGGCGTATTACGAACAAGAGAGGCGCGACGAGTATTACAGAAGGATGAAGAAAAAGTTACACCAATCGTATGACGAACTATCTGCGACCAGTCATCCGGCTGAAGAACAACTATTCGTGCCCCCTGCAAGTGTAGAGGAGCTTGCCGAGCGTGAGTTGACGCTGGAAATCTTGTTCTTTGCGTTAGGCAAACTCGCAGATGATGAGCGTGAGCTGGTGGAGAAACTATATTTTGAAAACAAAAGTGAAAGAGAATATGCGAGAAGCACTGGTGTTCCACAAACTACAGTGCTACGCCGTAGGGAGAGAATCTTAGTGAAAATAAGGAAATTAATAGCTGGCTAGAATTGGGAAGAATTTGATTGCTGGTTAATATTACTAAAGCGATTTTTTCTAAACTGCATATTTCTCAGCTATAGCTTGTAAAAGGGTTAAAGCTAAGAAGATTCAATGGGAAAAGATGGAGTTGAGGGGAAGTTAGAACCAAAAACTAGTAAAGTTGGTATAACTTACACCGGTTCAAACCGCGTTTTCAGCACCTTAGTAATGAGAGGATTTTTCCTCAACAAACTGGAGGTGAATATTTTGGACAAAAAAGAGATCGAAACAGAACTCAAAGAGACTCGTGAGAAAATGGCAGGTGTTTTAACAGCTATCAGTGTGGTTTCAAAAGACCTAGCAAAAAAACTAGTCGAGCTTGAACGAAGGAATTGTGAAACATGAAATTAAACAAGGCAACCGTAACCGCACTCATTCGGAAACAGGGAATCAGTCAAAACGAACTGGCTCGCCTTATTAAAGTCAATCACGGCTCATTATCAAATGCTCTATCAGGCAGGCGATCAGCTGGGCGTAAGCTCCTAGCTGGGTTGCTTCGCCAATTCCCCAATGAAAGCGTAGCGAGTTTAACCGAAAGGGGATGAATCAAATTAAATTAGTCCATATATGTTCGCCACTACGAGGCGACATCGAACGGAATATCAGTCGAGCAAATGGCTACTGCCGATTTGCCGCTACTCAGGGGGTTGTGCCACTTGCGCCTCATACAATCTTCACTCAGTTTCTAGATGACGAAATTTCTGAAGAACGTGAAATAGGACTTCAACTGGGATTGGAACTACTGAAGCATTGCACAGAGCTATATGTATTCGGTGATAGGTTTTCGGATGGAATGTTGGGTGAAATGGAAGCTGCAAAGCGACTAGGCATTCCAATTCAATACTACAGCGACCGATGTGAAAGGATGAAACCCTCATGAGCGATGATTTAATAGTTTTTGAACGAAGAAATGTTCTTGGCAAAGACTTCAAGATTTACGGAGACTCAGATAATCCACTGTTTCTCGCGAAAGACGTAGCAGAGTGGATTGAACACAGCGATGTGTCAATGATGCTAAGGACCGTTGATGAGAATGAAAAGCTGATACAAACAATGTTCTCATCAGGTCAGAATCGTGACTTATGGTTTCTCACCGAAGACGGCCTATACGAAGTTCTTCTTCAAAGCCGAAAACTCATTGCTAAAGAGTTCAAGCGGCAAGTCAAGCAAATCTTAAGGGAAATTCGAAGGCGCGGCCTATATGTAACCGATGTTGCTTTGGAAAATATGCTCACCAGTCCAGATTTCGGAATAAGGCTTCTCTCCGAAATTAAATCAGAACGGGAGAAGATTGCTGTGCTTGAGCACAAAATTGAGGAGGACAAGCCCAAGGTTAACTTCGCCAATGCGATTGAAGCCACAAAAGACACGATTTATATTGGTGATCTTGCTAAACTTCTTCAGAAAAATGGCACAGACATTGGGCAAACGCGGTTGTTTGAATGGTTGAGGCAGAACGACTATCTTATGACGACCTTCAGTAGAAATACGCCAACCCAACATTCTTTGGAAATGGGCCTGCTTGAGGTGAAGGAAGATATATTTGAGTTTCCAAATGGAGACGTCCGAATCTCCAAAACACCAATGGTCACGGTGAAAGGGCAGGCCTACTTCATCAATTTGTTTGCGAAAAGAGGGGCAATCATTGAATAAGCTTGAAATTACAATCGACAAAGCAGATGAGCTTATTGCGGCTATGACAAGGTTGGCAGAGGCGTTGGAAAACAAGGTAAACGTGGGGATGACCGCGGTAGATGAACCTAGCGAGGTAGCCGATCCCTCGAAGGAAGAACCACCCAGCGTACCTGAGCAACCCGAAGAAATCAAAGAACCCACCAAAGAGGAGAAGTCAGTAACCCTTGAGCAAGTTCGAGCGGTGCTCACAGCCAAAAAAGATGAGGGCAAAAATAAGGCGATTAAAGAGCTACTACAGAAGTACGGAACGACCAAGCTGACAGCCATTGACCCTGCCAAATATACCGATCTATTGAAAGAAGCCGAAGCACTTTAATGGGCGAACATGCACTCTTATCAGCGTCAAGCTCGCATAGATGGTTGAACTGCACGCCCTCTGCCAGGCTTGAGGAAACTTTCGCGGATAAAACCAGTGCTGCTGCAGCAGAAGGTACAGCTGCACACAATTTGTCAGAGCATAAGCTTCGCCAGTTTCTTAAACTCAAAACTAAAAAACCGACCAGTAAGTACGACTCGCAGGAGCTCAATCACTACACAGATGTCTATATCGAGTTTGCCTGTGAGCTTATAGCCGAGGCCTACGCAAGGTCAAGCGACCCCATAACTCTCATTGAGCAACGGCTGGACTATTCTCATTATGTGCCGGAGGGCTTTGGTACTGGAGACCTCGTTATTGTAGCCGACGGACTATTGGATGTTGTGGATTTGAAATATGGCAAAGGCGTCCGTGTATCAGCAGAAGAAAATCCTCAATTAAAGCTTTATGCTTTGGGCGCTTTAGCGTTATATGACGACTTATATGATATCAAAGGTGTTCGAATGACGATTTGCCAACCTAGACTAGACAACTTTTCGACGTTTGAGTTGACGGTGGACAGGCTGATCGAGTGGGCAGAAACCGAGCTAAAACCTCGGGCCGCGCTTGCCATAAAAGGAACAGGTGATTTCAATTCAGGGGAGCATTGTCGATTTTGTCGGGCCAGAGCCACCTGTCGAGCCAGAGCCGAGCGCAACTTAGAACTGGCAAAACTGGACTTCAAGTTACCTGCCTTGCTAACCGATGACGAGATAGCCGAGGTGTTGCCACAAGCCAATGAGCTTAAAGCCTGGGCCAAGGATATCTGGGAGTATGCCGAGGCAGAAGCCCTCGCTGGTCGAAAAAAGTGGCTGGGTTACAAACTCATCGAGAGCTCAAGTAAACGAAAATATACGGACGAAGCAAAAGTAGCCGAACAAGTGTTGGCAACGGGTAACTACAACGAAGATGAGATATACGCCAAAAGTATCCTCGGTATCACGGGTATGACGCAGTTACTTGGGAAGAAACGGTTTGCTGAGATACTGGGTGATCTCGTCGTGAAACCACCGGGAAAGCCAACGTTAGTCATTGAATCGGATAAGCGTCAGGAATGGAATTCAATCGATGCAGCAAAGGCGGATTTTGAAGATGTCACAGACCTTTAGGGGAGCACGTTTGCAAATCCCAGGCGAATGCCCAGGGGAAGTCATCCATGTTTCCAAGCGGGCTTATGAAGGCATCATGCGAAACCGGAAAATCGATGTCATCAGTATTCGCTCTGTTGGGAGGAGCTTAGTCATTGACTACGTCTCAAAGAGAGGCTTCGGCAAAGGTTGTATGGAGTTAAATGATATCGGGCCGATGCCCGACAAAAAGAAAAGAGGAAATGAAACCAATGGATAACAAAGTGACAAAAGTGATTACAGGAAAAGTAAGATTCTCCTATGCCCATATCTGGAAACCAAAAAGCATCAATGGCGGGGATGAAAAATACTCGGTCAGTCTCATCATTTCCAAATCAGATACGAAAACCATCGCCAACATCCATGCTGCCATCGAAGCTGCCAAGAAAGAGGGACTTTCTAAGTTTGGCGGCAAGATACCAGCAAACCTCAAACTCCCACTCCGTGACGGTGACATTGACCGAGGCGATGATGAAAATTATGAGAACTGCTATTTTATCAATGCCAACAGTACCACCGCACCAGGAATCGTCGATCGGTATGGTAAAGCGATCCTCGACAGTACAGAAGTTTACAGCGGCTGTTACGGTAGAGCAAGCATTACGTTCTATGCATTTAATACGAATGGCAATAAAGGCATAGCTTGTGGCTTGCAAAACCTGCAAAAGTTAGCGGATGGAGAGCCACTGGGTGGCCGGAGCAGAGCGGAAGACGACTTCGATGTTTATGAGGACGATGACGATTTTCTGAGCTAAAAAGAGGGGTTTAAGAATGAAGTGGAGCTGTCCATCAGGCTGTAAGGGTGTTACTCAATATGGCGGGGAGTGCCCCGATGATCTTGGGCCGGATGAACCCTGCCCGAATGCTATAAGCGTCTTGGGAATCGATATCGAAACCTACTCCAGTGTGGATCTGAAAAAAGCAGGGGTGTACGCGTACACCTCTGCTCCAGACTTTGAGATATTGCTGTTCGCCTATGCCTTTGACGCTGGTCCAGTAGAAGTCGTTGACCTTGCGAGCGGTGAAAAGCTGCCCCCGAAAATTCTAGATGTGTTGACTGATGACAGCGTTATAAAGACCGCCTTTAATGCTACATTCGAACGGACTTGTTTGGCGGTATACCTTAGAAAGACTCTTTCCCCCGAAGCCTGGCGTTGCACAGCAGTGCAATCTGCTATGTTAGGACTTCCACTCCACTTGGCCGGGGTCGCTAAGGTATTAGGATTAGAAGAGCAGAAAATGAACGAAGGTAAAGCACTTATCCGGTACTTCTCCATTCCCTGTAAGCCCACGAAAGTTAATGGCGGGAGAACGAGAAACTTGCCAAGCCATGCCCCGGAAAAGTGGGCTGTATTTAAGGACTATTGCAAGAGGGACGTTGAGGTGGAACGAGCCATCCGAGCAAAGATTGAGAAATACCCTATCTCTGAGAACGAACAGGCGCTTTGGGTACTCGATCAACAGATTAATGATCGAGGGATTTTGGTGGATACTAGGCTCGTCCGAAATGCAATCCAATGTGATAAACGGTACAGAACGAGTATTTTCGAGGAAGCCAAGGGACTAACCGGGCTGGACAATCCCAACAGTGTGGCCCAGCTCAAAGAATGGCTTTTAGGTAATGGAGTTGAGGTGGAGAGCCTATCTAAAAAGGCGGTCAGCGAAATGGAGAGTAACACAGATGGTGAGATCCAAAGGTTACTCCAGCTACGGCAAGAAATGGCCAAAACATCCATCAAAAAATATAACGCCATCCAAAGAGCCCTTTGTCCAGACAACCATGTTCGTGGACTCTTGCAGTTCTATGGTGCGAACCGGACAGGCCGATGGGCAGGAAGGCTCGTGCAGGTGCAAAACCTTCCGCAGAACCACCTTAAGGACTTAGAACTGGCGCGGAGAATCCTAGTATTGGGAGAGTTTGACTTTCTGGAAATGGTCTACGAAAGTGTGCCCGGAGTACTCTCTGAACTTATCCGAACTGCCTTTATTCCAGCAATGGGGCATCGGTTGATCGTAGCCGACTTCTCAGCGATTGAAGCACGCGTGCTCGGTTGGTTGGCGGGTGAGAAATGGCGACTGGACGTGTTTAAAGGCCATGGCAAGATTTACGAAGCCTCTGCTTCACAGATGTTCAGTGTACCAGTAGAGCGGATCGTCAAAGGAAACCCCGAGTACGTGTTGAGGCAGAAAGGTAAAATATCAGAGCTCGCCCTTGGCTATCAAGGCGGTGCCAACGCGCTTATTGCCATGGGGGCCTTAGATATGGGCCTCAAGGAAGAGGAGCTTGACGGTTTGGTTAAAGCGTGGAGGCGTGCTAATAGCAAGATCGTTAAGTATTGGTACGCCATCGATGATGCCGCAAAGAAAGCAGTTGCTCAAAGACAGCCCTCCGTTGTAGGTAACGTGAAGTTCCAAGTTGAAAGTGGAATCCTGTTTATTACTTTACCTTCAGGACGAAAGCTTTCTTACATCAAGCCCAAAATAGAGATTAATAAATTC
>JARLHU010000211.1 GCA_031292095.1 Desulfosporosinus sp.
AAAGCCATCGTCGTCGAACAACTTGGGGTAGACGAAGTTAATGTCACCCCGGAGACCTCATTCGAAGAGCTAAATGCGGATTCTTTGGATATCGTTGAATTGATTATGGCTCTTGAAGAGGCATTCGACTTAGATATTCCGGATGAGGAAGCCGAAAAGATCCGGACAGTTGGAAATGCAGTGAGCTTCATCAAAGATAACAAATAACTCACAAAAGGTCCCGTACTCAGATGCGGGGCTTCTTTTAAGAGACAATCTTTCTCCTATGGCTCGATGTTCGTGGTTTGATATTCGTTATTCGAACCACGAACATCGAACCACGAACATCGATTTTCCGGGAGAGAGTTCAGATAGATGTTTAGTGGATTTGCTTCTCATACCTGACAATAGCTCAGGTAGAACTCTGACAGGGAGGAAAGATTGTGAAAATACCCGAACTTCGTATTGGTAATTTAGTGGCTAAAATTCCTGTGATACAAGGAGGAATGGCCGTAAGGATATCCATGGCCCCTCTCGCTGCAGCTGTTGCTGAAGAGGGCGGGATCGGAATAATTGCAGGCAGTGGTATACCTGTGGAGGAACTGATAGAGGAAATCCGCGAAGCACGCCGGCGCACTAAAGGAATTATTGGGGTAAACATTATGTTTGCTGTCCGTGAATTTGCGCAGTTGGTTCACGCCGCGTTAGATGAAAAGATTGATCTTCTGGTTTCGGGAGCTGGCTTTTCCAGAGATATGTTCGCCTGGGGTAAGGAAAAAGGTATTCCGGTCGTACCAATTGTCTCCTCTGCTAAACTTGCGAGATTATCTGAAAAGCTTGGGGCGGCTGCCGTGATTGTGGAAGGTGTGGAGGCTGGGGGGCATTTAGGGACGGACCGTTCCATCCACGATATTCTCCCGGAAGTCATAGCTGCGGTCAGTATTCCGGTAATCGGTGCGGGTGGCTTCATCGATGGACAGGATGTGGCTAAGGCCCTGAAACTTGGTGCAGATGGGGTGCAAATGGGAACTCGTTTTGCCCTTAGCGAAGAGTGCAGTGCAGCGCTTGCTTGGAAAGAGGAATTGTTAAAGGCTACTGAAGAGGACATCGTGATCATTCATAGTCCTGTCGGAATGCCGGCACGGGGAATAAGGAATCCTTTCACGCATTTGCTCGATGAAAAAGCGGACGTCAAGTCGACGAAATGTTTGGGTTGCCTCAAGCAGTGTGAGGGGAACTTTTGCATTATTAGTCGCTTGAACATGGCGCAACAGGGTGATATTCGAGGAGGCCTTATATTTTCTGGGGCAAGGGTTCATAAGATCAAAGAAATTTTGTCCGTACATGAAATTTTTGAGGATATCAAAAACGGAATCCTCAGCTTTAAGGAGGAAGAGTGTTGAAACAGCGCGCAGTGATTACGGGAATGGGTGTCGTCTCTCCCGTGGGCAACCATCTGGATGAATTCTGGAATAATTTAATCGAAGGAAAGTCCGGAATCGGACTATTGACGCGTTTCGATACTACCGATTTGCCAACTAAGGTGGCAGGTGAAGTTAAAGATTTCGAACCAACTGAATGGATTAACAAGAAGGAAAGTCGGCACATGGACCGCTTTGCTCAATTTGCCATAGCAGCCGCCAAGATGGCGTTGCAAGATTCTGGTCTGGATCTAGCGAAAGTGGACAAAGAACGAGCTGGAGCTGTGATGGGCTGTGGGATCGGTGGCGTGATAACGTTTGAAGAACAAAAAGAAGTGCTCATGACTAAGGGGAGCAGTCGGATTACGCCTTTTTTTGTACCGATGCTCATTAGCAACATGGCTGCCGGACATTTATCCATCGAGTTTGGCTTACAGGGATCGAGTATGACGATTGCTACGGCCTGTGCTTCGGCAACCAACGCGATTGGGGAAGCGTTACGAATCATTCAACGCGGAGAAGCTGATATCGTGCTGTGTGGAGGAACTGAGGCACCGATTACACATTTAGCTTTTGCAGGTTTTTGCGCCATGAAAGCCATGTCGACTGAAAAGGAAAATCCAGAACAAGCGTGCCGACCCTTTGATAAACGCCGTAGCGGCTTTGTAATGGGTGAAGGCGCAGGGGTTTTGGTTCTGGAATCTTTGGAACATGCAGAGGCTCGGGGTGCCCACATTTATGCTGAACTGGCCGGTTATGGAAGCACTTCAGATGCCTATCATATTACGACTCCGGTTCCTGGTGGCGCTGGTGCAATCCGTGCGATGCAACTTGCCTTAAAGGACGCAGGAGTAAGTAGCGAAGATGTTAACTATATTAATGCACATGGGACCAGCACAGGGCCCAACGATTCGACGGAAACCGCCGCCATCAAAACCGTGTTTGGCAGTTATGCCTCGAAGTTAGCGGTCAGTTCGACCAAATCAATGACTGGGCACTTGATGGGGGCCGCGGGAGCCATCGAAGCGGTTATTTGCGCGCTGAGTATTGAACGGGGAGCTATCCCGCCGACGACGAATTATGGCGAGGCGGACCCAGAATGTGATCTTGATTATGTCCCAAATATAGCGCGCCAACAAGAAGTCAATGTAGCAATGTCTAATTCCTTAGGTTTTGGTGGGCATAATGCCACGATTGTCTTAAAAAAATTTGTCTAATGGTAAGGAGATCTAAATCGATGATCGAAAAGAGCCGTAACTCAACTACGAACTATTTAAAGACAGAGGGAAGGTCAGGGCGTAAGAAATATGCCATGACTTCTCTTAAACAAGAGCCAGGACTTAAATTAGCCAAGAGATTGGGATTGGAGACCTCGCCAAATCGCCTGTTTGCTACGGCCCTGACCCATCCTTCCTATGTCTTTGAAAATCCGCAGTTCGGCAAAGAAACAAATCAACGTCTTGAGTTTTTGGGGGATGCGATTTTAGACTTTGTAATTGCGGAGTACCTGTATCTCAGTTATCCGGATCGTCCAGAAGGAGAACTCACAAAAATGCGGGCTGCTGTCGTGAATGAAACGACACTAGCACAAAAGGCCCATGAAATCGAGTTGGGGCAAGAGCTTTTATTAGGCAAAGGGGAACAGGTATCTGGTGGAAGGGAGCGGCCCTCAATCTTGGCAGATGCCTGGGAAGCGGTTATTGGAGCGATTTATTTGCAATATGGATTGCAAGAAGCCCGTAGGGTTATTTTGGAATTGCTCAAACCGTCTATCAACGAAGTCGCCGAAGGAAATTACGGGGACTACAAAACTGCCTTACAGGAAAAAGCACAACGGGAAGAAAAAGAGGTGAACTATCAGATCCTAGTGGAAGAAGGCCCTGACCACAATAAATGTTTTACGGCGGGTGTTTTTCTGCAAGGAGATTTAATGGGGAAGGGTGTAGGTAGAACTAAAAAAGAAGCAGAGCAACACGCAGCCCAACAGGTGTTAGAACGTTGGGGGAGGGAGAACGATGGCTAAACCTGAGAATTTCCCGGTTTTCTTGAAGGGAATTCATATTCAGGGATTTAAGTCGTTCGCAGATCGTGTTAGATTAGAATTAGGTCATGGATTAAGCGTAATTGTTGGTCCGAATGGGAGCGGCAAAAGCAATGTCGCCGATGCGGTTCGCTGGGTACTGGGGGAACAAAGTGCTAAGAGCCTGCGTGGAGCAAAAATGGAAGACGTGATTTTTGCAGGAAGTACACAGCGGCGCCCTGTCGGTATGGCAGAAGTTTCCCTTATTTTTGATAACTCAACAGGGATTTTCCCGTTAGACTTTCGAGAAGTTACCATCACTCGACGGGTTTACCGCGACGGCGAAGGGCAATATTTAATTAATAAAGCACCTTGCCGGCTCAGAGATATTCAAGAACTCTTTATGGATACGGGATCTGGAAAAGAAGGATTTTCGATCATTGGGCAGGGGCGGGTTGAGGAAATCTTAAACCTGAAATCGGAAGAACGTCGATCGCTGATCGAAGAGGCGGCTGGGATTACCAAGTTTCGTTACAGAAAGCGCGAAGCCTTGAAGCGCCTTGATGCTACGCTACTTAACCTCCAACGCCTTGAAGATATTGTGCGAGAAATTGAGGGACAACTGACTCCTCTGGCTGCCCAAGCCCAAGTGGCCGAACAAAGCCTTGCCCTTTCGCTTCAGCAAAAAGGCCTGGAAATTCAGTGGGTCGTTTTAGACATTGCAGAAGTGAAGCAAAAGTTGTCAACAGCTGCCCAGGATTCAGAGATCCTGCAAGCCAGTGTAGTTGAGGCTCAAGCGATATTAGGGGTCAAAGAAAGTCGAAATATAGAAGATAAAGTTGAATTAAAAAAGTTAGATGAAACGATACAACAGAAGCAGGGGGAGGCCTTTCAAGCAGAGCAAGCCTTTAATGCTTTAAAACATAACCTCAGCCTTCGGACTGAGCGCTTTCGGTATTTTGATGAGCAAACAGCGAGGCTGACTGATGAAATCCTCGAGGATGAAGACAAACTCAATCATTTGCAGGAACGGATTAAAACTCTGACAGCCAAGCAAACAGTTTTAAAGTATACGGTTGAAGAATCACAGCGCAAAGTCACAGATCAGGAGCACAAACTTAAGGTTGTGCGGCAGAATAATTTAGCTGAGGATATAGATCAAATCAAGGTCGACCTGTTTCAAGCTCTCGCAGAGCAAGCCAATTGTGCCAATGAATTGACAGGGACACGCCATACTCTAGCCTCAATAGAACAACAAGTTCTACAAATTGAGCAGGAACAATTGAGCAAAGAAAATGAGCGCCAAGCCTTGAGTGAAACTCGTAAAGCGCAGGAAAAAGACCTGGTTCAGATGGAAGGGCAAGCCCAGGTTTCAGAAAACGAAGAGTTAAGCCTCAGGGTGGAGTGGAATAAGCTAAAAGGACTTAGTCGAGAAAAAAACTTAGAGCAGCAAAAACAGAAAACTCTAATCGATCAATCCAGAGCGCGGTTGCAGGCTTTGCAGTCTTTGGAAGATTCCTTCGAAGGGTATCAACGGGGCGTGCGTGAGGTGATGCTCGCCAAGAAAAAAGGAAGAACAGATTGTCTGGGCCTCTGTGGGACGGTTGCTGATCTGATCACGGTGCATGAAAAATATGAGTTGGCCTTGGAAACCGCACTTGGAGCAGGAATGCAAAATGTTGTGGCCGAGAATGAACAAGCGGCTAAAATCGCGATTGCGTATTTGAAGGCCCACCAATTCGGACGAGTGACCTTCCTCCCACTCGATGTGATTCAGGGAAATCGGATGTCAGTGAGCATGGCAGTGGAGAGGGATAGTGGATATATTGGGATCGCTGTTGATCTGGTAACGTATGATAAAATATATCGGACGGCGATCGAATTTCTCCTCGGACGGATTGTGGTAGTCACAGATATGGAGGCCGCAACTCGGATTGCGCGAGCCTCTGGATATAAATTGCGGATTGTGACTCTGGAGGGGGACCAAGTTCATCCGGGGGGATCTCTGAGCGGTGGGAGTATGCAACGCAGAGGTGGAAATTTGCTTGCTCGCTCCCGTGAAATAGATACTTTGAGTGTCGCGTTGGTACAGCTGGAAAGAGACTTAGAGAGAGAAGCGCAGGTTGTCTTAGAGATTGATACCCGACTACGGGAAATTCAAGAAAATGTCGATAATTTAGGCTTAAAACAACGGGTAGATAAGGAACGTCAGATCATGCTGAGGGCGGCGTACGAAAATGTGCTGAGCCAATTCCAACGATTAGAGAGCGATTTATTGGGATTAGGCCTTCGCCATGAGCTAAACATGGTGCAAAAAAACGACCTTTGCCTTCGGTCAAGAAGCTTAACAGAACGTTTGGAAAGCTTGGGAAAAACAGCGCTTGAATTGCGTGAAGAGTTCAATCAGAGAGAGCAAGAAGCCAAAACTACGGCAGGAGTGCTGGAAATACACGGGGAGCAACTGACCCAAGAGAAAATTCGGTTAGCCAAGTGGGAGCAAGAATTAACTCAATGTGCGGAGCAACTTGGACAGGAACATTTGGCTTACCAACAAAATAAAGCGAATCTCCAACAAAAAAAACAAAATAGGACTAAGCTGCAAAAAAACCGTCTGGTGGTTGAAGAGGAACAAGATGCCTTGAACCACCAACTGGAGGAACATTCACTTGTTCAAGAAGCACAGCAATATGCCTTGATGCAACGTAGACGGGACAGGGAGGGCTTATCCGCCCGTGTTGTTGAACAGGAACAGGAGATACAGGTCAAACGCCAGGTGGCGCACGTACTTGAACAACGCCTCCATGCCAATGAAATTAGAGTTGTCCGTTGGGAAACGGAGTGCCAAGCTGGGTTAACTCGTTTAGCTGAGGAGTTTTCTCTTACTTGGGAGGAGGGGACGCTTTATCAGTCTGCGGAGGATAGGGCCGTCTTAGGGCAAAGGATTAAAGACTTAAAACATCAAATAGAGGAGTTAGGCCCAATCAACCAAGCGGCAATTGAAGAATACCCTAAATTGCTGGGAAGACAGAAATTTATGCTGGCACAGCAAGATGATTTAATTGAAGCTGATCTGACTTTGCGCCAATTGATTGCCGAACTGGACAAAACTATGAGTGAACGATTTATAGAAAGTTTTAAGGCGGTGAATACAGCTTTTCAAGAGGTATTTACAGAGCTTTTTGAGGGCGGAAACGCAGAACTTCATTTAGTAGATCCTAATCATATGTTGGAAACAGGCGTCGAGATTATTGTCCAGCCACCCGGTAAAAAATCACAACTTCTATCCCTTTTGTCGGGGGGAGAACGGGCCTTAACAGCGATTGCAATTTTGTTTGCCCTCCTGCGAGTTAAACCGAGTCCGTTTTGTATTTTGGATGAGATTGAAGCTTCGCTTGACGATTCTAACGTTCAGCGATTTGCCCAATATATTCACCGTTTATCGGGTTCTATTCAGTTCGTTGTTATCTCTCACCGTAAAGGGACTATGGAATCGGCCGATGTCTTGTATGGTATCACAATGGAGGAATGTGGGGTTTCAAAGTTGTTGTCCGTGCAGCTAGATGAGAGACTTGCATGACACAGCGCTCGGTGCTTACGACGCAGAGCAAACTAACCGTTCAAGCTCCTGCTATGGGGCGCGGGGTTCCCGCCAGATGAGCCATCCTTGGCTCACTGGCGGCAGCACACATCGTGTGCGCTGCCCCGTATTTCGGGTCGGTCGCTTGAACGGAAGTTTGCTAGTCTGCTTACGTAAAGACGTCGCGCTCGTGTCACGCTGCGTCCCAGGCTTGGGTCGGAGAACGAACGGGAAAAGGGACGGTTCTTGATTGCATCCTTGACACGTTGGGGAGACGGCACATTTCATGTGCACCGTCTACGTGTAAGTCGGAGATTGTTCTCGGTTGAGTTGTTCAGTATTTGAGGTCACTTTCATGGAGCTTGAGGATTATTTATGTAAAGACGTCGCTTATGTGTTAAACTGCTTCCCGGAGCTTGAAAGGAAAAATGTGCATTGCTCGATGCATTATGATATTCTAGTCTCAAACTTCTAATCTCGACTTAGACTATGAGAGGATGTTAAAATAGTGGCAGGATTTTTCGCGAAGCTTAAAGCTGGTCTAACAAAAACACGGGAAAATTTTGTGGAAAAGATTGAGCAGGTTTTTACAGGTCGCAAGAAAATAGATGAGGAATTATATGAGGAATTGGAAGAGGTGTTGATTCGTTCAGACGTCGGTGTCACTACATCATTTGATTTGGTAGAACGTTTGCGTAAAGAGGTTAGACAACGCAAGATTTCTAATCCAAGTGAGCTTACTCTGATTCTACAAGAATTGATCGTGGAGTTATTAGGGGAAGAAGAAACGCTTACCTTAGCAAAACAAGGTCCAAGCGTTATTCTTGTGGTCGGGGTGAATGGTGTTGGTAAGACGACCACGATTGGTAAGCTGGCGAATTGGTTCAAAAAAGACGGGAAACGGGTTATTATGGCTGCTGGGGATACCTTTCGGGCAGCGGCTATTGATCAACTGGAGGTTTGGGGAGAACGAGCCGGAGTAGAGGTTATTAAGCATCGTGAGGGTTCTGACCCTGCAGCTGTCGCCTACGATGCGGTTCAAGCTGCAAAGTCCCGTAATATTGACGTAGTCATTGTGGACACCGCCGGCCGTCTCCATAATAAGGTAAATTTAATGGAAGAATTACGTAAGGTAAAACGGGTGATTGAGCGTGAAATTCCGGGCGCACCTCATGAAGTATTACTCGTGCTGGATGCCACTACGGGACAGAATGCACTGCAACAAGCAAAGCTTTTTCAGGAAGTGGCTGGAGTAACAGGAATTGTCTTGACGAAACTGGATGGAACCGCCAAAGGGGGAGTTGTGTTGGGAATTCGAGGGGAAACTCAGATTCCTGTGAAATGGATTGGGATTGGAGAAGCCATGGAGGATCTGAGACCGTTTGTTCCCAAGGATTTTGCAGCAGCACTCTTTAGTAGCTCTGACGAGGAGGAAGAATTCTGATACGCTATGCACTTATTGGAGGAACCGGGGTTGAACACTTTACGTTGAAAGAACAGCGTGTTATCAAGGTGGAAACTCCTTACGGATTGGTTGAACCCGTCGTCGGTAAACTTGCGGATCGTGAAATTGTTTTCATGAGCCGACATGGACGGAATCACGTCACACCTCCCCATCTCGTGAATTACAGGGCTAATATTTGGGCGATTCGTGAACTGGGAGTTCGTAAAGTCCTTGCTACAGCGGCTGTCGGTTCCTTGTCCTTGAATTTTAAATTAGGGGAGTTGGTGCTCCTCGATCAATTTCTTGATTTCACCAAAAATCGTCCTCAGACGTTCTACGAAGGAGGGCAAAAGGGCGTACTTCACGTGGACATGACAGAGCCTTATTGTACCTCAGTGCGCCGGGGAATCCTTAAAGCGTCAGAGCAGATTGGGCTTCCTGTTAAGAATGGGGCATGTTATGTTTGTACAGAGGGTCCGCGCTTTGAAACCCCGGCAGAGATTCGGATGTTTCAGAGCCTTGGGGCTGACCTGGTCGGAATGACGAGCGTCCCGGAAGTCGTTCTGGCTCGGGAGCTTGGGATGTGCTACGCTTCCATTGGGATGGTCACGAATGAGGCAGCAGGGATTGCAACACACCCCTTATCTCATGCAGAAGTGATGGAGAGCATGAAAGAACTAGGAATAAAGGTCGCTCGGCTCGTTCAATCGACCTTTGAGTTATGTACGCCCGATCAGAATTGTCTATGTGCTTCAGGGAATAGAGAAGTCGGTAAGTTTTAGAAAGGCGGTCGGTAGGACGATGAAATCGATTGAATGGCTAGGAAATTCCTTGCGAATATTAGATCAGAGCAAGCTTCCAGTAGAAACTGTATATCGTAATGCTTTGTCCTATAAGGATGTAGCAGAGGCTATTGAACATATGGAAGTACGCGGTGCGCCTGCTATTGGGGCAGCAGCTGCTTATGGATTCGCTTTAGGCGCGCTTGAATACCAGGGGAATATTGAAGGGCTACCTAGTCACATGGAAGTGGTACAAGCCAGACTGGCAGAAACACGACCCACAGCTGTCAATTTGTTTTGGGCACTTCGGCGCATGGAAGATCGCTTACGTGAATGTTGGGATGTTGAGGATTTGGATGAAGTGCGGGAGATATTAATTGAGGAAGCGGGTCGTATCGCCGAGGATGATCGCCGCATGAATCGCCTGATTGGGAAGTATGGCAATGAAATCGTCCCAGAGAAGGCCAATATTCTAACCCATTGTAACGCGGGAGCCTTAGCCACCGTGGAGTACGGAACTGCGCTGGGTGTGATACGAGCAGCCCATGAGGCGGGTAAGACCATTCTTGTTTATGCGGATGAAACCCGACCCTTATTACAAGGGGCACGCCTCACGGTTTTAGAACTCCAAGAAGACAAGATTCCAGTGACTTTGATTGCAGACAATATGGCCGGATACTTGATGCAACAAGGGAAGATCGACCTCGTGATTGTGGGAGCGGACCGTATAGCGGCTAATGGAGATACAGCAAACAAAATCGGGACTTATTCCGTCGCGGTCTTAGCGCAAGCTCATGGTATCCCTTTTTATGTAGCTGCCCCGACCTCTACCATTGATCTAAAAGTAGCCACTGGACAAGAAATACCGATTGAAGAACGGCCGGCTAAGGAAATTCGAGAGTGCTTTGGGGTACAAGTCGTAGCTACTGAGGTCAATGTTTATAATCCGGCTTTTGACGTCACCCCGGCGAAATACATCACTGGGATTATTACGGAAAAAGGGATTGTAGCTCCACCTTATTCAGTCAATCTCCTTAAATTGATGGTACGACCCTAATAATCTCATGACGACGGTTGTAAGGAGCTGATGGAGAGTATGTCCAAGATCTTAATTCGAGCCATGGTTTTACCCATGACTGGACCCGATATATTTTACTCCCAAGGAGAAATTACTATTGAGGATAATCGAATTCTTTCAGTAGGGGAGCGGGGCTCAGCCCCGTCAGGGTTTGTGCCCGACCGTATCCTGGATTTGCCAAATGATGTGGTCATGCCCGGCTTAGTTAATACCCACACCCACGCAGCTATGACGTTACTCAGGAGCTATGCTGACGATCTGCCGCTCATGCCATGGCTGAATGAGAAAGTATGGCCTTTCGAAGAGAAATTGACAGAAGAGGATATTTATTGGGGGACGTCATTAGCTCTTTGCGAAATGATTCGCTCCGGAACGACCACGATGCTTGATATGTATGTTTCGATGGATCAAGTTGCGGAAGCGGTACTCAAGGCTGGAACACGTGCTGTCCTTTCCCGAGGATTGATCGGAAATGGACCAAACGGTGAGAGGGCATTACAAGAAAACATTGATTTAGTTCAGCGATATCACGGAGCTGGCAAGGGGCGTGTGAACGTTATGTTTGGCCCACATGCCCCTTATACATGCTCGGGTGAGTATCTCCGGAAAGTAAAAGTCGAGGCAGACAGACTAGGTGTAGGAATTCATATTCATGTAGCAGAGACTCGAGAAGAGATTAACATTATTAGAGAGCAGTATGGAAAAACTCCTGTGCAGTGGTTGGATGAGCTTGGGCTTTTCGAGGGGCATGTTGTGGCAGCGCACTGTGTACATTTGACGCCGGAAGATATGGAAATCCTGGCAATAAGGCACGTCTGTGTCGCTCATAATGCGGAAAGTAACATGAAACTGAACAGTGGAACTGCTCCGATTATTGAGTTGCGAGCCAAAGGTGTTGTTGTAGGGATCGGAACGGACGGCGCGTCAAGCAATAACAATCTTGACCTCTTTGGAGAGATGAGATCGGCGGCCTTCCAGCAAAAGTTACGGGTGGATTCAACCGTGCTGCCCGCTTATGAAGTGTTGGAGATGGCCACGGTCGGCGGGGCTCAAACTCTTGGCCTAAAAGATGTCGGGAAACTTGCCCCGGGCTTTAAAGCAGATTTGATCACAATTGACATGGATCAACCTCATTTTTATCCTCGCTTTTCTGTTCCGGCACACTTGGTCTATGTTGCGCATGCTGGGGACGTACGCTCAGTGATAGTCGACGGCAAAATTCTCATGGAAGAACGGAAAGTTTTGACGATGGATGTAAAAAAGGTATGCCAAGAGGCTGAAACTCGGGCAAAACGGATTTCAACGGAGTTGAATGGGTAATTTGCATACCTTCAAATCCATAACCCAATTTATACATCCCTACTTGACAAACGCAAAGATTTAGTCTAATATTCCGATGTAAAGTAAAAATACTTTACAGGAGGGTTGGCATGGAAAAGCTCGCCAAGATGTCTCTCTTAGTCGATTTTTATGGACCACTTCTTACTGATAAGCAGAGAAATGTCTGGGATCTCCATTATCAACAGGATCTCTCGTTGGCTGAGATTGCCGAGGTAGAACAAATAAGCCGTCAGGCTATTCATGATTTGCTTAGGCGTACAGAACGGATCCTGGCAGGATATGAACTTAAATTAGGGCTTGTTCAGAGGTTCTGGGTGGAACGTCAGAAATTGATGGAAGTGCAAACCTTATTAAAGGAATTAAATGAACAAGATTTTAGCAGTCAGGTTGCTTGGGAGTGTCATCAACAAATACACACAATGATCGACGATGTTTATGGCATGGTATCGGCTATATAAAAACGGTAGTCAATGGTCAGAGGCCGGAGGTCAGAGTACCGAAGAGAAGGATAAAAGATAAAGTTCGGGTCTTTAAAGTTGATCAAAGCGAAAGCGGGGACAGTCATGTTTCAAGGGCTAAGCGAAAAACTCCAAGAAACTTTTAAACGGCTCAAAGGAAAGGGCAGGTTAAAGGAAGCGGACGTCAACGAGGCTATGCGCGAAGTTCGCGTCGCTTTATTGGAGGCTGATGTTAACTTTAAAGTGGTCAAGGACTTTGTAGCCAAGGTTAAAGAACGTTCGATTGGACAAGAGGTCTTGGAATCTCTTTCTCCTGCACAATATGTCATTAAGATCGTGCACGAGGAAATGATTGAACTTATGGGTGGAGCAACAGGCAAAATTCTGATAGCCTCAAAACCGCCAACTGTGATTTTACTGATAGGCCTTCAAGGCGCAGGCAAGACAACCCTTGCGGCAAAGTTGGCTAATATGTTAAAAAAACAAGGTAAGCATCCTCTATTGGTCGCCTGTGATATTTATCGTCCCGCGGCGATTAAGCAATTACAGGTTTTAGGTGAACAGTTGAAGGTACCAGTGTTCTCTATGGGGCAGGAAGCACCAGTGGAGATAGCCAAAGCTAGCCTTAAGCATGCCAATTCGAATGGGCAAGATGTGGTCATTATCGATACAGCCGGACGACTGCATATCAACGAAGAGTTGATGACTGAACTTCGGGACATTAAAGCCGCTGTGAAACCTCATGAGATTTTATTAGTGGTAGACGCAATGACGGGTCAGGATGCAGTTAATGTTGCGGAATCGTTTCATAGAGAGCTGGGCATCGATGGGGTCGTTCTCACAAAGCTGGATGGGGATACTCGCGGTGGAGCCGCACTTTCTATTAAAGCAGTGACCGGGTGTACCGTAAAGTTTGCAGGAACTGGCGAAAAACTGGACGCCTTAGAACCGTTCCACCCGGACCGTATGGCTTCCCGAATTTTGGGGATGGGCGATGTTCTGACCTTGATCGAGAAAGCGCAAGAGTCTTTTGATGAGAAAAAAGCAAAAGAAATGGAACAGAAGCTGCGTAAGCAGGAATTCACCCTTGAGGATTTCTTGGATCAGATGCAGCAGATGAAGAAAATGGGTCCGCTTTCTTCGCTACTGGAGATGATTCCAGGAGTGGGTAAGCAATTAAAAGATGTGCAAATTGACGAAAAAGATACGGCTCATCTGGAGGCCATCATTCGATCGATGACGGTAGAAGAACGCAGGAAACCGATTGTCATCAAAGATTCTCGTAAAAAAAGGATCGCAAAAGGAAGCGGTACCTCGGTTCAAGACGTTGGGCGCCTTTTAAAACAGTTTGAACAAATGCAAAAAATGATGAAGCAATTTGCCAGCCCGGGCGGTATGGGAATGCTCGGGGGCGGTAAAAAAGGCAAAAAGGGAAAGAAACCGGGAATGCGCTTTCCTCTGCCCTAGAAGGAGGGACTTGTGTGACACAGCCCTCGGTCTTACGACGCAGAGCAAACTAACCGTTCAAGCTCCCAGCTATGGGGAGCGGGGTGCCCGCCAGATGAGCCATCCGTGGCTCACTGGCGGCAGTGCACATCCTTGTGCACTGCCCCGTATTTGGGGTCGGTCGCTTTAACGGAAGTTTGCTATTCTGCTTACGTAAAGACGTCGTGCTCGTGTCATACTGCGTCCCGGGGCTTGGAACGTTTAGTCTTGCGCTGGAGATATCTGAGAATTTGTGCTTGGCGACGAGGGTAATTAAGAAACGGCACATTTCATGTGCACCGTCTTTCGTGTGAGGTCGCTTTCGCGGAGCTTGCTAGTCTGTTTACGTAGAGACCTCACGTTTGTCACACTGCGTCGCTATTGAATTGATGAACACACGCTATTATATAGCGTTGTTTATATAATAAACTTACTTTTAATCAAGAGGCTAAATGTGCGGTGTACGGCATTGAATGTAAATCATTCGAACCTCGGACTTCGAACTTCGAACCTCGGAAATATCATAAGGAGGTGAAAACATGGCTACGAAAATTCGTTTATGTCGTATTGGTGCGAAAAAGAATCCTTTCTATCGTATGGTTATTGCTGACGCTAAGGCTCCTCGTGATGGAAAATTTATTGAACAGATTGGATATTATGATCCGACCAAGAATCCTGTAGTTTTGAACATTGATGAGGAAAAGGCTCTAAAATGGCTCTCAACAGGTGCACAGCCTTCAAATACTGCTAGGTCTCTGCTGAGCCAATCTGGTATCTTAACTAAATTCCACGAGTCCAAGAACTAAGTGTAGTGTGTAGGGGGTGGTTCCTGTGAAGGAACTTGTAGAAATCCTCGCGAAAGCGTTGGTCGATCATTCTGACCAAGTTCTCGTTGCCAAGTCGGAGACAGACAAGAGTGTGCATTTGCAGTTGACTGTCGCACCTGAAGATATGGGGAAGGTTATTGGGAAACAGGGGAAGATTGCAAACGCTATTCGTACGCTGGTTAAAGCGGCTGCCGTTAAAGACGGTCGCCGAGTTCATATGGACATTGATCAATGACGTTGAGAAGGGCTTAGTGCCCTTCTCAACGTTTTAAATCTATAATCTATCTGCTTGGAAGGGGCAAGGGGAATGGATAAAGTGTTAATTGGAGAGGTGTTGCGTCCGCACGGGCTTAGCGGAGAACTGAGGATTTACCCGTTAACAGCTGACCCTGAGCGGTTTCTTAAATTGCAGGGAGTTTTCTTGCGGCAGGGTGAGATCGATCAATACTTGAAGATTATTACGGCCCGAGTGCAGATGGGTTTTGTCTTTATCACTTTTGAGGGGATAGATTCCATAGACGCGGCGGAAAAGTATCGGGGGTCTAAAGTGCGGATTGATCGCTCAGAAGTTCCGCCTCTGACAGAAGGGTGGTACTATTTCGAGCTTGAAGGAATGCAAGTTTATGAAGGAGATACATTGTTAGGTACTTTGTCTCAAGTCTTGGAAACGGGAGCGAATGATGTCTATGTGGTCAAGGGAACCAAAGGCGAAATATGTGTTCCCGCGCTCAAAAGTGTTGTCCAGCGTGTAGATGTCTTAGGTCGGCGGATGGATGTTATACTTCCCCTGGGACTATGAGCGAGATTAGAGATTAGATGTTCGAACCACGAATTACGAATATCGAATATCGAATTTGTTGGGATGGATCAACGAATGATGCAAATTACAGTCTTGACGTTATTTCCAGAAATGTTTGCTCCGTTGCAGGAAAGTATTTTGAAACGCGCCCAAGAGGCTGAATTGATTCAAATACGGCTTGTGAATTTTCGAGATTATGCAACCAGTAAACACAAGAATGTGGATGATGTTCCTTATGGCGGGGGGGCAGGGATGCTCTTAAAGCCGGAACCGATCTTCGCTGCGATACGAGATTTACCTCAACCTTGTGATAAGCGGAGGATCATCCTCATGTCGCCGCAAGGGCAGGTCTTTCGCCAAGAGAAAGCCGAGCTTTGGTCGGAACAGGAGGAACTGATTTTTATATGTGGGCATTACGAGGGATTTGATGAACGAATCCGTGAGTTGGTTGATGAAGAGGCCTCCCTTGGGGATTATGTGTTGACGGGCGGAGAGCTGGCTGCGATGGTAATGATTGATGCAGTGGCGCGACTTATTCCCGGAGTGCTTGGAGAGGGCACTTCGGCTCAGGAGGATTCGCACACTACTTCACTCTTGGAATACCCACAGTATACACGCCCGGCTGATTTTGAAGGACGCCAGGTACCAGATGTTTTATTATCCGGGCATCACGCTCTGATAAAGCGGTGGCGGAGAAAAGAATCTCTAAGGCGCACTTTTTTGCGGCGCCCGGATTTAATTAAAGCGGTTACTTTTGGAACAGATGATTATCCACTCTTGGAAGAACTCGCCCGAGAACACGTGGAAATTGCACCCTGGAAAGCGTTGTGGGAACATCTCTTACCGAAACTAAAACGGCGGCGGCGGTCCTAAAGAGAGGCGCGAAGTTCGAGGCACGAGGTTCGAGTGGATGGGCGCTTTCGGTCTTGATGGGACTTATAAAGTAAGTTGAAGGAGGAATCATCTCCATGGCAGACATTTATCTGGCTTTGATTCATGCCCCTGTCTATAATAAAAATATGGAGATTGTTGCGACTTCGATCACGAATCTAGACCTCCATGATATTGCTCGTTGTTCAACAACTTATGGGATAAAACGCTACTACGTGGTACATCCCGCAGAAGCACAGCGTAAGTTGGCTGGCCGTATTATGGGATTTTGGCAAGAGGGCTATGGAGCAGACTATAATCCAGATCGGCAAGAGGCGTTTGCGCGGGTGAAAATAGCTAAGAATTTAACTGAAGTCTATGCAGAGATTGAAGCAGAACACGGAGTAGCCCCTCTCAAAGTGGCGACTGATGCACGGAAATATGCCAATACAGTCACTTATGTACAGCTCCGTGAGGACATAGAAACTTCGGAAACTCCAATTCTTCTCTTGTTTGGGACTGGTTGGGGACTGCTCAAAGAAGATGTGGAGAACATGGATCGCATTCTTGAACCAATTTATGGACCGACGGATTACAATCATTTGTCGGTACGTTCAGCAGTAGCTATTATTTTAGACCGCTTACGTGGACACTAAAAGCGTAGGTGCCGGTATCTGCCCTAAGTGTGTTTAAATGCATATGAATTTAAGGTTGTTGCATAACTAAATGGGTTATGATAAAATAAATACGGTCTGATAATAGATGGTCCGCTCGCTGAAAATCAGTGTATGAACATCTAGGCAGGGAAGGGGGGATTTTATAATGGATTATATTCGTATGATTGAAGAAGAACAAATGAAAAAGGATCTTCCTGACTTCCGTCCAGGTGATACTGTACGTGTACATGTGCGCATTGTTGAGGGAACTCGTGAACGTATTCAGCTTTTTGAAGGGCTTGTCATCGCAAGAAAAGGTGGCGGCATTCGAGAGACATTTACCGTTCGTCGTGTCTTCGCTGGCGTCGGAGTAGAACGTACTTTCCCTTTGCATTCACCTCGCTTGGATAAGATTGAGGTGGCTCGTCGGGGTGTTGTTCGCCGGGCTAAGCTTTACTATTTACGTGCACTTTCAGGTAAAGCAGCACGGATCCGCGATCGTCGCAACGTCTAAGGTTAAAAATGGGCTGGAGCAATCTGGCTCTTTTTTTTTACTGGTCTGAAAGGATAACCTGTGGATAGGATAAGTACAGTTGACCGGTGCGATCAAGCTTATTAATTATTTAGATCTTTGGTGTATGCTCTGCTGAATCTTGTTCATACTAAAAGAGTAGTGCGAGAGGGGAGCATAACGATGGGATATAAGAAATCAAAAAAAAAATGGGTCTTGGGTATTATTGTCGCTGTTCTGCTATTGGGTGGACTTTTACGTTGGGGAGTATGGCAACCATATCTGATTCCGTCGCCTTCTATGGAACCTGGTATGATTCCTGGAGACCGCATTCTTGTCAATCGCCTGGCGTATCGCTGGTGGGCTCCTAACCGAGGCGACGTTATTGTCTTTGCATTTCCGATGGACACAAAACGAACTTTCATTAAACGAGTTATTGCTGTCGAGGGTGAAACGGTAGAACTTCGCGATAATAAAGTTTTTGTGAATGGGAATGTTATTCAGGAACCCTATGTTAAACCCGGTGATTATCCGCCCTTTGGTCCAGAAATCGTTCCAGTTGGGAAAGTGTTTGTCTTAGGAGATAATCGTCGTCAAAGTGAAGACTCGCGAGAATGGGGGCTTCTACCTAAAAACTATCTTTTGGGAAAAGCTTGGGTGGTATACTACCCTTTTCAGCGTTTTAGGTTCTTTTAAAAAGGATAATGAGGGATTTTTATGATTATTCAATGGTTTCCGGGGCATATGGCTAAAGCGAGACGCCTTTTAATTGAACAACTCCAATGGGTGGATGTTGTTTTAGAACTTGCCGATGCCCGAATACCGGTTAGTAGTCGTAACCCGATGCTTCATAGACTACTCGGAAATAAACCAAGGTTATTACTGCTGAATAAAGCGGATTTGGCGGATCCTGACTGGACGTCAAAATGGCTTACGAACCTAAGAACATCAAGCCCGGCCTATGCGGTGAGCGCAACTACAGGAGTTGGAGTTAAACAGATTGTACCAGAATTGGAACGTATGGTTCAGGCTAAACAAGCAAGACAAGCTGAAAAGGGCATTCGTCCCCAGATGATTAAAGTCATGATCGTGGGGATTCCCAATATCGGTAAATCGTCCTTGATTAATCAATTGACGGGCGGAGCCCAAGCTAAAGTCGGCAACAAGCCAGGTGTGACCCGCGGAAACCAATGGGTTCGGATCCATGAACGAGTTGAACTTCTGGATACACCCGGAATGTTGTGGCCAAAATTTGAAGAGCCTGACGTTGGACGAAAATTAGCTGCACTTGGGGCCATAAAAGACGATGTTTTTGATATTGAAGAATTATCGACTTGGATCATTGATTGGCTAAAGGTGCATTCACCACAAGCCTTGCTCCGTTATCAAATTTCGGACGCAGAGGTCACCTTGGAAAGTTTGGGACAAAAACGAGGGTGTTTGATTCACGGTGGGCGTGTGGATACACTCAAAGCCGCTCAGATTTTCCTGCGTGAACTTCGGATGGGACAACTCGGTCCAATAACGATGGATTATGTTTCTGAATAATAATTTTTAGCTTGTGCATCTATAATTTGGTATCAGTGAATATTATACACTAATTAAAGGAAAATGACTTTATATGTCGAAGTGAGAATTAGGGAGAGAAGAGGAGAAAAGTGTGGAACCGTTATCCCAAATGAATATACGGGAAGTTGAAGAAGCACTGTATAAAAATCCTTCCCCTCGAATGCTTTGCGCATGCCAGAATGAC
>JARLHU010000212.1 GCA_031292095.1 Desulfosporosinus sp.
CGAAAAATATCTTATCACCATTAATTAATACGCAAAACTCGACTTGCTTCAATATAGCCCTTTCCGCTAGTGGCAAGGGTTCCAAGGTTCAATGAAGGTATTTGTAACACCATAATGCCATCTCATGTCCAGAGTTCTGATATTATGTTCTTGGCAATAATCATTAATCGCTTTGATTCCTCGATCCAGATGTTGTTCCGTAGTTGACGTTCTGTGATACCCGTAGACATTCCCCATTGGATCTACCTCATCTCACTTCACTTTATAAAGTATAATATACTTAATTAGTCTTTAAATGTAAACACTTTAATTGATACGTCCCAATAGTATTTATCTGTACATTATAAGCATGTTGAATGAACTGAAAAAGGCAGTCTCGATAAGTATACTTTCTGATACGTTAAAAACAGGTATTCCTTATATATTAAGAAATACCTGTTTTTAGTTAGTTAAATGTTAGTCTAGACATTTCCACAAAAATAACCACCCTCCCGAAGTATTACACATCCCCTGTAATAGTTACAAGATATTCGTAATATGCTTGCGGTCGAATGATTTCAATTTTCCCTAGTCTTGTTGGGAAATCATCCTTATTAGCGGTCAGTATAATATCGCAGTCGTGTTCAATCGCTGCGAACATAACGTGAATATCTCCACTATCTATGGCCGCAAGCTTTTTATCTTCTTCATCTAGGCATACTAGAAGATCGTCCCGTTTTCTACCGGTTATGCTATAAAAGAGATTGTACAAATAATCACCAATAGGGCGTTGGGACTTAGTCATGTCAACCCACAATTCTTTTCCAATCCCAATCCGTCTAATGTTTTCGGTATCAAGAACAGGTTTAACGGCCGTAAAGAAATCATCAATATCATCTTCGGAATAAACAATGCCCCTCATGCCTTTGCGACAGTGTTCTATAAATTCACATACCACAACCTCGGATATGACGGGTTCAAACAATTCGGCACTTCTAGCAAGCTGTATGAGTTTGTAATTAACTCCCCGAGTGAGGAAAGCACCACATAGTACAGTCGTATCAAGTAAGACTTTATCCATTTACAAGTTCCTCAGATCATCTTCATCAATTGGGGGCATACCTTCTCTTTTAGCCCATAACTTTTCAAAGATAGCTTCGGTGATAGTGTCTTGCTCGTCAGTGGTTCTAAACTGATCCACAGGTATACGATAGTGACCACCAGGAGAGCGATAAGCTTTAAGTTTGCCGGTTTCTATCCAGTTAATTATCGCTTGATTAGATACTCCTAATTTTTTCGCTACATCCCCGGTACTAAGCATTTTAGAGTCTTCTTTGCTTTGGTCTAGTTGAATAGTGCTAATGGCTCGGCGCAATCTCATTATTTGGGCATCGGAGACTCTGGCCTCTTGTGAAAAAATATTCACGACTGTTTCTAAGCCTTGCTTAAATGATTCACTATTACCCTCTACCAGAGAATGACTCATTTCATTTAACAGCTTGGCTTTTGCAACATGGCTAACCCTAGCAGCTCTGTGAGCGTGGGCATCGGCTATTTTTCTTTTTCTGTGAAGGCGATGGACGTCAGATTGTTCCTGGAGAATAAAAAATGTCGACATGAATTTACACCTCCTGGAAATAGTATAACAAAAAACGCCAAAATCATCAACTACGGCCAAAACGACTAATTGGGCATTAGAAGCATATGCGATTTTTTCCTTCCTAATTATAAAACGTTTTCATGTTCCTTAACTCTTCGATAAAAAGTATCAGCCTTTAGCCTTCATATCAACAAGTTCCATTGCCTTTACGGCAGTTATGTTCCCTTGCTTCCAAACATCGTACACCGATAGGCTATTAATGCCCATCCCGCCGAAAAGGTAAAATTGGTCTAAATTGTCTTCACCCTCATCCTGCACAGCCTTGTTCCAAAGCGCCGGATCAACGAAGCGCGCCGCCAATGGACCAAATGTCTACCTTTGTCTGTTCCGTGATAAACTCTAATTTACCGATTTTAGCACTGCAGAATACGAAAAACGCTCTTTTTACCATTTGGGCGGGATGGGCACAATTAGCCATAATTAAACCCTCTTGTTCACGTTCAGGATTCATACCAATACGTGCGGATGAAAGTCAAACAACTATCCATATTGTTATTGATAGACTTAAACAAATAATAAGTGCGGATATGGTTATATGCGGGGTCCCGCCAACATTTTAACGAGAACATACGCTAAGACATATTTTGGAAGAACAAAGCCAAGTTTCTTGCTCTAAGGAACCCGGCTTTCGGTTACTTATATATCCCCCCGCGAGAATCTATAGGCTCATACTACTGAAATGCAATGACCGCTAATATTGATTAGCGGTCATATCCTATGCCTAAAATTATGTCTTGATGTCCGCTAAGGTAAGTCAAGGATTAGGAGGAACTACTCGGTATTATTTAATATACCTTAATGCCATTGACAAGCTTGGCTTCACAGCTGCCCTCATCTAATTTATATAGATATGTGGTTCCTGAAACATCATAAACTGCGCCGCCGGATATATATACCCTATCTGGGTAGTAATCAGTACCACTATGGCTTATAAGCTTGCTGCTGCCAAGGCCGCTGCCAGGCAGGCTGTACACTTCACCTTCGTACAGCTCATCCGCCACTGAATCCGTGATATAATACACATTTCCATCACACACATTAAATGCAGTAAAGAACTGCAAATTAGTAAGATCCTGCAGCATCGTAACATTCGTACCGTCGGTATTCATGCGGTATATGCTCACATTAGAATTATTGTATGATGTGGTGAAGTAACCATAATAATCCTCCCCAGATTGGTTAAATAGGGATGCTGTAGTGTAGTAAATATAGCCCCCGTCCACAACTACTTTGTTCATAGCATTATCACTCAATTTCTCCCTATCAGTACCGTCCATACGAACCCTATAAAGCTTGTTATTATCCGAGTGATTGAGATAATAAATCCAGTTTCCATCTGTATTGAGATGGAATGAGGTATCGTCGTTTAATTTCATTTTTCCGCTTCCATCTGTTTTTATCCTGTATATTTTACCATTATCCGACTGGTTGCTGTAGTAAAGCCAGTCTCCTGACAACATCAAAAATCTTGCATCATTGTTTGAAATTTCGGTTTTCCCTGTGCCGTCGGTTTTTATCTTGTATATGCCTTGTGTATGACTTACTGCATCTTCGCCTACCATTTCAGTAACGA
>JARLHU010000213.1 GCA_031292095.1 Desulfosporosinus sp.
AAGAAACGATAATTATCAATTATCTCAAAGCTACAGGATTAAATCGGGCTTTTATCAACTTTGGCGAATATCAATTGCGTTACAAGCGATTTATATTTTAGAGCTAAAAATGTATTTTTTAAATCTGTGTAATCTGTGGTTAAAATCAGGGTTCATTAATGTAGGTATAATTTTTCACGGGAATCAAGGTTATAGCATTCGAGGCACGAAGCTCGAGGCACGAGGTTCGAATGAACGATCACTTCCAGGCTTTGATGGGCTTCGAAAGTCCCTTATCATTCAACATATTATTGATTAATATTAGCAATTAACTACGGTATAAAAGGAAGTGTCGAACATGGCATATCTTGTTTTCAAAGATGGGACTACCTTTGAGGGGGAAGCCTTTGGGGCTTGGCTTAAAGAAGTAACCCCGGTGGCGGCGCATGAAGTGGTCTTCAATACGTCTATGAGCGGCTATCAGGAGATGGTCACAGATTTGTCCTATGCCGGGCAGATTCTCGTCCTGACTCAACCTCAAATCGGAAATTATGGGTGGCACCATGAAGAAAATGAAGCGGATAAAACTCGTCTTCAGGGGCTGATTGTCCGGGAACTTTCCCAGGGAGAGGGAAGTTTGCATGGCGAAGGGTCCTTGGAGGCTTATTGTCAGCAGTACGGTGTCCAAGGGTTAAAGGGGGTCGATACGCGGGCACTGACAAGGTACCTGCGCCAATTTGGCACCTTACCCGGCGTACTGGTTCAGACACGGGCAGTCGGGCTGGAGTTTTGGGCGAATTCCGAAGGAGACGGCGAAGCAAAAGGGAAAAGCGAACACTGGGTTTATCGGTCAACGGTCAAGGAAGCTTACGAAATCCCAGGATCGGGTCCGCTGCTTGCTGTCATCGACTTTGGGGCAAAGAGAAACATTATTCGTCATCTTCAGCAGAGAGGGTTTAGGATTATGGTATTCCCGGCCGGATCAACTCCCGAAGAAATTTTAAGGCATCATCCCAGTGGAATCGTTTTAAGCAATGGTCCGGGGGATCCGGAAGAATTGCCGGAATGTGTGGCTACCGTTCGTAGTTTGTATGATAAACTACCCGTGTTAGGTATTTGTCTCGGGCATCAACTCTTGGCTTTGGCCGCCGGTGGAGAAACTTATAAACTTCCCTTTGGTCATCGCGGTGGCAATCATCCAGTCATCGATATTCGTTCGGGTAAAGCGACCATGACCTCCCAAAACCACGGCTACGCCGTACAGGAGGCTTCTTTAAAGGGTTCAGGGTTTGAAGTAACGTTGCGCAATCTCAATGATGGAACGGTAGAAGGGATGGAGCACATGACCTACCCGATCCTATCCGTACAATTTCATCCGGAAGGCGCCCCTGGACCAGAGGAAAACGCTGAAATCTTTGATCGGTTTAAAGAAATTGTCGAGAAAAGTTTATCGAGAAAAGGGAGAGTGTAATAATGCCCAAGCAAGAGTGGAAAAAGGTGCTGGTGATCGGATCAGGCCCCATTGTCATTGGGCAGGCTGCTGAGTTTGACTACGCTGGCACGCAGGCTTGCCGGGCTCTGCGCGAAGAAGGGGTAGAGGTCATTCTCGTGAATTCCAACCCAGCGACTATTATGACAGATCGAGAAACTGCGGACCGAGTCTATATTGAACCGTTGACAGTTGAATCCGTGGAGCGAATTATTGAACGGGAGAGGCCGGATGGGTTAATCCCCACGATGGGTGGGCAAACCGGCCTGAATTTGGCTTATCAGCTTGCTAAACGGGGGGTATTAGATCGCTGCGAAGTTACTCTAATGGGAACCTCGCTCAAAAGTATCGATCAAGCGGAAGATCGGGAAAGCTTTCGGGCTTTGATGCAGGAGCTCGGCGAACCGATTCCGGAAAGTAAGATTGTAGCCCGGGTTGAAGAGGCACTGGCTTTCGCGGATCAAACTGGGTATCCACTCATCGTGCGTCCGGCCTTTACCTTGGGAGGAACCGGGGGCGGGATTGTGCAAAATGCTGAGGAATTGGAGCAGATAGCCGAAAGTGGCCTGCAGGCCAGCCTCATCAGCCAGATTCTGGTCGAGCGAAGTGTGGCCGGCTGGAAGGAAGTTGAGTTTGAAGTTTTACGCGATGGAGTCGGGAACTGCATCACGATTTGCCATATGGAAAACATGGATCCAGTCGGAGTGCATACAGGGGATAGTATTGTTGTAGCGCCCTGTCAAACCTTGACCGATCGGGAGGTTCAAACCTTACGCAGTGCATCACGACGGATAGTAAATGGACTGGGAATTGAAGGGGGCTGCAACGTCCAGTTTGCTCTTCACCCCTCACGTAATGAATACGTAGTAATCGAGGTCAATCCTCGATTAAGCCGTTCTAGTGCCCTCGCTTCTAAGGCCACTGGCTATCCGATCGCCAAGGTCGCTGCCAAAATCGCCCTGGGTTATGCGCTGACCGAAATTGAAAATACAGTGACCGGGAAAACCTCGGCTTGTTTTGAGCCGGCTCTAGACTATGTTGTTGTTAAAATCCCACGCTGGCCCTTTGATAAATTCACGGAAGCAGATCGACGCTTGGGAACTCAGATGAAAGCTACCGGAGAAGTGATGGGTATTGGTCGGAACTTGGAAACTGCTCTACTCAAAGCCATTCGTTCTTTAGATATAAAAGTGTACGGGCTCCGCTTACCGGAGCTTGAGGGACTAACCGATGCTGAACTTAAAACTGCTTGTCTGCAACCCGACGATCGACAGTTGTTTGTTTTCGCAGAAGCTTTAAAGCGCGGCTGGACAGTCGATTGGCTGGCTGAGGCAACTGGCTGGAATCGGTTTTATTTGAATTTCCTCCATCGTTTGGTGGATTATACGGTTTTATTAGAACAAGCACCCTGGGATAAAGAGAAGTTGCTTCGTGCCAAACGGCTGGGTTTCGCTGATCTAGAAATAGCGACTCTCTGGAAAAGCACAGAAGATGAGGTTTATCGGTTCAGACTTGAGCAAGGTCTTCGGCCTGTTTTCAAAATGGTCGATACCTGTGCCGGAGAGTTTGAGGCTACAACGCCCTACTTCTATTCCAGCTATGATGTGGAAGATGAGGGAGAAGTTCATAAGCGACCTAAAGTGGTCGTCTTGGGATCCGGCCCGATTCGGATCGGGCAGGGCATTGAATTTGACTATTGTTCCGTACACGCGGTCCTGGCACTGCGTAAAGCGGGGTTTGAAAGTATCATCATAAATAATAATCCTGAGACGGTTTCGACGGACTTTGACACTGCTGATCGGCTTTATTTCGAACCGTTGACCTTGGAGGATGTCTCGGCAATTCTGGACAAAGAACAGCCCGACGGTGTAGTCGTCCAGTTCGGGGGGCAGACGGCCATTGGTTTGGCGAGCGGCTTAGCAAGGCGTGGATACCATATTTTAGGTACGACGGTTGAAGATATTGATCGGGCAGAGGAACGAGGAACCTTTGACCGTGTTTTGCAAGAACTTGGAGCAAAACGGCCTCGCGGAGGTGGGGCTACGAGCATGGAACAAGTGGAACGTGTAGCCCAAGAGATAGGATTTCCGTTGGTGGTTCGTCCCTCGTATGTTCTGGGTGGAAGGGCTATGGACATTGTCTATGAAGAGAAGGAATTAGAGGCTGTAGTAAAGCGCGCCTTGTCTGCCTCTTCGGATCAGGAAATCTGGATGGATCAATATCTGCTCGGAACTGAGGTGGAGGTCGACGCGATCTCGGACGGAGAAAACGTTTTTATCCCTGGGATCATGGAGCATTTAGAACGGGCAGGCGTTCATTCTGGGGATTCCATCGCAGTCTATCCACCTCAAACCTTGGACATGAATATGCAAGAGCGCATCATAACCTTGACAGAATCGCTAGCTCGTTCGTTAAATATTAAAGGATTATTGAACATTCAATATGTTATTTATCAGAAAGAACTCTATGTCCTCGAAGTTAACCCTCGGTCAAGCCGCACGGTTCCCTTTCTGAGTAAGGTTACTGGGGTTCCGATCATTGATTGGGCTACTCAAGTGATTTTAGGGAGAAAATGGGAAGAGATTAAGATTCCGCACGGGCTCTGGCCAACGGGTGATCGGGTTGCTGTTAAAGCTCCTGTGTTCTCCTTTTCGAAGCTGCAACGGGTCGAACCGTCTTTAGGGCCAGAGATGAAAT
The DNA here is from genome assembly GCA_031292095.1 of Desulfosporosinus sp. Classification (GTDB taxonomy): domain Bacteria; phylum Bacillota; class Desulfitobacteriia; order Desulfitobacteriales; family Desulfitobacteriaceae; genus Desulfosporosinus. The sequence continues at coordinate 4,166 of JARLHU010000213.1, forward strand.
CCACCGGCGAAGTTATGGGGATGGATAGAACGTACGAAAAAGCGCTCTACAAAGCCTTGTTGGGAGCAGGTCTGACCTTTACGACGTATGGTTCTGTGTTCGTGACCTTGGCAGATCGTGATAAAGCGGAAGGGGTAGCACTCGCGCAACGTTTCGCCGAACTAGGTTTCCGCATTTTAGCGACGGAAGGTACGACGCGCTATTTAAAGAACGAGGGACTGAGAGTGGAACAAATCGCCAAGTTACATGATGGCTCTAATGAAATCATTGACGGAATTCGCAAACATAAAATCCAATATGTGGTCAATACAACAACTCATGGCCGAGTACAGGAAAGTGATGGGTTTGCGATCCGCAGAGCGGCTGTGGAACATGGAATCCCTTGCTTCACAAGTTTGGATACGGCCGCAGCGTTACTCCAGGTATTGGAAAGTATTTCACCGGGTCTTCTGCCGCTGTAAATCGAAGTCCGATGTCAGAAGTCCGAGGCACGAACACCGAAGAACTACAGGTTGAGTTGTAAACTCCATCTGTAGATTAAGCGATAGCAATAGAAATTTTTTCTGGTACTTAGTTTTACTTATCAGGAAAAAAGTGCTATATTCGAAATTCGGACTTCGGACCCCGAATCACGGGCCTTGTATTATGAAAGGAGCGAGTGAGATGCTTACGGAAGGACTAGTGGTAGTTCATGAAGCCTTGGGTGAGGAAGGGCAAAGACTTAGGCGCTTGGTTTTAAAAGGACCGTTTGCCCAAACCGCGAAGGCCGGACAGTTTGTAGCAGTTCAGGTTCAGGATTCCTCGATTTCTTCCTATGACCCCTTGTTAAGGCGGCCCATTAGTATTGCAGAGATTTCTCCGGATCGCAATGAGATCACCTTGCTTTACCGAATTGTGGGTCGGGGAACTGAAATCTTAGCTCGAGCAAGGTGTGGTGAGAGGCTCAGTGTAATGGGGCCGTTGGGGCAAGGCTTTTCCCTGTCGGCAGAAGGAGAATTGTGGCTGATTGCCGGAGGAATCGGCGTATTCCCTCTCTATGCATTGGCTCAAAGCGCACTTGCGAAGGGTCTAACGGTGCGTCTGTTTTGGGGAGGAGAAAACCAGCAGTTTTTGGAAAGTGCGGGACTTTCTCACTGGCAAGCATTGGGGATCCCGATCCATCTTAGTACGCTTGATGGAAGTTTAGGGCAACAGGGTCTCGTGACCGAGCAACTTCAGGAGCGTTTATCTCAGTTGGTGGGGCAAGCTAAACAAGAACAACTTATCGATTGTGAGAAGATTAGTGTCGCTACTTGCGGTCCAAAAAAGATGATGCAGGCGGTTACGGAACTGTGTAAGGCTTCTGGAGTTCAAGTAGAGGTTTCTCTGGAAGAACGTATGGGATGCGCAGTGGGAGCCTGTTTAGGGTGTGTATGCACGCTTATAGACGTAGCAGGCACGTTGATTCATAAAAAAGTATGTCAGGATGGGCCGGTTTTTCGGGGTGAGGAGGTTGTCTGGGATGTGCTCTGTTGATTTGACAACTCAGATTGCGGGAATAACTCTCAGAAATCCAGTTCTGACGTGTTCAGGAACCTATGGATTTGGGGAAGAGTATGCCTCGTATTGTCCAGTAGAAGCATTAGGTGGTATCACTCTGAAGGGGCTTACCCCTGAACCACGGCTAGGAAATGCAGTTCCACGGTTAGCGGAGACCCCGGCAGGTTTACTGAACGCGGTCGGTCTGGAAAATCCGGGGTTAGAGGAATTCCTAAAATCTTATCTTCCTAAGGTGCGAAAATTGCCTACCGCTGTAATTGCTAATGTTTCTGGTTTTTCGTTGGAGGACTATGTCAAGATGGCGCGGGCATTGCATAAAGATTCCGGGTTAGCCGCGCTGGAAGTGAATATTTCCTGTCCTAATGTCAAACATGGAGGGATGCATTTCGGCACAGATCCTCAAAGTGCTGAAGAGGTGATTGCGGCGGTTAAGGCAGAAACTGACCTTCCAATCATCGCGAAGCTTTCACCCAACGTCACAGATATTGTTGGGATGGCCAAAGCTGTCCAGCGTGGAGGCGCAGATGCCCTATCCTTAATCAATACGCTTTTGGGAATGCGTATTGACATTAATCAACAACGTCCGGTGCTGGCCAATACGTTCGGAGGGCTTTCCGGACCGGCCATTCTCCCAGTAGCTGTCCGTATGGTATGGCAAGTTGCTCAAGCAGTAGATTTGCCGATCATAGGCATGGGTGGGATCACCACGTGGCAGGATGCTGTCGAATTTCTCTTGGCTGGGGCGACGGCCGTAAGTATTGGCACCGGGAATTTCGTTAATCCCCAAGCTCCGCTGGAGATTCTTCAGGGAATTGAAAATTATTGTGCAGACCACGGATTTGCGTCGGTACGGGAATTGGTCGGACTTGCGTATAAGGCTTAGTGTTTTGCTACGTAATCTGCAAGATACCACCCATTTTTAGAGGGCGGTATCTTGCGGCGGATAAGTCTTAAACAGTTAGAAACGGAGGAGAATCGTTTGGATGTGACATCACATAATAAGCGTGTCATGGTGGCCCTTGATGTGCAAGGGCGTGAGGAAGCAATGAAACTGGCTAAGGCCCTGCAAGGCAGTGGGTGTTGGATCAAAGTGGGCCTGGAACTATACGCCTATACGGGTCCAACGATGATTCAGGAACTGAAAGCGCTGGGATTTCCCATCTTTCTGGACTTGAAGCTTCACGACATCCCTACGACTGTGGAACGGGCAATTCGCGGCTTCATTCAATCAGGCGTAGATATGATCAATGTTCATTGCAGTGGCGGGTATGACATGATGGCAAGGGCGGCCCACGCTGTGCGGGAAGCAGGAAGTAAGCTAGGAAACGTGCCGAAAGTGATTGGGGTTACGGTCCTAACGAGTATGTCGGAAAATCAATTTAGACAAGAGATGGGGGTACAGAGGAAGCTCCCAGAGCATGTGGTAGAACTCGCTAAACTTGCAGAGAAGGCAGGCCTCGATGGGGTTGTCGCTTCTGCTCTGGAGGCGAGAGAGGTAAGAAGGAACACCTCACCCGGATTTCTCATAGTTACACCTGGGATTCGTCCAGCGTGGAGCGAAGCGCATGACCAAATGCGGGTCCTCACTCCATATGAGGCTTTGGAAGCGGGTAGTACGTATCTGGTGGTTGGACGACCGATTACACGTGCCGAAGATCCTCGGGATGCTTTAGAGCGACTTTGGGTACGGTAGGCTGGGATATGCTTGGAAAAGGAGAGAACAATAACAATGGAACAACAATTGAACATAGGTAATACTAAACTTACGCCTGATGAATACCTAGACTTGTTTAGAAAAAGCAAGGCCTTGTTAGACGGACATTTTCTCTTAACTTCAGGAAAACATAGTGCTCAGTATATGCAGTGTGCTCAGGTACTGCAATACCCAGAGCGGGCAGCTATACTAGCCGAGGGGCTGGCTCTTGCCTTTCAAGATCAGGGAATTGAAACTGTCATTGGCCCAGCCATGGGAGGTATTTTAGTGGCCCATGAAGTCGCTAAGGCCTTGGGTGTACGGGCCTTGTTCACCGAACGGGAAAACGGAATCATGCGTTTACGCAGAGGGTTCACACTTTCTCCAGGAGAACGCGTTTTGGTCGTTGAGGATGTGATCACGACGGGTGGTTCTGTTCGCGAGGTCTTAGCTGTGGTCCAAGAATTTGAGGCGATCCCGGTGGGTGTGGGTGTGCTTGTTGATCGGACAGGCGGAACGGTGGATTTTGAGTTGCCTCAAAGCTCCATCATTCAGCTAAACATCCAGGCTTATGAAGCTCAGGAATGCCCACTTTGTGCTCAGGGGATCCCGGCTATTAAACCAGGAAGCCGAAAAGTCTAAAAGCGAAATGACCAAGGCAGTTGTCGCGGCTGTGATCAGGCAAAGACCATAATAGCCCTGGGATAAATATATAAAGAAACTTGGCCGGCACCCACGAAAACACTGTTTTCGCACGTATTATCCTTCTTGCAGACACTGTCTTCGCACGTATTAGTCCTTCTGTCAGCCCAAGCGAAGGCGGTCGCCATAGTTGCACCGATAACTTATACTTTCTGACTAGTAGAAACAAAAACACGCTCGTTGTGTACGAGCGTGTAACTTATTATTCTTCATTGGCTATTTGCAAATCCCAGGTGAGCTATTATGCCAACTTCCAGCAGATGTTATGTTTTCTGAGTTTTCGCAGGCATATGCTTCGCAAACAAAGCCTGAAACTTCCGTTCCGTCCAGCAACGCGATCTTTCCTATGCAGAGAGGGGACGGTATGGCGGAAACAAAAGCGCCGAACCTCGTCAGTGGCATTTCCCAGATTTCTATCTGTATGGAAGCTCCCCCCGTGTTTCCTTTGAGTAGGCCAGGTTTGGCAGGTGTGGTCGGCAACCTGAATAACTGATAGTTAGGGGCAGTTAAAGTCTCGCGCAGAAAATGAGCCTCGTGTTCTAGCATCTGTTTTTCAAGCGGATATCCGCGCATGTGCAATCCGCATACTGCGACCAAAAGGGTACCTGTTTCTGTCCTTAAAATTGTGTTTTCCATCCCAGTAAGTTGCTACCTCCTTAGTTGAACTTAAGATTCTGTGTTTAATTAGAGGGTCTTCGTAGATCACATTAGGCAGGATTTTCATCATATCTGTTCGCTTTAAGCGTTCTGAAAAGATTATATAGCGTGAACCACGCAATTAAAAGAGCAGTTTGTGGCAAAAGCAAACATACGGCTCTTAAGATAGATAAAAGGGGTGTAAAATGAATCCGCTGATATTAATCGGTGAGATGGCGCGGATACACGGAATCTCAACTCAAACATTAAGGTACTATGACAAGATTGATCTGTTCAAGCCATCCTATATTCACGAAGAATCTAGTTACAGATATTACGGCATTGAGCAGTTTGCCCATCTTGAATCGATCCTTTTTTTAAAAGGCACGGGAATGCCACTCAAGGAGATCAAAAGATATTTTGAAAACAGGGGTTTGGACTCGATGCTGGACTTGTTGGGAAAAAGGGTGGATTTTATCAATACTGAAATAGTAAGGTTGAAAAATAAACGGACAAAAATTGAATCGATGCTTAAAATTGTCAACAACTATCTTGATAAAGACATCATGGGGAAATGTAGATTCCAGCAGCTACAGGAAAGACACATGTTGTATTTTACCTTCGGAAACGGTGACATTTTCGTGGAGCATGAATTAGGCATCAAAAAGCTGGGTATGGTAATAAAAAGCATCGACGAGCTTTATCTAAATCCTTTTGGCTCGGTGATCGATCAAAGCGAGATCGAAAATGGGAATTATTCAAACTTTAAAGGGATAACGATGGTATTTGGGCACAATATTCCGGAGGAAGTAGCTACAATTCCGTTGCCTGAAGGTATTTATGCGACAATGGCATTCGTCGGAACCTATAAGGATATCGAGAGCTATTTCAGAGAGATGACTAATCAGATTAAGGAAAATGGCTATAGCATCGCGGGGGATGGACTAGTGCTTATTATTACCGACAAGGCTTATTCGGATTACGAATACGAGTATATCAGTGAAATTTAAATACCTGTAAAACTATAAATTTTAATTGTAATAAAAAGCAGTTGACATTATAGCTACTATAATGTTTATAATGAAGTTAGCTTAAAGATGCTTATGAGCATATTAAGCGTAGCAAAGGTGCTGCTGAAGAAGCAACATCTTTTTTATTTTTTAAAAGAGGTGAATGAAAATGATTATGATTGAAGCGTTTGTCCGGCCTGAAAAGGCTGATTTGGTGCTTGCCAGTTTGCAGGAACAGGGTTATCCAGCTGCGACAAGAGTCAGTGTTTTGGGAAGAGGAAAACAAAAAGGCCTGAAAGTGAAGTCGGTTTTATACAGTGAGCTGCCTAAAGAGCTGATTATCCTAGTCGTTGATAACCAAGACGAAGAGAAGGTTGTGGCCACGATTATGAAAAGTGCAAAGAGTGGCAACGACGGGACCTACGGCGATGGAAAGATTTTTGTGACACCAGTCAGTACAGCTTACACTATAAGTAACGGTAAGGCTGAATTATGATTATTTAGTGAGCTTGAGTTGCTTTCTGCATTGTCCGGAATTCAATATTCAGAGCAAAGTGAGGTGGAGCTGAATTGAAAAAAGCAATGATCATCATCAGGCCCGAAAGATATCGTCAGACTAAGGATGCGCTGGAACAGGAAGGTTTCAATGCCTTCAGTGTGATGAATGTCCTTGGCAGGGGCAAAAAGCTGGTTGAATTTTCAGCGGGTGACGGAAGTCTTGAGAATAAGACCGATGGTTATCATCGTTTGATGACGAAGAAAATGATTATGGTCTACATAAACGATGAGGACGAAAGCCGGCTGAGCGGGATCGTCATCAAAGTCAATCAGACGGATCAGGAAGGTGATGGCAAAATATTTGTGATACCGGTCACACGCAGTATTAGGATAAGAACCGGCGAAGAGAATGAAGACGCTTTAGTTTAAAAATGAAAGGAATGGACTGTCTTATGAAAAAAATTATAGCTTTGTTAGTGACCCTAGCGTTGGTCATTTCGTTAGGAGGTTGTGGTACGGTCACAACGCCAAGTAGTAGTGCACCGAGCAGCAATACGCCAAGTAGTAGCAAAAAAATAACCATTGGCACCTCGCCCTATCCCGCCTGGTATGTATGGTATATCGCCAAAGAAGAAAACCTGTTCCAAAAATACGGCCTAAATGTGGAGCTTGTGTATTTCCCAGTCTACAGTGACAGTCTGCAGGCTTTTAATACAGGTAAGCTGGATCTGCTCAATATTGCCGCCTGCGATATGATTGCCCCCTATAACCAAGGTGTCAAATTCAAAGCTGTCATGATCAATGACAACTCCAACGGGGCAGATGGCTTGGTGGCAAATACTAAATTCAAATCGATTAGTGATCTCAAAGGGCAGAATGTTGTGACGGAATATGGTACGATCGAGCATTTCTTCCTGCTTAAGGCTCTAGAATCGGCGGGCATGAAGGAAAGTGATATCAAGTATACCAACATGACCGTTAACGATAGCGGTACGGCGATGCTGGCGGGCAAGGTAGGTGCGGCCTGCGTGTGGGAACCTTCACTGTCTCTAGCGCTCGGCAGCAAGGATAATCATTTGCTTTACAGCTCGGCCAATACGCCCGGCCTCATTCCCGACCTGCTGATTGCCAGTGATGAGCTTATTAAGACAGACCGCAAGGATGTGACCAACCTCACGAATGTTTATTTGGATGCCCTGGAATTTTACAATCAGAACCCAGTCAAGGCTGTGGCTGATATGGCAAAGCAGGCCGATGTCTCAGTGGACGTTATGAAACAAATGATGGCTGGATCAAAGCTGTTCTCCGTCAAAGACAACCTTGCAGCGATGACCGTAAAACAGGATAACTACACTTACCTTCCCTATACCTTAAATGACACCGCCAAGTTCCTCGCAAGCGTCAAAATGATCGACAAAATCCCGTCCAACCCAGCGGATATGTTAGATCCATCCTTCATGCAGGAAATAAGCAAGACCAGAAAGGATTTTACACCGCCGGATACCAAAGCTTTGGCGCAGAAGTAAGAGAGGATGTCGTCCAATGAGGAAACTATTTAGAATTCGCACTAAAATCGACCTTAAATTATACAATGCTTTGGCATTGGGAGTTTTTCTGCTGGTTCTTATCCTCTGGACGTTGTTGAGCGAAGGCGGTTCCATAAGTCAGATCTTCTTGCCCTCGCCCAAATCAGTGCTTGCTTATCTGCTGCATGTCTTTGGGTCCGGACAGATCTGGCCCGATATTGGCATCAGCGCTTACCGCATCTTGATGGGATTTGTCATAGCTGCCGTGGTCGGTCTTCCCCTTGGCATATTGGCCGGAACCTTTAACTTCGCAGAAGCGTTGATCCAGCCCTTGACCGAGTTTATCCGCTATATGCCAGTACCGGCGTTCGTGCCACTGATCATGGTTTGGTTCGGTATCGATGAGAGTGCCAAGATAGCACTAATCTTCCTGGGTACGCTTTTCCAGTTGATCCCGATGGTCGCAGATAACGTCCGCGCTGTGCCGGAGGACCTGCTCAGCGCCGCCTACACACTCGGAGCAAAACGGATAACAGTAATTATGAAAGTCATTATTCCTGCCATCGCGCCTAGGACAATGGACACGCTACGGATCATGATCGGGTGGGCCTGGACCTACCTGATCGTTGCCGAACTAGTAGCTGCCAACAGCGGTCTTGGTTACAACATTCTGAAGGCGCAGCGTTATCTGAAAACAGATGCTATTTTCGGAGGTATTCTGATCATTGGTTGCCTCGGGCTTTTAACCGATCGGTTGTTCGTTTTAGCCAACCGGAAGCTATTTCCCTGGGCTGAAGGAGGGAAATAATGTTCGGTAGAAAAAAGCAGGTCCCAACCCAGAACGACGCAGTGATCGAGGCGCATGTCGCCAACAGTAAGATCTTGGTCAGCAATCTCCGCAAAGCCTATGTGAGTAAACGCAAGGAAACCGTCGCTATTGCTGACGTGAGTATTGAAATACTGGATAATGAATTTGTCAGTATTGTCGGTCCATCGGGCTGCGGTAAGTCAACGCTCTTGCGCATTCTGGCCGGTCTGGATGAGTCCACGGGAGGTACAGCGATTCTTGATGATAAGCTAATTGAAGAGCCCGGAGCTGACCGGGGCATGGTGTTTCAGACCTACACCCTTTTTCCCTGGCTTACCGTGGAAGAAAACATCCACTTTGGCTTAAAGATCAGAAAAATACCCAAAAAGCAGGCGGAGGAGATTGTCGACCGTTATCTGGAGATCATCAAACTCACTCCGTTCAGAAGAAGTTATCCCAAGGAATTGTCCGGAGGCATGCAGCAGAGGGTAGCAATAGCCCGGGCCTTAGCGAACAGCCCGAAGGTATTGCTGATGGATGAGCCTTTCGGGGCGCTGGATTCGCAGACAAAATCTGAGATGCAGCTTTTGATGAGGCAGATCTGGCAAGTGGATAAACCGACTGTGGTCTTCATCACGCATGATATCGAGGAGTCGGTATTCCTTTCCACGAGGGTATACGTCATGAGCGGGCAGCCAAGCGTAATCAAAGCTAGCATTCCCATTTTTTTACCTTATAGGCGCTCGCTAGCACTTAAAGATACTAAGGAGTTTATTGACTACAGGCACAAGATCACGGCACTACTTCATGACAAGGAAGCGGACGACGATCTAGAAAGTTAAATAGTGACAATGGTCTTCTAGGGTTCCGCGGGGCGCAGATTATGTGCGCGCCGGACAGGTCCGAGAGAAGGCGCGTGCCGACGGTACGTACACGGAGGGATAAAAACCCGGGAGAACTGATTATTCAGCCTGCCCGGTTTTTGTTTGCTTAGATTAGTTAGATTCGTTAAATTCGTTAAATTCGTTTGCTTAGATTGATCAAATCTTTATGAAGGGGCTGAATTAGTGTGAATATAATCTGGAAGATGACGTTGCTGCCCGGTGAAAAATGGTCGGGTATCATCGGCAGAGGCAAGTTACTGAGGTTCACTGCCCTGAAAGCAGGTGCCAATCTGTCAATGTTACTTTATAATCGCCGGGATCTAACCGAGAGGTACAACATGCCAGATACGCTCAAGGCTCAGTACACGTCGCACTTAACTAAGGGAAACGTGTTGATGAGTGATAACGGACGTGTGCTGGCGAGCATCGTTGCCGACAGCTTAGGATGGCACGATACGATCTCTGGTGTCACAGGGCGCGCGCAAACGGATGAAAAATATGGTCTGACAGATTATCAGCACCTGAGAAATGATTGGCTACGCAGTGGTTACGAGAATTTTATGACTGAGCTGGAAAGAAACGCCCTTCAGCCGAGGGATATGGTTTCACCGGTAAATCTTTTTGCCAAGGTGCAGTGCGATAACCAGGGTGGCATGCATTTTATCGAAGAACACTGTACACAGGGTGCGACTGTTACTCTGCGCACCGAAATGGATGTCCTGCTTATTTTATCAAATACGCCGAATCCGCTCGATATGCGTAAGGAATACCCTTCAGTGCCTATTCGGGTCGAAGTCCTGCCGGCCATGCCGCTAGATTCCCTGGATTATTGTGTCAACTACAGACCTGAAAACCGCAGGGCTTTTGAGAATACCTGGGATTACTTTACACTGTCAGACTAAGGCACGGGAGGAAACAAAATGACTGCTTTATTTAATAAAACAGAGAGCGTGCGTTTAGAGACCGACGCTATCTATGACAAGATTATTCCGGCGGGTGACGGCTGGATGTATGAACTTCAGCCGCAGCAGATCTTCCGAATCGTGGATATGGGGGGCAACCAGGCTGCGGATACGATGTTTTATGATGCTGAAAACCCCCAGGACCATTACAGCGCGACGGCGACGATCACAGCTCAGGCAAATATCTTCCTTACAACCGGATCAGTGCTACGGGCGGAATCGGGTAAGCCACTCATGACCATCGTGGCAGATACTTGCGGATCTCATGACACCTTGGGAGGCGCCTGTTCTGCCCAAAGCAACACCGTGCGGTATTCTCGGGATATACAGTATATGCACAATTGCCGCGACACCTTTATGCTCCAGATGGCGAATTTTAACGATCGCTATGAAAAACGCGATCTTGCTCCGAATATCAACTTTTTCATGAATGTTCCGGTAACGCCTGAGGGTGGACTGAAATTTGCCGACGGACTTTCGGCGCCAGGCTACTACGTGGAGATGCAGGCCCAATGCCGTGTCACAGTGCTGATTAGCAATTGCCCACAGCTTAACAATCCCTGCAATGCCTATAATCCCACCCCGATACGACTCTTGATTTGGAACGAATAAGGAGCTGCATTAGATGTTTACTAAAGTTTTGATCGCCAACAGGGGAGCGATTGCCCACCGGATCGAATGTACGCTTAAAAAGATGGGCATTAAATCGGTGGCAGTGTATACGAAGGCTGATCAAGACAGCTTGCATGTTAGTGAGGCCGACGAAGCAGTGCTCATCGGGGATGGCCCAGCCAAAGACAGCTATCTGAATGCCAAGTTAATTTTAAAGAAGGCAGTCGAAACAGGAGTGCAGGCTATTCATCCGGGCTACGGATTTCTCAGTGAAAATGCCGGGTTTGCCAGGGCCTGCGCCGAAAAGGGTATAGCCTTTATTGGCCCTTCTCCAGAGCAGATAGAACGATTTGGCTTGAAGCATTCCGCTCGCGTCATGGCGGAGGAGGCAGGAGTTCCGCTGCCTCCGGGAACGGGTCTGCTGCTAAGTTTGGCCGAAGCGATGGCTGAAGTCGAGTGCATTGGCTATCCGGTCATGCTCAAGAGTACGGCCGGTGGCGGTGGCATCGGCATGAGAATTTGCGAGAACGAGGAAACGCTAGGTTTAGCCTATGAATCGGTAAGGTATCTGGCTAAAACTAATTTTCAAGACGATGGAGTATTTCTGGAGAAATATATTGCGAGTGCTCGGCATATTGAGGTGCAGATTTTCGGTAGCCGTTCCGGCGAGGTTGTAGCGATCGGTGAAAGAGATTGTTCTGTTCAGCGGCGCAATCAGAAGGTGCTGGAAGAGTGCCCGGCGCCTAACCTCCCCCAACATATCAGGCTACAAATGCATGAGGCGGCAGTAAGACTGGCCAAACTGACAGGCTACAGCAGTGCTGGGACGGTTGAATTTCTCTATGACACTCAGGAAGAGCAGTTTTATTTTTTAGAGGTCAATACCAGGCTGCAGGTCGAGCATGGGGTTACGGAAGAGGTATACGGCCTAGACCTTGTTGAATGGATGGTGCTAGAAGCAGCCGGCGAGCTTGACAATTTATTGGGAAGGCTTCATCAGCCAGAGGGCCACAGCCTTCAGGCCAGAATCTATGCCGAAGACAGCCACAACAATTTTGCACCGAGCAGTGGTCGAGTGGACAGCGTGGTTTTCCCAAGCAAGGCCAGGGTCGAGACCTGGATTCAGGATAGCGTTGAAGTGAGTACATTGTACGATCCGTTGCTCGCCAAAATTATTGTCCACGGTAAGGACCGAGCGGACGCCTTGCAAAAGTTGAAAGACGCCCTTGACGAAACCAATATCTACGGACTAACCAGCAATGTTAGGTACCTGAGAGCGCTACTTGAGCGCAGCGATTATAGAGAGGGAAATCTCAGCACCCATATGCTCGACGGCTATAGACCTGAATATCCGGCCTTAGAAGTACTCGACGGAGGGATACAGACCATCATTCAGGATTATCCCGGGCGCGTAGGGTACTGGCAGGTAGGGGTTCCACCCTCTGGACCAATGGATTCCTGGTCTTTCAGAATGGGAAATCTGTTGCTTGGCAACAAGGAGGGTCTGCCTGGGCTTGAATTGACACTTAAGGGCGGTAGTTACCGTTTCCGAGGTGGAGTTTGGTTCTGTCTGACAGGTGCTGACATGACGGCGCGTCTTGACGACGAAAATGTGCCGATGTATCAACCTATTTGGGCGAGCGCCGGACAGACGCTAGCGTTTGGTGAGGCCGAGCGTGGTCTGAGGACGTATCTGCTAATTCAAGGCGGCCTTGATGCGCCCAGTGTGCTGGGGAGCGCCTCGACCTTTACGTTGGGCCGCTTTGGTGGTTTGAACGGTCGCGCTTTGCGCACCGGGGATGTACTAGCCTTGCAACATCAAGGCCCGAATCTCAACGGGCAAGAGCTCGCGCTGGAGAGCAGGCCTGAAATCATCAGTACCTGGACCATTGGAGTCATACCCGGTCCCCATTGCACGACTGAATTTTTAAAACCAGAGTCCCTTCAGCACTTAGCGTCCGTTGAATGGGAAGTACATTTCAATAGTTCGCGCTCAGGTGTGCGGCTTGTAGGTCCTGCCCCGGAATGGAGTCGACAGGACGGTGGGGAGGCGGGTCTCCACCCCTCCAACATCCACGACACGCCCTATGCCGTGGGTGCTTTGGATATGACGGGCGATATGCCGATTCTACTTGGGCAGGATGGGCCGAGTCTGGGTGGGTTTGTTTGCCCTATGACAACGGCGTCGGCAGAGCTCTGGAAGATTGGCCAGCTTCATCCCGGCGACAAGGTGTTGTTCCAATTGTTGACCCTCGAAGAGGCTCAGCAGCTTCGCCAAAAACAGGAAGAGATTCTTGAAAAAATCGCCTCGGGTGCTCGGAGCGTAGAAGCTCTAGAACTGCCGCAAGCTCAACGCTTGCTTCCGCCTGAATATCCCATCTTGTACAGTGACGAAAATAATCTTCCGTTGCCGATCAAGGTGCGCTGTGCGGGCGATGAGTATCTGCTTGTCGAATACGGCGATATGGAGCTAGATCTGCGCCTGAGACTGCGTGTCCATTCGCTCATGCAGGCTATCCAAGCAGAGCCGGCGATTCCGGTGATTGATCTGACGCCTGGCATACGTTCCCTTCAGGTTCACATTGACCCCAAAAAAATAGATCTTAGAACCGCTTGCCGTAAAATAATCGAACTTGAAAAAAGTCTCCCTTCACTGGAATCTGTAAAACTGCCTTCGCGCATCATCGAGTTGCCGCTTTCCTGGAATGATCCGGGCGCACGCCTAGCCATGCATCGGTATCAGCAAAATGTAAGACCGGATGCCCCGTGGTGTCCGGACAATATCGAATTTATTAGGCGGATCAACGGGCTGGCAACCCTCGAGGATGTGTATAAAATTGTCTTTGCCGCAACCTATCTCGTCCTCGGATTGGGCGATGTCTACCTCGGCGCTCCTGTAGCCGTACCGCTTGACCCTAGGCACCAACTTGTGACGACTAAATATAATCCCGCCAGGACTTGGACGCCAGAAAATGCCGTGGGCATAGGCGGCGCCTATCTTTGCGTTTATGGAGTTGAGGGCCCGGGCGGTTATCAACTCGTGGGCAGAACTGTCCAAATGTGGAACAGACTGCGTTCGACCCCTTGCTTTGAAGAGGGCAAACCCTGGCTGCTGAGGTTTTTTGATCAGATCAGGTTTTATCTCGTTGAACCGGAGGAACTCCTAAGGCTGCGTGAGGATTTTCTGAGAGGAAAATTCAACGTGAAAATTACAGAGACGACTTATGATTTTGGTGAACACCTAGCCTATCTTGAGCAAATAAATCAGGAGGCTACTTCCTTCAAGGCCCATCAGCAAGCTTCTTTTAACGCTGAACGGGAACGGTGGAAACGGCTCGGACTCGATGAATTTGTTTCAGAGCAGGCTGTTGTCTCCGAGGACGCTGGAGACTTGCTGCCGGAAGGGACAGAAAGTCTGTGCGCCAAGATTCCGGGTAGTGTCTGGAAGGTGCTGGTAAGCGAAGGAGAACTGGTGAAAAAGGATCAGCCGCTCGTCGTAATGGAAAGTATGAAGATGGAATTCACGCAGAGCGTGCCGTTCGACGCCAGAGTGGTAAAAATAGTCGTCAAACCGGGAGACGTTGTAAATTCCGGTCATGTCCTGTTGTGTCTAAAAGTGGAAGGGAGTGCTGGGGTATGATCGAGCTACCAGAAAAACTTACGATAACGTGGTTGCGAGATCACTATCTAAAGAAAAGCCTTGACCCTGAACAGGTCGTTTTAGAGATCATCAGGCGGGCAAAGGCTACAGCAAGAATGAATATCTGGATTGTCCGGCCTGATATGGACTTGATTAGGTCCTATTTGGAGCGGTTAGCAGCGCTTGATATCGAAAGCTGCCCCTTGTGGGGCATCCCGTTTGCCATCAAAGACAATATTGATCTGACTGGTGTTCTGACAACGGCAGGTTGCCCGGATTATGCCTACCTGCCAGCTGAAAGCGCGGCAGTGGTCAGGCGGCTGACAGAAGCAGGCGCTCTACCAATGGGTAAAACCAACCTAGATCAGTTTGCGACGGGCTTGGTAGGCACGAGAAGTCCGTTTGGTGAGACGCATAACGCTCTGAGAGAAGACTTGATCAGCGGAGGCTCAAGCGCTGGTTCGGCTGTGGCGGTTGCCAAAGGCCAAGCGGTCTTTGCACTGGGGACAGATACGGCAGGCTCTGGACGAGTACCTGCAGCGCTGAACGGACTAGTCGGCTGGAAGCCGACCTGTGGCGCATGGCCGTCAAGTGGCGTAGTGCCTGCCTGCGCGAGCATTGATTGTGTCACAGCCTTTTCCAATTCCTTAAACGATTGCCTTGTCGTTGACAAAGTGGTGAGGGGTTTCGAGTCCAGCGATCCTTGGTCCAAGGAGTTTCCGGCTCTAAGCGCCAGGAAACCAGAAATGATCTGTCTTCCGGAGAAGGAACCGGAATTTTTCGGCCCGTTTGCTAAGGAATACCAAGCTGCTTGGGATAAGTCTGTCGCTAAGATATTAAAAGTTTTCCCAGGAACCCAAACCCTAGACTGCTCAATTCTTGAAAAAGGGGCCAAGATATTGTACGAAGGCCCATGGATTGCCGAACGATGGGCAGATTTAGGTGGCTTCGTGGAAAGTCATCCAGGCAGTGTGCTCGCCGTCACTGAGAAGATCCTGCGCAGTGGTGAACATTTTGATGCTGCTTCGGTGTTTAAGGCGATCCATGAATTGCAGGCCATCAAGGCAGAGACCAAAAAGCTACTTAAAGATGTAGTCCTTGTTATGCCAACTTGCGCGGGGACTTGGACACGCGAACAGGTTCGGCAGGATCCGATCGGGAAAAACAGTGATCTTGGCAAGTATACCAATCACTGCAATCTGTTGGATTTGTGCGCCGTTGCAGTGACGTCTGATTGTGCTGCAGAGAATCTTCCTTTTGGCATCACATTTTTTGCACTGGCCGAGAACGAAAATTTACTTTGCGGCGCTGCCGCAGCTTTTAATCAATTCATGACAACAAGGAGTTTAGTTTATCATTGAAAAAAATTATAATCATCATTAAAATAAAGAAGGATATAAGAGGTTAGTGTGGAATGTATTCTTATATAAGGATTTCACGATAGGGAAATGATTATGGAGGAGGAGTTTATTTTGAAGAAAATATTGGTAGCAACAGATGCTTCAGAGTATTCACGGCAAGCGTTGAAAAGTGCTTTGGACCTCGCTAGGAAATTTCACTCGGAAGTCGAACTTCTATTCGTTATGTACAAGCCTCTGATGTTTGATGGCAGTCTCCTTGAGGAGGATATCATTTCGCAGAACCAAACTGAACGGCGGGGGGAGTTGGCGATTCAAGCCACTCTTGAAGGAATGGATATTACTGACGTCACCTTAATCAAGAAAATATTGCCAGGAAAACCAGCAAACATCATCTTGCAAGAGATTGAAAAAGAGAATATCGATTTGGTGGTTATGGGGAGTCATGGTTACGGGGCGATCGCTGGTTCCATATTAGGGAGTGTTAGTCAGCGCGTTCTCTTTGGAGCAAAATGTTCTGTTCTAATTGCCCGGTAAATATTATTTAAAAACTATGAATAGGTAGGCGGCGATTAAACAAGGCTAGAAGCATTATGCTTTTAGCCTTGTTATATATTTAAGTTAATTCTCCAATTCGTGACAATATGGAGATGATTTTGATATAATTTATTATGAGTAAGATCGGGGAAGGGGGTCGACCATGAAAAAGGTAATCTTATTTGTGATTGACTCTCTTCATCCTGTAGTCTTAGATAGAATTCTTTCGGAAGGTAATGCCCCTGCACTGCGTTTTCTGGCTAAACATGGAACCTACATTGGCCGCGTAGTCTCCTCCTTTCCAACAATGACCCCAGTTGCCACGAGTTCCATGATCACCGGAACTTGGCCTGATCGACATGGGGTTCCCGGGTTTATCTGGTACAACGAGGAAATTAAAGAAATTGTGGATTATGGAGCGACCAGACATACTGTTATAAAAATTGGGACAGAGAAGGTTCTGCGTAACTTGCTAATTAAGCTCAACGAAGAACACCTTTGTTTGGAAACACCAACCTTGTATGAAGTACTTGAGGCTAAGGGATATAGTGCGGGAAACGTCAATTTTTTTATGCATAGGGGCACACATCCTTATTGTACCAAGGTTCCTCTTTTGCTCGCCTTGTCAACAGGCTTTCAATTTAACCAAGCAGTAGTTTCAGGCCCCTCTCATTTGACCTTAGGCCAGCTCATTCAGCCACCTTTTTCCGATTGGCCCAATGCTTATCCTCGAGGGGTGTTTGATCGCTTTGGTTTTAATGACTCTTTTTCCGGAAAAATCGCTGCCCAAATTGTCCGTGAGGGAAATCAACCAGATTTAATGGTTGTTTATTTCCCCGATAACGATAAATATTCACATCGGTACGGTCCATTACGTAGTGGGCCTTCGCTTGAGCGAGCGGACTTTCAGGTGGCTACAGTTCTTAATGAGTATGGTTCTTGGGAAGAAGCAGTCGAGAAAAATTTGATTATTGTCACGGGAGACCATTCTCAAACGATGGTTGGTTTAGGTAAGGAATATCTGATCGATTTGGATCGGGCTTTAAAGTCGTTCAAACGGTTAAAGGTTACAGAGCAAGCAAATGACGACATCAGCCAAGAGATTGCCATATGTCCGAATGAACGTATGGCCTTTATTTACATTCTCCAGCGCAAAAGTGAGATTTTAGCTGATGTCGTGAGCATTCTGATCCAAGATTCACGCAATGCTCAAATTGCCTGGAAAGTCTCCGAAAACAGGTATGCTGTCCTTCAAGGCGGAACCGAAAAACAACTATTTTTTTCTCGCGGTGGTCCCGATCAAGACGTTTACGGCCAAGGTTGGTCTTTGGAAGGAGATTTATCCGTGGTCGATGCCCACGTGACGGGTGATCAAAAAATAGAATTTGGGAAGTTCCCTGATGCGTTGACTCGTCTGATTTCTGCCCTTGAGGCGAGGGGTGGAAGTCGGGTGGTCGTTTCGGCAGCATCAGGGTATGAATATCTAGCCGTCGGGGGACCAATTCACCCTGGTGGAGGGAGTCACGGATCCCTCGAAGAAGAGGATTCAACAGTGCCTATGATCATTGCCGGAATGCCGATTAGTGTGGATCATCCCCGAATCATTGATTTGTTTCCGATGATTTTAGGGCATTTTGGGTTATTGGAGTCTTGAAAGTGGATATCCCAAAAAATGGCTCAATGTTTTTAAATGGAGTCTACGATTTTATTACCCCATAAATACCCAGCATAATTACTATAATCCAGCCGATTATCATCGCATATTGTCCGGATGTTTTTCCAATTTGAGAATTAATGGATCCTTGAATGGGCACGAGCAGTCCAGCGGAAAGTGCCAAAAGCAAGCTCTTGATAAGATTATTCATTCCTCTTAAATGCACACTCCTATCAGATAAAGTTCTTCTAAGAGGCATTACCGAACTTCCGATTGTGAACTAAAGACAAAGATTGCTGTCACGTCGAATCTCTGGCAATAACCCTTGGGGGTAAGATGATGCTCTCATTCTCAGTTCGTTGACTTTCCAGCATTGTCAAGAGTTTCTGCACAGCCAGGGTACCCATTTGCTTCTTATCGACAGCAACTGTTGTCAAGGCCGGTGTCGTGTATTGGGAAAAATAAATATCATCGAAGCCCATGACGGCAATATCCCGTGGAACCTGCAGTCCCAAAGAGTGGAACACCTGCAACGCACCGATGGCTATCATATCATTGCTGGCAAAGACAGCGTCAGGCTTATCATTCGTTTGGAGAATGCTAGCAGCACCCGTTATACCAGTTTCAACACCTGAGTCTCCAATATAAGTCAGTCCCATTTTGACTGCCGCCCCATGGTCTTGCAGGGCTGCCTGAAAACCCTCCCAGCGTAAGCGATAACTTCGGTGTTCCAGGGGCCCCGAGATGTAAGCAATCGTTTTATAGCCTTTGCTTATTAGGTGGATGGCAGCGTCATAAGCCCCTTGATAATCATCATTGACAATATAGGTAGTTCCCTTGACAATTGCAGTATTATTAATCAGAACAAAAGGTATAGAGGTTTGCTGATAATAATTGATTAGTTCCTCGGTAACCCGGCTTAAGAGGATCAGCCCGTCCACCCTATGCCTAATAAACTGATCTCCTACATCCATGGTTGCCTCGTCATCAGTCATAATCATAATACTATAACCGGCCTTTCTGGTTTCGGTAGCTATAGCATCCAGGATGGCTCCGTAATATGGATGAGAGATAATTGGCATATGCTTGCGATAAATAATTACTCCAATAATCCCTGTCTTTTTTGTCACCATTGCCCGGGCATGATGGTTAGGCGTATAATTCATTTCTCTCATGGCCTTCAGGATCTTTGCTTTTGTGTCAGGTTTGCAACTCCCATGTCCTGAGACAACTCTGGAAACGGTTGATTTGGAAACTCCGACAACCTTGGCTATATCTTTAATGGTTGCCAATTAGATCACCCCTTCTCCCGGGATGACCCAAAAAGCGGCAGGCCTGACTCAATCCAGTCGACGACTGCGGCAATTGCATGATCATCATTACAGCAGGTAGAAAAAACTCCGACGCGTTTTAAACTAGGATGGGCGTTTTCGACAGCAATACCAAATCCAGCGGTTTGCAGCATTTCGAGGTCATTTGGATTATCTCCCATAGCCACGACGTTGGCAAGATCGAAGCCCGAGGCGTAAACAAGTCTCGTCAGCGCTGAGCCTTTGTTAATGTTTTGCGGTAAGATTTCCAGGAAATACGGTTCTGAGCGCACGAAGCTCAGGGGTAGATTAAGTTCGATTAGATGTGATTCCAGCGCCTCTATCTTAGCAGGTGCCCAGGCCAATAATATCTTTTGCCAGGGCTCAGGGATGCCCTTCAGAGTGGAAGAATATTGAATAGGCAGGTTTTCTCGATTTAAGTGTTCGGTGGTCCAAGCATTTTCAGCCCATAAATAAACCTGGCTGTTGGCATAGATTTCAATTCCAAGTTCAGGCAGATTTCCAGTTAAGGATTGGATTATTTCGGCGATTGTCGGGGGAAGAGTGGCTGTCCAGAGGGACTTATTAGACTGAAAGTCATAAATCATTGCTCCGTTGTATAGGATCGCGGGTACTGTCATAGGCAGTTGTGGTAAGTAGTGTTCGATTGAAGTTTCGATCCGGCCTGTAGCTATTGTAAAAGCTCCTCCGTGGGCGACAAAATGTGTTAAAGCGGTATGGTTTTGGGTGCTGATCACATCATGGGTGTTTAACAAAGTTCCGTCCATATCAGAGACCAGCAAAATACCTGCGAATTTATTTTTGTTCATGATTCGATTCCTTTGTTCCAAATTTGGTGTTACCCTTTTCCTGCTCGACATGTCAAGTTTTCTTTAGGAAATAGGAAGTATTTCTCGTGGGGGATTTGCACAAAGCAGATACCCTTTTCCAAGATATTCTCCTCGGACTCAATAAATATATCTTGTTTTTCGACCTCTACCCAATGGCGGAAGCCAGAACCGGTGAAGAGGCTTTCCCGAAGATTGCCTTGGAACGTAAGGACCTTGGCGTCCGCAACTCGATGTTTGGTGATACGGGCATCTTTGCTACGGATGACTAAGTCGTAACTTCCTTTGTTTCTCAGTGGTGAATCAGGGAGTTGAAGGATCTGCTGTCCTAAATAATAGGCTCCATCCTGGTATTCACCTTGTAAAGAGTTGCTGGTGCCTATAAACTGTGCCGCAAAGTAATTTTCCGGGTGAGTGTAGATTTCTTCTGGAGATCCGATTTGCTCAATTTTTCCCTCATTCATTAAAACCATTTGGTCGGCCATTGATAAAGCTTCATCTTGATCATGAGTCACGTAAATTGCCGTGATTCCCAAGTCCTTCTGGAGTTTGCGGATTTCGATGCGCAAACGCTGCCGGACCTTAGCATCCAGGTTGGAGAGCGGTTCGTCCATAAGGAGAAGTTTGGGTTCTAAGACCAATGCCCGCGCTAGAGCAATTCTCTGTTGCTGACCGCCAGAATATTGGCTGGGATAGCGTTTCTTGACATCTTGGGGATCGATTTCGACTTTTGCCAAGATGTGCAGGATCTTCTTCTCGATCTCTGGTTTGGAATGCTTGCGGATTTTTAAACCGTAGGCGATATTCTCATAAATACTCATATGTGGCCAGAGGGCATAATTTTGAAAGACCATGGCCGTCCCTCGCTTTTGGGGAGGCAGGTGCGTCACTTCTTGGTCGCCGAAACGGATGACTCCTTGATCCACACTTAAGAAGCCAGCTAAACAGCGCATGAGGGTTGTTTTGCCGCAACCGCTGGGACCGAGGATGGCGGTAAAACTTCCCGCCTGAAAGTTCAGGTCAATATTGGAGAGAACTTTCTTTGGTTGCTGATAGCTCTTGCTTAAATTTGCGATCGAGATATCCATGTCAAGCCCTCCCAAAGGTTGCTAAATATTGAGACTTTAGGTATTTTTCGATAAAGAAAAGGAGAACTAAGCCAGGAAGCATGAGAAGCAGAGCCGTAATGGAAGCAACCTGCATCTCGTAACCCATGGCAGTTTTATACATATAGATCGGCATGGTCGTGATAAAAGGAGAACCAATGAGCAAGGTCCCTGTAAATTCGTCAAGAGAGTAAAGAAATACGAGCAGGGAGGCGGCAATGATTCCCGGAACGGCATTGGGCAAGGCGATCGTAAAGAAAACGCGTAGCTTTGATGCCCCCACGTTAATGGCCGCTTCCTCTAAAGATACTGGGATGGAGCGAAAGACGGAAACTAAGGTCCAGATAGCGAAAACGAGTGCACCCACTAAATGAATCAAAACGACGCCAGGCACTGTACCGACAAGATCCCAGCGGTATAGGAGTACCATGGTATTTGTAAAGACCGGCAACTGAGGGAAGGCCTGAGGTAATAAAAACAGGGTTAGGATTAGGCTTTTCGCGGGTATATTATTGCGTGCTAAGAGATAGGACATTGGTATGGTAAGGAGTAAAGTCAAGAGGGTTACGATTATAGCGATATAGAAACTTAGGAACAAGGAGTGGACGATAGTTCCACTTAAGACCATTTTCCAATAGAATAGGCCGAATTCCTGTGGAAATAAGTGAGGCCAATACCATTTCTGGGCTAATGACCACAGTACAATGCTGGATATTGGTCCGAATATGACAAAAAGTGCACAAAAGTAACCTAAGATTTTGAGAAGTTGCTTCAGCTTAGTTTTTAATTTCATTTGTTGTCACCATCTTTAAATAATAAATGGCAGCTCCCATCGACATCAGATAGGAGATAACGCCAAGGGCATTGGCTAATCCGTAATTATTTTGGTAGACGATCTGATAGTATAAATCTACCATAACCATTTGAGGTCCGCTGCCGGATCCCAGCATGATAGGAATGGAGAAACTGCCAATCATGGAAGTGAAGATCAGCACTGCGCTGACGGCAATAGATCCTTTAGCCATCGGCATCAAGACGAAAAAAATCGTGCGTAGGCTTTTGCCACCCAAGTTGTAGGAAGCCTCGATATAACTATCATCAATAGAACGAAAGGCCCCCATCATCAATAACAAGGCGAAAGATAAGTTTTTCCAAGTTAAAGCGATAACGATGCCTGTACCTGAGAAAGCAATAGACGGCGGATGTTGCAGATCGACCAGACCGATCAAGGAGAGAATCGCGTTTAAGGTACCATGAGGAGCTAGAAAGACTCGCATGGCATGTCCGACTACGACAAAAGGGATAAAAAGAGGAACCTTAAATAGAAATTCCAGAAAAGCGTTCTGCTTTAGTCTCAAGAAACCGCCGAGGATGATAGCAAAAGAGAGTAAAATGAGCAAACTGGCCAGAGAAATTACCAAGGTGTACAATAGATCGCCCTTATACAGATCCAGCATGTCGAGATAGTTTTTTAGTCCCCAACTGTTCTTGACGCGGAAACTGCCTATGAAGGACTGCAAGAAGGGATAAACGAATAATACGCTGACGATAAGGATAGCAGGCACAAACAGTGCCAGGCCTGCTATCCGGGTTCTAAACGAAGTCATTGCGGTGAACATCTCTAATTCTTCTCGTAGGCTGAATTGAGGTCAGTCATATATTTGGCTAAGGGGAAGGATTGTTGTTTACTGGACAGATCACTAGCGGTAATATCAGTGAAAAGTTTCTTCTTGCCTTCAGCGGAGACCTTGTCCAGCACCACATTGGCATCGATGCCGGGATACCAGCCATTGTGCTCCACGATAACCTTGGCTTGGACATCCGGCGAGGTTAGGTAATCCGCGTATTTGATTGCCCAATCTTTATTCTTAGCATTTTTGGGAATGACCACGTACATCGGTTGACCGGGCAGGCCGGGTGCGATGAGTTTTTCTTTATAGTTAGGATTCATTCGGCCATCAATTTGCCAAAGCGTAAACATGTCGACCCATACTGCGCCCATATCGATTTCACCGCGGTTTAACATATCCAAAGTTCCGTTGTTGCCGTTCGTAATCGTTGTGGGCAAGGATTTCAGTTCTTTAAGTACAGTCGGCCATTTGTCTTCAATTTTGGTATCATAGGGTCCTTCGGCGAACTGCTTATAATCGCCAATTTTCCAAGACGTAAAAGCATCAACAAAGGCTACTCCGCTCATGCCGTTTTTAACGCCGTTATAACCAAAGCGTTGAGGATTGGCTTTGATCCAGTCTGTCAGGGAGGAGAAATCCGTGGGCACACTTTTCACTTTGTCTGGATTGTAAGCAATGGCCACCTGGCTGTGGAACAGTGGGATCACATAGCCGTCCACATTGGTGCCCAGGCTGTTCTTGCTGTCGGCAGAAGTGACATAGCTCTTGTTGGCACTTAAGGGCACGTATTTTTCCAGTAATCCGTCATTAATCATGGCTTCCATGATGCTTTGATGCACGACGGCCACGTCAATGTCCCATTCGGTTTTGCCAGCATCTTTTTGGGCCTTAAGTTTGGCATAGAGTGTTTGGGAGCCAGCATCTCCAGGGCCGGTGCCGATGACATTAATGCTGACACCGGGATTCTTTTCACTAAAGTCTTTACCGACTAGCTTTTCCTGTAAATCAGCCATGTTGGTATCTCCGGCTGTGGCTATATTGAGGGTTGCAGGTGTGGGAAGTTTTGAGGTTTGAGTGGCCTGACCCGCCTTTTCACCGCTACTGGAGTTTGTTGCCGACTGAGTTCCGCAGCCGGTGACGAAAAGCGCGACGGACAGAATGACAGGAACTACGGTTTTAAGTATGGCTTTCATTCATTGACCTCCTCTTTCATTTCCTTCAGTGAATTTAGTACCGTTACTTATTCCTTTGTGTCGGTTTACGGCTCCCATGTCCTGATACAACTCGGAAAACTGTTGATTTAGAGAGACTCGCAAGTTTTTTGCTAGGTCAGTAATGGTGACAGTCAGACCACCTCTTCCTTTGGGAACGTTCTCATTATTGTTATGTTGCTATCATACTCTAGAATTGTTAACTGCTTATTATTGATAGATTAATATTTAGTTAAATCCTAAAATCCCGCATTTTTTTATACCTACAAGGAAAAACACTGTAAATACGCCTTGGGGAATTCTGAACGGGGAACCACAGATTACACATGAAAAGAACGATAAGAGAAACCACAGATTAACACAGATTTCACAGATTAAG
>JARLHU010000214.1 GCA_031292095.1 Desulfosporosinus sp.
ATCAATAAAGTTCACCCCGGCCAGATCGAAGATATTCAACGGGAAATGAACTTTATTCCGATCTTGGGATATCTACCCTATGACGCTATGGCAGTGCAGGCTGATCTCACCGGTCAAAGCCTCTTTGATTTAAGTCCGAAATTCGTGGAGCTAGCTAAAGAAATTAAGATCCAGATCGAAGCGTTATTAGGTTAACTTAACAAAAGATTCATTTAGCGCCCCAGGTTTCTTTACAGAACTTGGGGTTTGTTTTACATGATTTTGGACGGGTGCTCACAGCTTTTGAGGGTTTTAATATGGATTTTCAGATAAGGGATCTGTCCGAAGAAGTCCTTGGAAAACGTGCGAACCTATTATGAATTTTTCAAACGATATGAAAATGAGTTCTAAGGCAAATTACTGTGCAAAAATATATATAACAGAGCTATGCCTGCAGTCAGCGAGGAGCAAGAATGAAACTTCGGGAGTACTTTCTAAATAGCGTCCAAGCACTACGTCCAAACCGAGTTTGGCAACACGGGAGAACCATGGGGATTATGGTTAAGGTGAGAGATGGCCTTGGGGGTAGTATTAAACGAGGAAAAGTTCATAAGATCTTTAGCGAGGCTGACAAACAAACGATGCAGCTAGGCAAGATTAAGGCCACAGAAATTTTGGTGCATGCTGGAGCCAAGAGACTGTACAATACTGTCTGGACTTCAGCCCATCCTGGGGGTTCGGTAAGGATAGTTTAGAGCTAATCTCAGCTTGCAAGTAATTTGCATTGATATACAAGAAAACTCAAGCCCAAGGTAAATAAAGAACAGATCAAGGCCAGTGTAGAAAAAGTGAGTAGATAGGCGTTATACCGATCTACTTGCGAGATATAACTATAGGCATTGACCCCTATAGATTGTCCCATGATCGTGAGAAAAAATAACACTACGTAAAGAGTAACGAGTCCGTGGGTTGCCCCTTTAATATCTGCCCAACTTAACGCCATGTGGGAAGAAACATTAATAGCAAACAAAAGGAAAACCCAAAACTTGAGATTGGTTAAATTACTCACGGTAAAGATGCTTTGGCTGAAAACGAGACTGGCATTGGCAAACCGTTGGAAAAAAGTTGATCCAAAGGGTTGAGACAACACAGTTGCTTGCCTCACTCCTTCAAGGGCTTTGAAGGAGTGAGGCAAAAGAAAGTACAAGCCAAGAGACAGGGCGGCAATACCGCTGATTATAGGAGCTATGCCAATGAAAAAATTGCCTACAGTTTGATAGACGCTTTTACAGTTATATGAATGCGATACATATCCCAAAGTACCATCCGCTCGATTGAGAGTTAGCAATTTTATGTCCGTAATTTTATGGCCAAAAATAAGACACATTAAGGCGTGACCTAGCTCGTGGATAGGAGTCCCTAGCCAAGCGGTAGCTAAAATCCCTTTCATTCCGTAAGCGGCAAAAAAGTAGCGGTTAGCTTTGCGCTCCATTATACCCAATATTAATCCTATGACAATTAGTGGGCCTACGAGACTTATCAATTCTAGGCTACTGATTTTTAATGCTTCTAACAATTGTTGTTCCATTTTACCGACTCTTTTCATTTCGTATTTTAAACTACATTCAGAAAGGGCATCTACCAAGGCGAAAATGATTCAGATCCGGAAAATTGGTATTCAATTGGAGCGATTGATTAAAAACAGGGGATTTCCATTGGTATCACTTTGAAGTCAAAGAAATTGAATACAACAAACTGGCTAGATTATTTATTAGATGGATAATGGACGGCAGGGCATATTTTGGCTGACCGCCTTTCTTACGCTAATGCGAAGCGATTAAATTAGCTATGGTCTAAATGGACATTTCAATAAAAATGTCCTAATTATCTAATATAATATCACCTCGATATTAGTAAATGAAGAGAACAATCTACATAATGGAAAAAATTTCAATGTGAGATTTCCGAGAAATGCACTTGTCCAATGAAGGAATCCATTCGTTATGAGCGCAAATTATGGTGATATAATTAGTGAAAGTAAATCAACAACTCTTTTAAAAAAGAAATATTGACTGGACTTATTTAGATCTATTGACACAAAAGGTTTATTGCAATAAACTTACGCCAAGGTCTATCACAATAAACTTTTATGGAGGGTGACGTTGTGGATCAATACAGGCTATTTGATGCAGAACATAAATTTGTATCGCTCATTTGGGAAAATGAGCCTGTGAATTCTATAGAGCTGGTACGGCTTTGCAACGAAAAATTGGGGTGGAAAAAGTCCAAAAATACGAGAGTGAAACATTGATTGAGAAAGCTTTCAACGGGTCACTACCACAATTTTTGACCGCTTTCTTAGATGGGAAGCGATTAACGTCTATAGATGCAGCGGCACTGAAAACCATCATTGAGCAGGCGATCAAATAAATACATTACTAGCGATTTTTACAACAGTCCTCAACATGAGTATAACGGTATCCTTTGTTGCCATAGGGGTTATCATCGCTCGTTTAATGCTCAAAAAAATGCCCGAATTTTTTTCGTATGCACTGTGGTCAGCGGTACTCATACGACTTGTTTTCCCGGTTTCGTTCACCTCCACCTTTAGCTTTTTAAGCGTGATTAAGCCGGAACTCTCTCTCTGATACTTATAAGGGCAGAGCAGTTGATGGGTGGGGATGTCCGCAACTATTCCAGCAACACTGACACACTAATTACACTTATTGACCGCTTAAATAGTTTATGGAACAATGAGGGCAATGGAAAAGTCCTAAACGAAAACCAAAGAATGAAAATGGTATAGACTGAATTCATTCCACACCTACAATAGGATGGGTCGGGGTCCCTCTTAATAATCATAAGGGTAAAATTGGAATATTTCTGTTTCGAAATTAATAGGTATGTTATAATAATACAAGGCTCAATTCATCTCCAAGGTTGGACTGGGAAATATTCCGAGTTCCAGTTATTCCTAACTGTACAATAATTTTAAAATTAAGAAGGTGGTAAAATGCGAAAATCAAAGCTTTATCTTGATACTGTAAATATTAGGACAATTAATAAAGTTCAAGCTGTAAACAAGCTTGTAGGTTATAGTGATATATCTATTTTGCCTCCTTCGATGCTCGTGGAAGGAGATGAAACCGATGATCAGTAAGCGCTTTACCATTGAGGATATTCATAAAATCAGATGCATTAACTACGAAAAAACTAAGTATCTATCACGTAGTGAGTTGATAGAAGATACCAATAAACGAGCCGAGGCTTTAATAAAACGATTGGCGGAAATAAAGCAAAGTAAGTCATCACATAGCATTTAGTGAGAGGAGAGAAAGTCTTCTCTTTTTTCGCGATACGTCAAAAACTCTCGGACGGCTCTATGATCCACCTTGCGCAAATAAAGTATATATTTGCTTCTGGACTCATCTTTAACTGAAGGTCCTGTAGGATAAGGATACTTTTTCTGGCAATGCTGACTGGCCCAAAGAGATGCTTTTCTTCGAGGATAACTTTGGGTTTTTGTTCATAATTACAGATAATCAGCTTCCCCCTATGGCTCTCATCATAACTGGTATAGGCTAACGTATAATCCTCATTGAAGGTCGTTCAGGACATAGCAGGCACCGCGCCTAGAGGATCCGTGTTAAATGGAATAGTATCTAATTCAAGTATATTAGGGTAATCAAATCTATTAGGCAGGGACCTACTGAAGAAAGCTTAGATTTTTGTTTAGTGTTGTAGGGTGAAACAGAAGGATTGGGTATTTTCAGTTGATGTTCTGAAGATAGAACCGGAGAGAGTTTCAAAGGAATCTATGACCAGCAGGATAAATTCACTAAAGAATTAATCCGATTCATAGGGAAATAGTATTGCAAACACGGCGGAAAAAATAGTTGACTTTGTCAAGTAGTTGCCGATATAATGACCTTATAAATACTTACAATTATAGGAGGTGGTGTCAGAATGAATTCCAGATATACGTCTTTGATACATATCGTTCGAAGTTTTAATCGCTTCTATACCAATATTTTAGGACTGCTCGACAAGCATATGCTGGATAGTGAGTTTTCGCTAGCCGAAGCTCGGGTTTTGTACGATATCGGACATACAGAAGTTTGTACTGCTAAAGGGTTAACCGAAAAGTTAAGAATTGATTCAGGCTATCTAAGCAGAATCGTAAAACACTTTGAGAAGGATAACCTTATCTACAGAGAACAGTCCCCAGAGGATGGACGACTATATTACCTTTATCTCACAGAAAAGGGCGAAGAAACTCTTTCCAGGCTGGACGACTTGTCCAACGGCCAAATCTATCAAATGATCAGTTGTCTGTCGGAACAAGAGAAAATGAACGTTGTAGAGAGCATGAAAATAATCGAAAATTCTCTCTCGAAGGAACCAGTTCCTACCAATGAAAACGTTAAAATTCGTTGCGATTTGAGACCAGGAGATGTGGGTTACTTAATTCATCTGCATGGCTGGATTTATGCGAAAGAATGTGGATATAATCATATGTTTGAAGGCTATGTCTGCAAGACTATTTTCAACTTGTTTGAAAATTACAGCTCGGAAAAGGACAGGTTATGGTTTGCAGAAGTGAATGGGGAAATGGTTGGTGCCATTGCCATCATAGAACATTCAGCAATACAGGCTCAGTTTAGATGGTTTATCCTACATCCCGCATTCAGAGGGATCGGCCTTGGAAAAATGTTGCTGGATGAAGCTATGAATCACTGCAAAGAGCGAGGATATCAGCAGGTATTTTTAGAGACTACTGAAGACCAAAAAACTGCGATAGGAATGTATGTGAAAGCAGGCTTTAGGAAAGTAGCGGAGCGAGAAAATAAGTTATGGGGCAAGAAATTGCTTGAACACACTTATGAGTTAAACTTACGGTGATTCGTAGAATGAACCCTGGTGCCTGACAGTGCGGATGTGCGAGGTCGTAAAATACGTTCGGTTTCCGGGCGTTTTTATATTGGGATTGATTATGCCAACCTTTCGCGGTTTACCACGAAGTAACCGGATTGCTTTAAAGTAATTTGTCAACCAGACTGATCTCAAACTGGGCACGTCTAGCTATGGACTATAATACTTAAATATTAACAATGTTTGATATGAAGTATTATTTTATTTTCAGCTACTTTAGTTTTATAAATGTAGCATTTTCGTATTTACATTATAATGCTTCACATATTTATCATATAAAGTTCACAAAGTAGTCACAAGTTTATATTAACAT
Source organism: Desulfosporosinus sp. (assembly GCA_031292095.1). Classification (GTDB taxonomy): domain Bacteria; phylum Bacillota; class Desulfitobacteriia; order Desulfitobacteriales; family Desulfitobacteriaceae; genus Desulfosporosinus. Next base: position 5,225 of record JARLHU010000214.1, read on the forward strand.
AAAAACAACTTGTACTTTAAGTACGAGTTGGCAGATAATAGTTACAAATACATTGAAGGTAACGATTGTAAGGGCCATACCAGTGATAGCTTAGGTTAACAGCTAAAACGCTTAAGCTGTCAAAAAGGGTTGAACGATGTGATGCAGCAGTAGAAGCTACACCCGCAGTAGCAGCTGTCCCAGCTAAAGTTTATCTGGATGGTCAAGTAAAAACCAATACAATGACTCAGGCTCAAGAAGACGCTATTTAAAGTTCCTAAGACTAAGAATGATTTTATCTGACCTACCGCTATAAGAAAAATGAGCAGGTCGTCAGTTCAATTCCGACCATCGGTTCCATAGGGACCATAGACCCTGCAGCATAGATTGTGGGGTCTATAGTTTTTAACTCAAAAAGGTGATTTTTGCTGTTGAAAACCGCGGCCTGTCTAGTAAAGATTGCTTACGATAGGCGTGTTCTTAAGGTTTTTTAAAAGGTTTAAACATCATAAAGATGCTGGAACTAAATTGGTAGGTAAGAACTTGCCAGTTGGTAATAATGAAAATTAGGTTATATAAAAACTGCGGTTGCGTCAAGAAACGGAGTTGATTAAAATGCTAACTAGGAAACTAACTGGAAAGTTCTTATTGACACTACCTCCAGTCCATGTATACAAATTGCTGATGGATAACAATATCGTGAGATTTCCAAATAAGTTTTGGGTCGGTGAAGACGCATTAGGCCGAGCATCCGAGATTACCGTACACCTTGTAGAAGGAGTTCTTGAATGGCACAAAACCGAAGTAAAGGAACAAATGAGCATCAAAATATTTAAAGACAACAAGTTGTTAGGTATGCTTAACTCTTTATTTGGAGGATCGCCGTACATGGCGATTGAAAATGCTTATCCAAATAAGTATGAAGCATGGGAGTTAGCTAATGTTCCCATGAATTATTGGACTCCCAAAACGGTAAAAGATGTTAGTAGTTGGATAGCCGAGAATGGCGTTAAAGAGAGCTTACAAGCAACCAAAAAGATATTAAGATTGTCTCAATCAAATATGACTAAGAGAGGCTTGGTAAAGAAAAAACTTCCAAATACTCCATAAGTATAAGTTGTATTAAAGTAGAACAACTAGAGTTCAGCTCAGTAAGATCGACTAGCGTACTATAACAGGGCCAAACGGTAAATTAATGGTAAGGAAAATAAAACACTCTTGGCTAAAGTTAGCTAAGAGTGTTTTTTGAAGAGGAGAGAACTCGTGGTATCAGTATTTTTACATTAAAGTAACATAATAATAACATTATACGCACATAAATATATGATATGGTTTAAACTGGGTTAACTTTTATTGTTAACTCCTTCATTTAAAGAGAAGCGCATTGGATTATGTATTCTGAATTCTAAAGGAGTGACTGAAATGTCTCTTAAGTATCAAAAACTTTTTGTGCCCCTAACGGTGGGCAAACTGACCCTTAAAAACCGGATCTCCATGGCGCCATTGGGCATGGTGGCAATGGCTGATCCCTGTGGCGGCTTCTCAGAAGACGCGCAAGACTATTATGTTGAGCGCGCAAAGGGTGGCACCGGATTGATTATCACTGGTATAACCAACGTCAATTACAACGAAATGGCACCTCTGCTCATGCCCTGCGCCGCCTATAATCCACTGATGTTTATGAAATCGTGCGCTCCGATGAATGAAAGAATTCATGCTTATGGCACAAAAATCTTTCTGCAACTGACAGGCGGATTTGGCAGGGTCGCAATTCCCCTACTTATGGAGAAAGCCATTGCCCCATCTCCGCAAGAAAACATCTGGGATCCCTCGATTCAGCACAAAGCAATGACGATTGAGGAAATCAAACAGCTGGTTGCCTCTTTTGTGGCGTGTGCTGACATTGCCAAAAAATCGAAATTCGACGGTGTCGAAATTCATGCTGTTCATGAAGGTTAC
>JARLHU010000026.1 GCA_031292095.1 Desulfosporosinus sp.
GTTGGGAGCTATAACTGCTAAAAGCGAAGTGAAACCGTCTTTATTGTTTGCCAGAGTGTTACAAAAAGCTGTTTCAGCAGCACTTCCACGAGGACCCATAAAGAGATCAATATGAGCTACTTCATTGCCCTCCCCAACAAGGGCCTCACCAACCAGAACTCTATCAATTTTTTTCACTACTCTTCCTCCTTAATAGTTTGGTAATATTTAATAGTTTGCTAAAACAACTCTCCCTCGCTCTAATTAGGCGGTGGGGGACGAGCCATTGCTGCACGACCCGAAACCGCATATATAATCCCTAGAACCGAGAACATCGCCATTTTATTTATAAGTACCCCGCCAATCCTCAAACGTCTTTTATAAGGGATCTAAGTTGAAGTTCCACGGCTATGGTTATTCCTTGGTCAAAAAAAAGTGTACGACTTCACTAACAGTCGTTTATAATGATTAAATTTGCGAAATTAATTTTACCTTATCTTGATAAAAGGGATGAATTAAGCTTTAATATTCCACGCCCATCCCTTAATTCCTTCCATGTTTGGAAAATATAAAAACAAAATTCAAAGATATACCATACGATTTTTCTTGGACTTATCGTGAATAAGTCCTAGATAACTCTAAAAAACCCATGAGGAGTGCAAAATATATCTAGCACTCTTCATGGGTTTTTTAATTTTCAGGAGGTTAGCGTATCATTTGTGGATAAATATTTGGCAATAGATTCGGAAGATAGAACTCAAGGATCCCTAGATAAATATCATTGATCAGTTAATTGGCAAGGTCCTGTTTTCGGCGGTTAAACTCCTCGGTTTCAATTTCCCCTTGAGCATATCGTTGACGAAGAACCAATAAAGCCGGATCGTTTTGTTTTTGAATCGCCCGAACCTTTTTGCCGTGCCGTTTCAGACAAATAACAACTACAATAATAATGATAATCAAGAAAAGCAAGTGGCAAGCTAAGGGAAGCAATCCCAACCACCCAGGGTGTCCGTTGACCATCATACCTGAACCAAATCCGCGCATTACATTTCCACCACCACGTATTACGTTACCACTACCACGCATCATTTCTAAGCCCCCCTTATTCTAATGTCTTTTTGCGTTCGATAAATTCTTCGGAGCTGATCTCTCCGCGAGCATAACGTGTTCGAACTATGTCGAGTGCATCTTGGTGAGAACTTACCAGTATATGAGAATGACAGCCCTTTTGCATACAACGAAAATAGACACCGATACACAGCAAAACTATGAGAAAAGCCAACATATAAAGCACCCTTTCTTCTGATCTATTTGCCTCTTATTTGATCTAGATTTAGTATACAGATATATTGATCTAAATTGGTGAATAATTTGTGAATATTTGTGAATTTAACGTCAAGATTTATAAGTGTGCTCAGGCATTGACAAGCCTTTCGTCTCACGTATGATAAGGTATAGAAAAGAACGCGACAAATCCAAAAAAATACTATTGGAAGGATGAGACACCTCAATGAAAGTTAAGATTTTCAGTTCCCCAGACGCTCGAATCTTAGATAGAGACGTTAATCAATGGTTAGAGGACAATAGCTGGCTAAAGATCGTCAACATCACTCAGAGTACAGGAGCAGCAACCGTCATCTCGATTTGGTACAACGAACCCAATGTTCCGATCCTCGGATAATTCCGCTGACCCTGCCAGTCGAGGCTGATTGCACAGTTTCTTTTACTCCTCAGTAATGCCGTATAGTAGCATAGACTCTAAGACGTTGAAAAAGAGAAGTTATTGGCACTTAGGCCAGTAACTTCTCTTTTTATTTTATTATTTATATTTTATTGTAATAACAAACTTATGTTATTTCTATTGTTTTTGGTAAATTAAAATAATAAATGGTATAATGTATCTACCGGTATCGATAATTATATCAAGGAGGAACCAATGATGAAAAGCAGTGAAGGAATTAAAAAATTAACTTTAATTGCCCTGGTTTTAATGATTTTTACCTCAGTATTTGGATTTAATAATATTCCACGTTCCTTTTATTTGATGGGATATGGTGCTATCCCATGGTTTTTAATATCAGGGCTGACATTTTTTATTCCTTTTGCATTTATGTTAACTGAATTTGGCTCAGCCTTTCAAAAAGAAAAGGGCGGAATTTATTCATGGATGTCCAAATCCGTTGGACCTAAGTATGCCTTCGTAGGAACCTTCATGTGGTATGCTTCCTATATCGTATGGATGGTTAACATTTCCAATGGAATCTGGATCGTCTTTTCCAATGCCATCTATGGAAAAGATACCACCGCTACTTGGACACTATTAGGCTTAAACTCAACTCAGACTATAGGAGTTTTAGGAGTTCTTTGGATACTATTTGTTACTTATACTGCCACAAAAGGTTTAGATAAGATTAAGAAGGTGACTTCTGTCGGAGGGGTTGCTGTTGCTCTGTTAAATATTGTCTTATTGGTAGGGGCGATAGCGGTTTTAATCGGAACAGGAGGACATTTAGCACAACCTATTGTTAATGCTGCATCCTTTGTTAACTCCCCAAATCCTAGTTATGGAAACCCGATTGCTGTCCTTTCCTTTTTAGTTTTTGCGTTATTTGCTTATGGCGGCATTGAGGTCGTTGGTGGATTAGTTAATGAAACTAAAAATCCGGAGAAAAACTTCCCTAAAGGGATAATACTCGCTTCGGTTATTATCGCGATTGGCTATTCGCTAGGCATATTCTTAGTTGGGATATTTACAAACTGGAGTCAGGTCCTTTCTTCCAAGAACGTCCATATGGGCAATGTCGGCTATGTGGTCATGAATAATTTAGGATATCAAATAGCTTATACCTTTGGTGGCAGTCAAGCTTTTTCATTGTCTATGGGTGCTTGGATGGCTAGATTTGTCGGCCTCTCGATGGTTTTGGCCTTAACCGGAGCTTTCTTCACCTTAGCGTATTCTCCTTTGAAGCAATTAATTGAGGGAACACCCAAGGAATTATGGCCTGGAAAAATGGGAATAGTAGAAGATGGAATGCCCCGTAATGCCATGTGGATTCAATGTTCAACCGTTATTGTTATGATCTTACTGGTATCTTTCGGTGGAGATGCGGCAGCAAAATTCTTTAATAAACTCGTCTTAATGACCAACGTAGCCATGACACTGCCGTACATGTTTATATCCGGTGCCTTTTATGCCTTTAAAAAGAATCAAGATATTAAAAAGCCCTTTGAAATTTTCAAAAGCAACCGCAGTGCCTTAATCTGGACTGTGGTGGTAACCTTTACAGTAGGCTTTGCAAACTTCTTTACAATCATCCAACCGGCCATCGCCGGGGACCTATCCTCAACTATTTGGAGTATTGGGGGACCGTTGTTCTTCTCGATTGTTGCCATACTAATGTACTGGATCTATGAAAAGAAAACAAGTTCGCTGAAAGGGTAATTTTCCTCTTCAGGTAAATTTTATAAAAAGGGAGAGATATGAATGCTTTGGATTTTAAAGCATAGTGAATAGATTAAGAGGTAGTTGACCGTTGACAACTACCTCTTTTTTGATTGCCACTTCTCCGAATCTAAAACTTCCCCGATTTAAAAATTGAGATAAACAGCCAAAGCAACATGAGAGCAGCCATCGTAAACCCCACTTCAATGGCTGGGATCTGAAAAATTAAGATAGGCTGGTGACCCACAGCCGAAGCAATGATGATTCCCATCATCACGATACTAAAGGAAAGCAAAGCAATACTAAAGGAGATCTGATTCGTGATACGGTCCAATTTTCTAAGAAATATATCAAGTTCCGGGACGCTAACTTCTATGCGCACGCGACCTCGCCCCAAGTCCCGCATTAACCCTTTCATTTGTTTAGGAAGGTCCACGAGAATCTCACTATAATCCGAGAGGTTATGCCATACCCTCCCCGCCATCGCACTTGGTCGATAGCGATCCTTAAGGAGTCGAAGCCCAAATGGTTCAGCCATATCCATAATGCTAAGTTGGGGATCCAGTTTTTCCACGATCCCCTCTAGAATCAGTAAGGCCTTCGCCACCATGGTAAAGTCTGAGGGAATACGGATATGATGTTTAAAAGCAACCACAAATAGGTCACTAATCGCTTCCCCAAGGCTGATGCGACTCATTGGAACATCCATGTATTTTTCCCTTAATTCATCCACATCATTACTCAGAACCAGTAGATTAACATCATCTGGAATAATCCCTATTTTCAGGATTGCTTTCATCATACCCTCAGTGCTTTGGCGCATCATTGCAATGATCAGAGACGCAAAATTATTTTTCATATCTGCCGTTAGTCTTCCGACCATGCCAAAATCGATTAACGAAATCACGCCGTCGTTTAAAAGGAAAATATTTCCCGGATGTGGGTCGGCATGGAAAAAGCCTTCAATCAGCATCTGATGGAAAAGCGCCTGAACAAGCTGTTCTGCTATCGCTTTTCTGTTATACCCCTTGCTTTCTAAGGTCTCAAACTGATTTAGTTTCAAGCCTTCAACAAACTCCATCGTCAGTACGGTTCGCGTCGTGAAATCCCAATAAATCGACGGTATGTGAATCTTCGGGTCATGCTTAAACTGCTTAGCAATTTTCTCAGCATTTCTACCCTCAATCGTATAATCCAGTTCATTACGCAGTGACTTGGCGAACTCTTCAACCACCTCGCGTAATTGAAGGCGTTCCATTCTCTCCATACGGTTTTCTGCCAGCGAAGCTAAGTCCAAAAGGATTTCCAAATCGGTTTCAATCATGGCTTTAATTCGAGGGCGCTGCACCTTAACTGCAACCGCCTCTCCTGTCCGTAACTGGGCACGATGAACCTGACCAATTGAGGCTGCCGCGATCGCTCCTTCTTCAAACGAAGAAAAAACCTCCTCTAGTGGTGAGCCTAGTTCTTTTTCAATGATTTGGCGCACTTCAGCAAAGGAAAAGGAGGGAACGTTATCTTGAAGTTTTTCTAGTTCCTTCAGAATTTCTTCCGATATGATGTCCGAACGAGTGCTAGCAATCTGTCCGATCTTGACATAAGTCGGACCAAGTTCCTCAATTACTTGGCGTATTCGCTCTCCAACCGTCAAAGGATCAATCTCCTCTGTATCCGTGAAGAGCCGTTTGGGCAGGGAAAGCATATGTAAAAGGCCCATCTCTTCCACCATGAACCCAAATCCGTGGCGCGCCAAGACCTTAGCAACATCTCGATAGCGTTTAATTTGGCGTATCCTTTTCCCGATCATAAGAAAACGTCCCCTTTTTTCGTGGTTCGTGGTTCGAAGATGGCATATCTCGTTCCTGTCTGTATTCATGCAAATCTTCTGCCGATTAACTAAGGCAAATGAGTTTTCTAAATATGATTCTACAGATAGAGGCCTGAACGCAATTCAGGCCTCACTTATCCACTCTTGCTTCTAGGCACATTCAAGGAAATAACCAGTCAGTCTGCCAGTCTATTTTGTGTCATACTGCGTCGGTATGTTCACCTAATAGCCCCGCTATGAGGTGAACATACCTCCTTGCCTGACGCAAAATATCCATGGCATCTTTGACTTGTTATTTCCTTTCATATGCCTTACTTGTTTTCCAAGTCTTGGATACGCTGCTCCAAACGCTCTAGATCAGCTTTTGTAGGAATATTTAAGTCTTTAAAAAGCTTTTCCATTTGTTCACGGATACGGATATTCATTTCTTTTTTCTCTGCTTCTCCCTTTTCGAACAATTCTCGTATCAGATCTTTGGATTCACCAGCAGAAACTTCCCCTTTTTTAACCAACTCGTCAACAAGCTTCTCAATCTGTTCCTTACTCACCACCGCTAATCCTAAGCCAAAAGCCAGTCCTTTGTTAATCAGATCTCTCATGTTAAGTTTCCCCCTTTTTTAATTCTACCCATATGATATTTACTGTTGACCTATTATAATCATTAATGAGTCGCCTCGTCCAATATTCTTGGCTTCAATAAGAGTTTTTACTAAAACGGTTAAACTTATTTAATGAAATTGATAAGATGATGGAGCTCACTTTGATATCATAGAGAGAAGTTCCCCACCTTCCCAAGAAGGCTTTGCAAAAAAAGCCCTTCACGTTCTATAAGCATGAAGGGCCTTTTGAGTTCAAACTGATATGATTATCCCCTACTTCAGTCTATAAAACTAACCTCACAACATGTTCTTGACCATCATCTATCAAGTTTATATAGGGCTCATCAAAGTCCAGCTCCAGTCCATCAAGTTCTAGCCTACTACCCCCGGTGCTCTGATGCAAGGGGTTTTGCACCTGAATTTGATAGGTTGTTTGCTTAAATCGATAGGTCATCGAATACTCTCCCCAAGCCTTAGGAATACACGGTTTTAAATACAGACGTTCTCCTCGCCGCTGTAATCCTAAAATCCACTCCACCCCCGCTTGATACATCCACCCCGCTGCTCCTGTGTACCAGGTCCATCCTCCTCTGCCAATATTTGGTTCAGCCGAGTAAACATCCGCAGCGATTACATAAGGTTCCACTTTATAGCGCAAGACTTCACTGGGCGTCAGAGCATGATTAATGGGATTGATCATATGGAAAAGTTCCCAAGCCTTATCTCCTTCTCCTAATTTAGCCCAAGCAATAATACTCCAGATGACACCATGGGTATATTGTCCACCATTTTCTCGCACTCCGGGAGGATAACCTTGGATATAACCCGGACTGGGATCCGTGTTCTCAAAAGGAGGGGTCAAAAGACGTATTAAGGAATACTCCCTGTCCACCAGTTCTCGATCCACCGCCAGCATGGCCATCATCCCCTTGCCAGAGGGCGCCGCCCCAGAAATCACAGACCAAGCCTGGGCTATAGCATCAATCTGACATTCTTGGTTTTCCGCCGAACCCAGCGGTTGTCCATTGTCAAAATAAGCCCTGCGGTACCATTGTCCGTCCCAAGCCTTTTCGTTGAGATTACTAGCTAACTTTTCAGCAACCTGACGATATCCCAGAGCAATTTCCTTGGCCTCCCTGCGTTCACACACCTCAGTAAACCCAACGAGGATCGTATATAAAAACCATCCTAACCAGACACTTTCCCCTTTCCCTTCACGCCCGACTCTATTCATTCCATCGTTCCAGTCGCCCGACCCCATTAAAGGTAGACCATGGGAGCCGAAATGCAAAGAACGTTCAATCGCTCGTAGGCAATGTTCAAAGAGAGAAGCTCGTTCAGTCGATATCTTTGTTTCCGAATAACGTTCATCTTCATCCGGCCCAAGGGGGAGGTCTTCCAGGAAATACACTTCCTGTACTAAGATTTCCTCGTCCTGAGTATGTTCCAGATAACGCAACACGCTATAAGGTAACCATAATAAATCATCGGAGAACTTCGTGCGAATTCCACGTCTTGTCTCTTCATGCCACCAGTGTTGGACATCCCCTTCTTGAAACTGATGCGCAGCATGGCGCAAGATTTGTTCCTTAGTCAGATCCGGGGAAACATGCAAGAGCGCTAAACTATCTTGCAGCTGGTCTCTATACCCATAAGCCCCTCCGGCTTGATAGAAAGCGGACCTGGCCCACATCCGACAACTTAAGGTTTGATATAACAGCCAGCCATTGAGCATCAGATCCAAACTCTTATCCGGAGTAATTACCTGCACACTCTTAACTAGTTGTGCCCAGAAATCCTGAACCTCTTGTAACTTATTCGCGACTATCAGTGGTTCTGCATAGTTGGATGTTAGTCTCGTCACTTCTTCACCGGAGCGAGCTTGTCCGAGAAGCACCACGACCTGTTTTTCTTCCCCAGGATCTAAGGTCAGCGACACTTGAATTGCCCCGCAGGAATTATACATCATCCCACTAGAACTCGATAAAGCGACTCGAGAAAGAGCTGCGGGGTTTTTCAAGGACCCATGGCGCCCTAGAAATTCCATGCGATCCCCGGTCCAGGTCCGGTTAGGTGTCTCTCCCACCGTTTGAACCCAAAGGAAAGCCTTTCTGTCCGGAAATACTTCCTGGTATGTGTTGCGGGCTAACAAAGCTCCCGACTCCTCATCGATCTCAGTTATGATATACGGCGCATTAACTTCTCTTTGCACCCCCAAAACCCACTCAACATAGTAGGTAAGCGAAATTTGACGGGTCTCCTGCCCCTGATTTTTTAAGGAAACCTGCCAAACCTTAACAGAATCATTCAGCGGCACAAAAACTAACCCTGCTTGCGAAATCCCGTGACTCGTGTGCTCGAAACGACTGTACCCCCAACCATGATAGACCGTATAGGGATCTTCCTCGTGGATCGGGAAACATGTCAGCGACCAAAACTCGCCACTGCTTTCGTCACGCAGGTAGCATACTTCTCCAGGAAGATCCATAACAGGGTCATTATTCCAGGGAGTTAGCTTATTCTCGCGACTGTTTTCCGCCCATGTATACCCTGCGCCTGATTCGGAAACTTGAGTTCCAAACGACGGATTGGCCAAGATATTCGACCACGGAACCGGCGTTAATTTATGGTCATTAAGGTAGATAGCGTACTCGTGTCCTCCGGCTACAAATCCTCCTAACCCATTAAAGAATGCCATGTCTTTGGCATAGTTGGGCTGTCCGATACTCTCTGGAGTCCAAGAACTCATTTTAGGAACTAAGACTGCCGGGAGATTACTCTCTACTTTAGGGGCTGTCAATTGCTTTGCCAAGTTTCCACCATCCGCTTTCAAAGAAATGCGCGCCACAGTGGCAAACAGAATTTTATCCTCTTCTGGCATTACATTGGAAGAGCGAATAAAAACTCCTCCTGGCCGATCGAGAAAATCGCGATCTGAACTAGCAAACACGAGGTGACGCAAGGCTTCCGTAAGGGGTTGTTCATAACTCCCTGCGAAATCATTGAGAATCAGCAAGTCAACTTTAACCCCACGCAGACGCCAATATTCATGGGCTAAAAGAACAGAGCTCACTAAATCTAAGTTTTCCACTTCTGAGACATGAATGAGCACCAGCGGTACGTCCCCTGAGATACCATAGTTCCATAAAGCCGATTGTCCCTTTCTGTTTTGCATAATACTTTGGGCTCGCATCGTCCTCAAGGGGTTAAAATAAAAAATCTGGGAGAGCATCCATTGGTAAATGTCCGCTTGTCGGGTCGACAAGTTAAGATACCTTAGCTCAATTCTGCTCCTGTTCCAAGCTAATTCTAAGGTATGTTCTACTTGATGAGGAGAGGAAAGATGCTGAACCATCGTTAGTACTCCCTCTCTAGTCTCGGCAACTCCCGTTACAAAAGTCAGACGGACTTTTTTCCCTGGGGGAACTTCTACCCGCCTTCTCAACGCCATAATTGGGTCAAGTACAAAACCTTGCGTCCCCGAAAGGCGCTGGTTCTCTACCACCGCCTTGGGATGATCATAGAATTGACCCCGCCCTAGAAAGCGTGCCCGATCTGTTTCATACTCTAAAACTCCCACAGTCTTGCCTTCGACACTGACCGAGTGAGCCAACCAAGGAAAGCGTTCTTCCGGGGTCCGTCCCCTCCGATGAGCCAATAGGGCTTCAGGTTGATTAGAAAACTCTGTGTGGACAAAAAGTTTATTGAAAGCGGGGTGGGCATCATCTGCAGCCTGCGTCGTCAAAACGACTTCGGAGTAGCTCGTGACCTCCAAAACATGAGTTTCCAGACCTTGATTTGTAAAGGTAATTCGGCGAATTTCAGCGTCCCATTCTGGAGAAACTGAAATTTCCGTGAGAGTATGAATTTCACCATTTGTTCTAGTGTACGTCACCTTCTCTAAAGAGAAACTCATTTCATCGCTATCTGACCGCTCATGGCAAGGTTGGTAGGTTGCCGACCAAATTTTATGTTTTGTCAGATCATTAATATAGAAGAAACTTCCCCAGGGATCTTTAGCCGGATTCTCTCGCCAACGAGATACAGCTAACTCTCCGAAGCGACTAAACCCGCTTCCGCTACTGGTCAGCATAACCACATAGCGACCATTCGAGAGAATTCTAGCTTCAGGCATGGGCGAATCCGCACTATAAAAGCAGCGTTCAAATTCGACTTCATCCATCGCCCGAGGGGATCTTTGTCCTGTCCACCTCCAACGGTTTAGAACCACGGGTGTTTGCGAGATTCGTTCCTGCAAGAGCAGTTCTATCGCCTGAATTCGTGGTTCCGCATGAAACCGACTACTCAAGGGGCGATCCAGCATGAGATGACTCAAGGCCACTAAACTCATACCCTGATGATGAGCCATGAAGCTTTTGATTGGGACATTTTGTTCTGTTGCTGGTAAGCGATCTTTAGTGAAATCAAGAGCTTCATAAAATCCATATTCTCCTCTAGCCCCTAACTTCTCAAGGACGTTCAAATTTTTATAGGCTGCTTTAAAATCTACCAAAGAAGCTAACACAGTAGCGTATGGAGCGATAACCCGATCAGATCCTAACCCACGTTTGAGTCCTAAGAACGGTACACCGAAAGCCTGATATTGATAATTCATCTGAAAATCGAAGGCATAAAAACCAGACTCAGAAATTCCCCATGGCAATCCCAGGTTTGTCGCATAGGAAATGTGTTTTTTTACAATAGACTTATAGGTTTCATCCCAGAGAGTATCCCTATAGCAGTTCATCAAAAGTAAGGGCATCAGATATTCAAACATCGTCCCTGTCCAGGATAATAAGGCTGTATCCCGTCCTACCATAGTTAAGGTACGTCCTAAGGCAAACCAGTGTTCTGTCGGAAGCTGACCGAGTGCAATCCCCATAAAGCTTGCCTGCCTGGCTTCAGAAGCCATCAAATCATAATATGAGTTGTCCCTCTGCTGACTAGAAACATTGTACCCGATGACCATTAACCTAATTTTTTCATTATACAGTGGTCTAAAATCCGGTTCGATGGCCAGCGTTTCCAAGCGAATTTGCAGAGTTTCGAACCTCGCTAAACATTTCTCAAGGGACAACAAACCTTTTTCAAGTGCTGCCCTCAACTGCAAAGCAAACTCCCCGGTCATTTCTTCACTAATCTTCAAGCTTTCTCTACTAATCTCAACGATCTCCGGTATGGTTTGGACGTTTTTCCACAAATCGTGGATCGTAGTTCGATATTCGTGGTTCGAATCACGCATATCGAGTTCGCCCAACTGTTCGATAAGCTCTAGGCCCGGAATCAATTCCTTCAGTTCGTTGAGTGCTAAGCTTACCCTTTGCTGTATTAGAGGCGGAAACTGCGCCACGTTTGCCGCTAAAAGTAGCCGATACCAGCTCACATAGCTTATCGTCTCTTCCTGCACTGCGGCTTCAAGTAATTGTTTCCAGGCCCTAAACTCCACATCTGCTATTTTAACCTCCGAACAAGAGGTCAACGGAATACCCTCGGTGTTTGGTGTTAATTCTACACATACTCTGTTATTGTCGGTCTGTTCCTCCTTGGTGATTCGATCTAACATTCCTAGGATCGTAGCCTGATTGACTAACGGGTTATTTTTCCATTCCTTTACCCCTTGTTTTACCGTGAGCAGGTAGGCCACCATATTGCCACTGTCCACTGTGGAAACATAGAGTGGCAAAAGTGGTTGCAGCGAGCAGGTGTCATACCAGTTATAAAAGTGTCCCTGCCAACGTTGCATCTTTTCAAGGGAATCCAGGGTATGTTCCAGTCGATCCATAAGTTCTGTCGTCGTTAAATAACCCAGATCGCGAGCCACCAAAGTCGACCCTAAGAGCAACCCAATATTCGTTGGAGAGGTCCGATGAGCAATTCCCCGTGGTGGATCGACCTGCAGATTATCGGGAGGAAGCCAATTGTCCTCTTTCTGTACAACAAGTTCAAAGAAGCGCCAAGTATCATAAGCCAACGCCCGCACATAAATCCGCTCGTCCACAAGCATCTCCGTCTTAATAGCCAATTGCGGTTTACTGAGCCAATAGGCCAGAAAGGGGCCAAACATCCATATAAAACTAATTCCGAGACCTAAACCAACCATATCTCGTTGGGAAAATAAGGGTCCGAATAATAAGAGGACCACAAATAAATACCCTTCACTTAAGCACCCAATGAAAAGACTGATTGTTTTTGGGGTCTTACGTTCCACATCGGCTGCCGTCACCCACTCCAACAAATGTTTTTTAGAGAAGAATAAACGATAGAGCGTTCGAAGAATAGCATCCAGCAAAATTGCGCTCTTGAACGGGAGCATGACGACTTTGACCGCAATTTGCACGAGAATGCCTAGCAGATTTCGCCATCTCCACCGCCACTTTAACCTTTTAAGACTATTCAGAACATGAATAAAAAACGGAATCGACATCGTGGCCAGGACAATACCCAACCAGCCGATCTTCCAGCCTGGCATTTCAAAAATACTAAGGATTGTCAAACCTAATAAAACCGGTTCCAGTATACTCCGTCGCAAATTATCTAACATTTGCCAGCGGGTGATGATCGGCAGATCGACCCAAAGGCGCGTCCCTCTTCGGTTCCGTACCAGCGGCGAAAACCAACGCAAGAGTTGCCAATCGCCTCGAACCCATCGATGCATACGCTTTAGATAGGAATAATAATTTGAAGGAAAATCATCCATTAACTCAATATCTGTGACGAGACCTGCACGTAAAAACCCGCCCTCTAATAAATCATGGCTCAAAACTGTGTTGTCTGGAAAACGCTGGCTGAGAATTTTGTCAAAAACCGTTAAATCATAAATTCCTTTCCCCGTAAAAATCCCATGCCCAAATAAATCCTGATAGGGATCAGAAATAGCAAACGTATAGGGGTCTATCCCAGTCGCACCTGCAAACCAATACGCCAAGCGTGAACGATACAAGCTCTCATGCTTGACCAAAATTCTGGGTTGCAACAAGCCATAACCTCGAACTACTCGGGTTTGATTCTCATTAAGCAAAGGGATATTCAGAGGGTGAGCCATTGTTCCGATCAAACGTTTGGCAGCATCCCTAGGTAACTCTGTATCAGAATCTAGCGTGATAACATACCGAATTTTTGAGAATATCGTGGTATCACCTATGATCTCAGTAAAACTAGTCGCCCGATCTCCTAGCAATAGAGCATTAAATTCAGTCAACTTACCTCGTTTACGCTCCCACCCCATCCAAACCCCTTCTTTGGGATTCCAACGGCGTTCGCGCGCCAAGAGATAAAAAGTTGAACCTTCACGGCAAGGATATTTCTGATTTAAGTTTCCTAGTTCTTGACGCGCGATCTGTAGTATTTCAACATCTTGGGGCAAGGTTTCCTCATTGGCGTCACGGAAATCCCCTAAAATCGCAAAATGGATATTAGGATCTTGATTGGCCAAATGATGGACCTCAATATGGCGTAATAACTCTCGAACATCAGTTTCACTGGACAAGAAGGTGGGGATAACCACTATAGTGGCCGCCTCAGAGGTCACTCCTTCTTTAAACTCTAACCTTAGCAATGGTTTGGGTGGAAAAAAACGTTGAATGAGAAAATTAACTATGCTTAAACTCCACTCGCTTGCAGGGACTAATAATACTAAACTCAAAGCCAAACTCAGCCAGATATTTAGATCACTGAACCCCCCGACGACTTTCCAGAAGACAATTAAGGTGAGCACAGCCAAGCTCATGACAGAACTTAGGAACGTAAAGGTTGGATACCGCTTTAACCGCAGCAAAGGATGATACCATACTTTGCGACGCGCATGTAAAGCCCCACAAAGTTCATCTTTCCCTTGATCGACGAGATAATAACCCACATGTTTTTGAGGAACTTTCTCACTTGGGTTCAGGGTTAAAAATTTACTGGCTAAAGAAACAGCCGTTTGGGCAATTAAACATTCTTGCACCTTCAAGGTTTTCGCTATATGTTCAACAGCATGTCTCAACTGGTCCCGACTGGCGAAATCCATCAAGAGATAAATCCTGCTCGGATCATTCTCCAATATTCGTTCTACTGTACATAAAGATTCAAACTGTTCCTCCCATTGCCAACGGGAAACGTTGCGCAAGCTACTGATGAGGTTACCGGCAGTCACCCGATAATTTGCTTGAAGCTGATGTTCATGACCCACTAATTTCTCGATACCTTCGCTTTGCAAGCCGATTTTGCGTTCAATCCATTGTCGAATAGGGATTCCGTCTTCTCCATAGTCTCGTAACCGCCCTATAATATAGACGACTAAAACTGTGGGGAGAACGCCCTGATCCCTTGTTGTCCGGTCTATCTCAGCGCTGAGCTTATCTGGATCCGCGAGATAAGGCACCCACTTTTGGAACAACTCTTCCGCCTGCTTGCGAGTCGTATGACGTTCGAAAACCTCTTCGAAAAGATCGCTCAGTTCTTCTAACAAACTTATTCTTAAAAATAACGGTATCGACCAAAGTTCGCCCATCGTTAGGGTAGAGATCTCTTGAAAAGCTCTAATATATTGAGAAAGTATCGGCAAACTCGCTTGACCGCCCATATTTTGGAGAAAATTTTGTAGAATAACCGTTATGCGCGTTTGCGAAGATTTAGCATCCCATTTGGGTAAACGTCGAAAGTAAGAGGGTGAAAGATTTTTCTCAACATTAAGATATTGTTCCTTAAATAAATCAACATGATCCATCAACCATTCCATCGCGGGCAATAAAGTAAATCCTGAGCTTTCGTCAACTTCAAACTCATGACTATAGGCTTCAAGTTGCTCAACAATCTTTTTTAATTTACGAAACGGTGTGGTTCCTCCTCTGTGATAAATCGTAACATTTTCAAGAGCAAGGGTATGGGCCCGTTGTTTGAGTTCATCGGAATTTAGTACGTTTTGCTCTAGCACTTCATCATCACCTTGTTTCGAATTATTTCACTAGCCTTTGAGGTCGTACCTCTTACTGTGAAAATTTTCATCCAAGTTTAAAACTCTCTTATTTCCATTATACTTTAAACTTTCAATTAATTATTACTATTTCCTTCTTTAAATGTCATTGTTGCAATGAAAATATTTAATAGGGGTCAACCTTATCTTTGTTTCAGATAGCTAAACTGGACTTGAGCTATAAAATAAATTTCAAATTCTATTGTATTTCTTTGTAAATATAGTAGGATATAAGAGAATGAAGATGTTTTTTTGGAGGATAAAATATAAATTGTATGATTATAGAAAAAGAAAGAAAATTTGAACACATATCCTACTCTGCGAAAGAAATACTTTTACTAATTGGGTTTTTCACAGTTCTAACAACCTTGATTTTAGCCTTAAATCCTTTAGCTACTTCTACTACTCCCGCAACCGCTAATACTGCTATTACGCCTATTCTTAGAACGGTTCAACTAACTAAACCTCTGGTGGACCCTGCCAATACAATTATCCGAACTACCTATGACTCAAACGGTAACCCACCAACAGCTCCTGGACTGGCAATGAAAGCTAGGGTCTTTACAGCTGAACCAGAAAAAATAGTTTATATTACGATCGATGATGGACCATACCCACAAAATACCCCCCATCTTTTAGAAGTATTAAAAAAGGAGAATGTTAAAGTTACTTTTTTTGATATAGGTAGACAAATTGAACAATTTCCTTCCTTGTTAAAAGCTGAATATGAACAAGGACATTCTATTGGTAATCATTCTTATTCGCATAATTATAATTCCCTCTATCAAAGTCCAGAAGCATTTCTAACCGATATTCAAAAAAATGATGACTTGATTTTCAAAGTGATCGGAATCCATCCTAAAATTATTAGAGCACCTGGGGGAACTTCGTGTTTTAATATTAATTATTATAATCTTTTAGATGCTAATGATTATATGGCGTTTGACTGGAATTTAGATACTAAAGATACCGACGGAAATTTTTCTGTTCAACAAATAGTCGACAACGTCGATAAGCAAATAGGAAATAAGCATAAAATAATCCTCCTAATGCATGATTTACCTAATAAAGCTTCCTCAACGAATGCTTTACCTATTATAATTAAACATTTGAAGGAAAAAGGTTATTCTTTTGGTACTTTAAGCCCCCAAATTATGCCCATTACCTTTCCTGAAGGGTTTCGTAAAAAATAATTTTCCTAACCTGCATTGTTTGCCAGTCAAGGGGTACCTAAATAACGATTCATTGATAAAGAGAGGAAGAGGCTAGCTCAGCTAGCCTCTTCCTCTCTTCTCACGCGTCAGTTTTTCCACTCCTCTTATAGCCAGTGAAGCTTACTTGGGCAATATAATCCTTTTTCTCGTTGTACACTTCGACATTGTAGTGAGCTAATTTCTGAGAAACCGCTATTTCTTTAGCCTCAGCTATTAATAGTTTCCCTTTAGATGCTTGAAAATAGGCTATATTAGCATTGATACCCACCGTTATTTGTCCACTGGCATTAGCTGCAGCCGCAAAAGCAAAATCTGCTAAGGTAAAGATTGCTCCCCCTTGAATCATATCTACACCATTTAAGTGGTTCTCCACGATAGCCATTTTGGCCACGGCGTACCCAGGCTCCATTTCAACAAGCTCTATACCAATAAAAGCAGCAAACCGATCATTTTCAAGAAGTTTTTTGAGTTTATCATCCATTTAAGTTCTATAACCAGCTTTCCTCTATATTACTAAGGAGACCTGATATGGTTAACAAACCAGGTTTCCCCAGAAAGTATCCCTGCCCATTATCGATTTCGAGTTCACATAAAATTGACCAGATTTCAGCACTTTCTACATATTCGGCGATTGTCGCTATGCCTAAGGCGTGTGCTACAGTATTTATAGCCTGTACCAAGGCTTTGTTGGTAGGATTAACATCCAGATCACGAATAAATAAGCCATCAATTTTCAGATAATCGACAGGCAGTCTCTGGAGATGCGTAAACGTCAGAAATCCTACTCCAAAATCATCTAGAGCGAACTTACAGCCCATTAACTTCAGCCTTCTAACCCAGTGTTCTGCTTGGTTCAAGTCCTTAATGGCAGCCGTTTCGGTAATCTCAAACCCTATTCTTGAGGGTTGAATTTGGCTTTCTTTTATACTGGCTTCTATAAAAGTTAGTAATTCCGTATCCCCAAGACTTGATCCTGAGATATTCACAAAAATGGATAGATCCTGTCGGTTCCGCAAAGTTTCAAGCGCTGCATTGACAACCCAACGATCAATTTGGGACATCAGCCCAAAACGTTCGGCAATTGGCAAGAAATTATCTGGGAATATAAGATCCCCTTCTCGATCCACCATCCTCAGTAAGGCCTCATGATGAACAATGGTTCCGGTTCTTCTGAACACAGGTTGAAAAAATAAAGTAAACCTATTTTCTTTTAAAGCATCATTAATTTGCAGAATCATTCGATTAGAGGCCGACAAGATATCTAAGTCGCTTGCTGATTGAATTAAACAAACCCGATTCTTGCCTTCATCCTTCGCCGTATATAAGGCCACATCTGCGTACGAAAAAAGCGTCTGAGTATCTTTCGTTCCATCAATAATCATGATGCCAATGCTGGCCGTTACTTTGATTGTTACCTGATAACCCACCACTTTGAACTCTTCACTCTGAAATGCCCACAAGAGTTGATTGGCGACAGATTTTGCTTTTTCCAAACTGGTACTGCGTAAGACAATCGCAAATTCATCTCCGCCAAGTCTGGCCAAAAAGGCCTCTGCCCCCAAATGTTTCTGGATTCGATCTACAAAGTCGAGTAAAATTTGATCCCCACTTGCGTGTCCAAAGGAGTCGTTGACGACTTTAAAATTATCAAGATCAATAAACAGTAGGGCACTTTTGTGGTGGTCTGTTTCATGAGCGATGAGTCCTTGCAGGTATTCCTCTAGGTAATAGCGATTAGGAATACTCGTTAAGAAATCATGGGTTGCCAAATAATGGAGTTGCTTAACTTGCTTATTGATTTCGGTGAGCTTATCGTTTTTACGCACTAATTCTTGGCGATTAAAGTCAATACAGTTGCTGACGTGATTGGCGCCCTGCGCCACTGCTTTGGCAAACTCTTGACAAGAGCCATATCCGCAGGCGAAACAATTAATATTTTGGGAGGTTTCCGTAGTTTTATGCAGTTGTATGAAAATTGGGTCAAGGTCAAAAACCTCTACACCCTTAATAACTCGGGACTTATCCTCATAATACCTGGCAAAGTCACTCATATCAAGCGCCTTGTCAAACAACTCGAATACAGAGGGAATTTCTTGATTACGCATTCTTTGCTGATAGACCTTAATTTTAGCCTTTTTCAGTTGATTCATTTTATAATCGACATCGTCGATACTGACAGACTTGCTCGTACCTGTGCCAAGATTACACCCACTCTGGCAGTTCAAAATGTCCACAATCTGCGGTAGAGGCTTATGCTCATGCAGGCGTTTGGCGAACTGATCTAAATAATTATAGGCATGTTCCCGACCTTCTACCTGTCTTATCCAGACACCCTGCTTATGGAATTCTATGTTTTCTCGGAGACCACCAGGTCGACTGAAGGTTAGACCAATACCACAACCAACATCATAGTAATCCACTTCTGGATAATTGACTAGGTCCACTTGGTTGCTTAGCAAATAACGCTCTAGTTTTTCAAAGGTGACATTATAATTTACGAGTCCAACGGTATATTCTTCGTTGATCTCATCAATTTTACCGATGCAAGGAGATAGGAACGCGATCCGATCCTTAATCTCTTTGTATTTCCTTAAGTAGATAGCCGTACACATCATCGGGCTATGGATCGGTGCTAAGTTTCCGATTAACTCCGGACGATATTTTTGGATGTAGTTTACTATCACCGGACAGGGCTGCGCAATGATTGAAGCTAGTTTTTGCTCTTGCATCGCCTTCAGATAGGCCCAAGTCGCAATATCAGCGCCAAGTGACACATCATAGATCAGGTCTACTCCCATTGACTTAAGAAAGCCGAAAAGCTTTTTATGATTGGAAAAGTTAAACCGTATAGACGGAGCAGCGATAACAGAAATATGGATCCCCTGCTTGAGGTCAGAGAAAAACTTCTCTGTATCATCTGCAAAATCTCTGGCATTATGATCGCACACTTCAATACAGGCTCCACAGTGAATACATTTAAGGTGATCAACTTTAACCCTATTCTGACCGTTAAACTGAAAGGCCACATTGGCTTTGACAAAACACTTAGCAATGCACTTATTACAACCGACACAAAGCTCTTTATTCGTTAGTAACACTTCTACATTCACGGAATTCCCCTTATCTCTCTAGAGTGAAAAGAGCACCTGCCCTCTCCCCCAATCAACCGCTCCAAATACTCAGAATAATGCGTTAAACTCTCTTTCGGTCGTAACTGGATAAGACTAACATTCGTATCCTCGATGTCTTCAACCACTGGCCCATGGCTCGGATGAAGGGCGATGACCCGGATCGCTTTTGAGACGCCAGCTGAATCATCAACATACTTTAAGGAATTAGAATAGTTTTGCAATGTATTCATGTTTTTAGGACGGTTCTCATCCTCCACCCTATCATTGTTCCAAATATTTAACCGTTTACGGTATTTGGCATCCACAATAATCGATCCGGTATAAACATTTTTAGCAAAGATGTCAATTCTAATATCCGGTTTATAATTGGTGCCTTCCATATAGAGAATGCGGTTACTCCTCAATGCGCCACGTTTTGCCCGGGCCATTTTCTCATTAAACAACACGGAAAGGCGAATCCCACCTTTAACCATTTCCACTAAGGTATCGTCTTGAAGCACCGGAAAAACAAATTCTAGGCTGACGCTATGAGAATCTTCATAAATCCAACCAGAAACCGGAGTATACCCCAACTGCTCAAGAGCAATAATGGTTTTTATGTAACACCAGTATTCATATAAAACATCTGTCCGCTTCCATTGAACCTTAAAATCCGGACACAAGGGCATATGAAAATCCTGTGCTCTAAGCTGCTTCCACCATGCGAATACTTTCTTGTACCGCCAATCACGTTGAATCTTAAGCGAGAAATGATTAGAGGTGCTTAACGGTTTTAGCCCTTTGAAGACTGGATTTTCCATATATTTGCGCACCTGAAAAATCCTTTTTTGCATTTCCCGTTCCATAGACTCAAGACTTACAATTTTAGCCTTCAAGGCCCGTACTTCATGGCTCGTCGATTTCTGTAGAACTATATAGGGAGTCCTTGTTTCTATCGCTCTTTGTTCTTCAGTGATCGTACACCTAATTGCTCGCAAAACAGACTCCAGTTGGGACGAAACATAATGTAGAAAGCCCAAAACCATCCTATTTTCATTCGTATCATAAGTAAAATGATCAATGACCCCTAGTACGACTTCCGGCTGCGTCATACTTTTGGCAGCTACGTTGGCCCGTTGCCCTTGTACAGATAACAACCAACGATAAGACTTGGCATCCTGTTTGCAGTTTACGTTAGCCTTTACTTCTCGGTAATGCCGCTCCAAATACTGATCTGGGCGACGTGCCATATCTTCAAGGGTTACTCCAAGCTCTTTCACCATGTGGTTCAGAATCACAAACTCTGCCAAGATTAGAGGGTGGAGTAATTCCCGATCCTCGTATTGATTAATTCCATGACTCATCCGGGTTTGGTCGTATGCCAGACCCTGCACCATTTCATTAAGCTCGGTGCGCATCACGTCAAGCTGATCTTCAGTAATATTATTGGGTCTGACTCGGAGAGTGGCTTCTAGGGCATCCTGCGCTTCCCCTTTGAACTTCACGAAGACCATATAGTCCGCAGGTATCAACGGATAATCTTCATTGATATCACTGTAGAGAGAAAAACGTTGCGTTCCTGGCCTTAAACATGGAATCCCTTCCTCATCGAGATGAAGCTTTAGGGAATCATAGCCATCCAGCCCGTCAATATAGAGGCAGGCATCCTTTTGGTTTGAAGTAAATGATACATACAGGTTTTCACGTTCAAAGACCTCAATCACGCCGTCCTGAATGACCGTACGAGGGATTTCCTGTCTACCAGTGAAAAAGACGACCGAAATCCTAGGATCCTCAGGACGCATAGCCATGATCCAAAAGCTCCTTTGCCTTTTTATGACAGACATCTCGCGAATAGCTGAACGTCGAAACTGCATGATGTTTTTCAAACAACTGCAGGATTTGACTTGTTGCCTGCTCGCGATCCATGTATTTACCAAACAGTTGTTCCAAGTCACACTCAGGACCTTTAAACTTGGTCATGATCCTTTGTACCAGTTGTAAATCAAACGCCTTGCCCCGATCGAGCAGTCTCTGCCCAGCTACATTGCAAGGAATGTTCTTTAAATATGAACCAATTTGACGAATAATTCGATAGCCTACAACCCGGTCCTTATCAATTTTACGTAAGGTCGAGTTCAATTCATCCAGAAAATCGATTTCGGCATCGGTCAAGCCGATCTCGGTCGGCAAATTATTACACCATGAGGAGAAGACCTTGCCAGGAACAGGTGAAAGTTGAGCACGTTCTTCAGAAGGTTTTCCGGATGCTTTTTCTTCAAACATCGCTTTCCAGGCGCGCAATGATTCATAAATTTTCAATCTAATAACATTTGCACGGTCAAGAACCTTATCACTAAATTGGAAGGACGATTCATCAATGTTTACCGTTCCAACAAAAAATACATTGTTTCCAATAGGAACCCGTGGCGAATACTCGTGCCGATTATACACCTCGGGCGCAAGTTTTTCACTGTATAACGTCAAGTAGCGATCTTCCGAAAGCTCTAAAATGCTCAGAAATTGACTGAAGTAATGTTCTACCCGTGCCAGGTTCATCTCATCAAAACAGATCAGATAGAGTTTGTCTTCGTTTTCTTCTATTGAAGCTTCGATAAGCAAATCGACAAGGCCTGTTTCTGAAGGACGATAAACTTTATGAATCGCATCATAGAAACCGATCAGATCGGCATCGTCATTCCAATGCGGTCGAACCGGAATGAAGAGGAACTGTTTGCGTTCCTCACCCGCTTCATCCACTCCAGAAAGGCCTAAAGCGCGGGCATAATTAATGACAAGCTGAGATTTTCCAACCCCCGACATCCCTGCTAAAACCACCAAGGCTCCAGTTTTAATCGCGATATGAAAATTTACAAGGTCTTCCATATCATATACAAGTTGATTTGACAAGGCCACCTGATTCAGATCATAAATAAACGTTTGTTCTCCGCTATCCACTACCTCTTGTGCCTCAAAATCAGTTACTTCAGTTTTTTGCTCCTCTGACGGTCGTGTCATTTCATCCCCTAGCCTTGAGGAGATCGCTACCGACGTTACGTCAGACTCAGCACCAGGTGTCGTGGAATTAACCAACTGTAGGCGTTTGGCAGAGATTTGATTTATTTGAGAAGCTACACCGAACCGATTGATAAATTCGCTAGCAGGAAACGGTTCACCAAATAACAAATGGTTGCTGATTTCATTCAAATCCTCATCAAGTAAGAAGGCCAGGTTCCCACGTCTTAAAATTTTACTTTCAGGGATTTCCGCTGGGACACAGGTCACTTCTTCGCCTTCTGGACAATAAATACGCCAGTGTTGTCTCAGTTCTCCTAGCCATCCAGACTTACAACCAAAGAAATGATCCTGGTACCCGATGATTAACGGGGGATCTTCCGGGTATTGATAGGACAGGAAATCGATCGAAGGAAGCTTATCGTAAAGGATCCTTTGCACGCGATCCGCTGGCACGTCTTTCGCAATGATTGGGATCGGTGTGAATTGAGAAGTGTAGGGATTAAAGGTAATGGGTGTATCGTGAAAGTAAACATTCTTACCGTTAAAGTACACTCTCTGAGTGTCTTTCTTCACCGCTTCAACTGTGAAAGAAAGGAGTCGGCTTTTGAAAAAGTCCCTCGCCCGTGATTTTCGGCTCTCGTTAATCTCATACTGTCGAAAATGAGAAGTTGTCACGAGTTCGTCTGGAAATCCAGCCAACATTAAGTCTTTGCCCCATATGGTAATTTGGCGTCTTCCATCTAAAGCCTTATGCATGCTATCTGGTAAAATAGAGATCATATCCACCTGTAAACGCAAAGACTGAGAGTTTATATCGACATCGATACTTTCAATGACAGGTTTTCCGATAATAACTGAATTCCAAATCCTACTATCTCTAATCATGAACAACCCTCCTATATATTCACGAGTTCATTGCACGGGATGTTCCAGTACTTAGCTATATCTCGAATCTCGTCAAGTTTCTTAAGCCTCTTGTCATTCATTTTATAGAGCACAATTTCACAGGTAGACATCCTTCGTCGAGGACGATTCCAATCTATTTCCATAGCCCAAATTGGGATAATACCCAAGGCGTTAAGCCTAATGTCAACGTCATTATCACGTTCTGCAAAAATCAAAGCTTTCCGCCCTTGATATGAAGCGAGATCAATTTCGCCACATTCACTCTTAATTTTCTGGAGATCTCTGCGTTGTATTTGGTCCTTTGCTTTTGAGGGAGCGAAGGTCTTTCTTTGCTCTAGTTTCTGTTTTAGTACCTCTATCTCTTTTTCTTTTTCTGCCAGATCACCTTCAAGGTCCCTCACTCTATTGCGATGTTTTCCAGTCTCTTCCTTTTCTCTGACCCATTGAGACCTTAATGCTACCATATCTATTTTAAGCTTTTCTAATTGTTCCTTTGTTCTTAGCCCTTCCGCGAAGGCTTTTCGCAACTTATTTTCCAAAGTTCTTATCCTTTTTTGGAGTTCTTCGGTTTCTTCTGTTATCAACTCTTCGGAGGGCATCTTGAATCTCGAAGTAGCTTCTATCGTATCTACTGCTTCTCTGGCTTCTATCATCTCAACTGCTTCCCTAACTTCCATCGTCTCAACTGCTTCCCTAACTTCCATCGTCTCAACTGCTTCTCTAACTTCTATCGTCTCTACCGCTTCACTAACTTCTATCATTTCTACCGCTTCCCTAACTTCCATCGTCTCAACTGCTTCTCTAACTTCTATCGTCTCTACCGCTTCA
>JARLHU010000215.1 GCA_031292095.1 Desulfosporosinus sp.
CGAGGCCTTTCAAGACAATGTTCTACCTGCTGATCAAGAGAATCTTTCCTCAATACATGAAGAGATAGAACGCTTAGTTGATTTGTCCAGCGACCTAAAAGACTTAAATGTCGCGGAAATGGGTGCATTAACGCTAATATTCGAACCTGTTAACTTAAATCATCTTCTTGACAAAGTGATTCATAGCCTCTATCCACTCATCCAAGAAAAACAATTAACTCTGATATGGAACCCACTGCCAGAACTCGTGACTATGTCGGGCGACGGGCGCTTACTGACAAGGCTCTTTTATAATCTCGTTCACAACGCCTATCGTTACTCAGATGTTGGCGGTCGAGTCACCATCACGCTCACCCAAACACCAGATTTTGCTGAAGTCAGAATAAGGAATACAGGCATCGGCATCTCTAAAGACGATCTCCCCTTTATATTCGAGCGCTTTTACCGTGCCGACAAATCCCGAACCCGGGAGACTGGGGGAACCGGAATCGGTCTTGCACTGGTCCATCAGATCACAACCCTCCATCAAGGCACGATCACAGTGAAGAGTGGTGATGGGCAAAAGACCGAATTCATAGTCCAGCTTCCTAAAGAAGTAAAAGTGGCTGAGGATTAAATCCTCAGCCACTTTTGCTTCTTTTTTAAACCCATGTCCCAAAATTTAGCCTAAGTCGAGTCAAGTCTTTCAAAATTGATTTGATACGTGCTTGAAATGTCATACACCCGGCACAAAATATGTCTGATCAATTCTGTGTTTCATGTCATAATTATACAGATGTAAAGCCAAACTGCTGGTGTTGACATGCTTGGTCACCGGAGACAAAAGAATGAGCATCAAATAGTTGGCAATCCCGTCACTGGGAAGCGAAGGGAAGTGAAGCCAAAGTGCAAAACGATGTACACATAAGAGACTGGAGGCTTATTTTCAGCCATCGTACATAAAGGACTCATTTCACATAATGACTTTATTGTAGAGATAATATGTAGGGTTACGGGTATATTAGAGTTGAGGCCGCAGGGTTCTAATATGGGTGTATAAAGAGAGGCATTGTCAAAAGATTAAAGTGTAATGCTAAACACCGCAAATGGAGGGTAATGGATAATGTACAAATGGGGAAAAATAATTGCTTCACTTGTTGTCTTTGTTGCTTTAATCAGCTTACCGTTCCTCTATAATACAAGGAAATCAAGCAAAGGGCCTGTAATAAATCTGAATACTCCAGCTATCCAAAAATTAGCGGTTAAGCAATGTGTCGAGCCTGCGAAATGGATGATGGCCAATCATATGATTCTGCTTAATCAATGGAGAAATGAATACGTACGTAATGGAAAGACAGTATATATCAACAGCCAAGGGAGGTCATTCGAAAATAATATTCAAACGTGCTTGAACTGTCATTATGATCCGGTCTTAAAAACGTCTGATCAATTCTGTGTTTCATGCCATGATCATACAGCCGTAAATCCTAACTGTTGGATTTGCCATATTTTGCCGAAGGGCGCTACTTAATAATTATCTGAGCTGAACAATTAGAGGCAGCCCAGTCATTTTTTTGTCTTTCATTGTGAAATGGCTCTAGAGCTACTTTGCGTAGTCTAATTATCGGATACAAATTTAAGAGAGTAAATTGTTTTTTCTGACGAATGAGCTTCACATTATCCTACAAATTGTACTCCTATTTTTTAATTACCTATCAACCATTATACAACGTATTCCTGCTTCTTCCTGCACAATAATCAATTCATCCTTCTTGTCTTTCGTGTAACCGAGAAATCTATTGTGATTGACTATGACCTTGCCCTCTTGGAAACGATAGGCTATCCCCATCCGGGTGATCTGCGATATGTTTGAACTTTCCTCCTGCGCCAAACTCCCAAGCAAAGTGATCAGGAACTCGCCCTTGGAATCAAGAGTATTAACATTCTCTCTTTTTCAAAGAAAATGGCGATGCCTTTCTCCTTTAGCTGGCGTACATATTGCAAAGTATCATGTCCATCGATAACAGCCTTTTCAGCGGCCTTAATTGCCTCTATCTGATAAGGTTTTAGGTTTAGCCCATCTTAATCATGGAGAAGCAGAGACAACATTGGTAGAATGCTGTATCATTGTAATTGTGACATTTATGGGACATAAAGGAACAAAGTGAAATACCCCTGTTCAAGGATAAGATAGGCACTTAGCAGGTTGAAGATCTAAGAAAGGAATAAGGGGCTTAATATCGATAAAACACTAGTTACAATTCGGCTTATTTTAATAAGATCATTGGAGGTGAAAAACATGGAGATTAAAAATGTCGGCAGTAGGGGAACTCTCTTTACTTTTCATGATTTAGGCATTGCCACCAATGTCTATGTGATCCATGCAGAACAGCATGTCTACATAATAGATACCTATCTCGGACCAGATATTATGAAGCAAGTTAATCAATACATTGAGGAGCTGTATAGTGGTAAGCCGTTGATTATCGTAAACAGCCACAGTCATTGGGATCACGTGTGGGGCAATGGTTTATACACTTCCTCCCTTATCATTTCTCATACGCTATGCAAGGAAAATATGAGAAAAGATGGGTTAGAAGAACTGGAAAAGCATAAGGCTTATAAGCGAGGCGAAATTATTTTGACGTATCCTAACTTGACTTTTACAGACAAGATCTGTTTTGAAGAGGATAAGGTTATGTTGTACCATACCCCTGGTCATACGGAGGATGAGATATCCGTGTTGGATCTGTATGATAAGGTTCTATTTGCTGGTGACAACCTAGAACGTCCTATCCCCTATCTCATGTCAAAGAATCTCAACCAATATATTAATACTTTGGGGGGGTACCTGAATCTAGATACCGAGATCATCATTGGTGGACATACTGGATGCGAAGATCAAAACTTGATTCGGCAGAATTTGGATTATGTGAAAAAGGTTTTGGTGGGTGATACTACAGAATTCGAGTCAGGAGAATACGCAAAATATCACAAAACCAACATGGCTTGGTTGAGTGGCTCTGTTGCAAAAAAAGATTAGTTCGCGTAGGGCAACATTCAACGGAGCAAACCATCCATTCTGATTATGGCAAGCACGCAACTGAGTGAGTAGAAATTCTTTACGAGTTGACATCCCTTTTTCCCTCCCAAACAATTTATCCATCTTTTCGAACAAAACCACTGTTAAACTTATTACGTTTACTCAAAATTAATCTCACTTGTTTGTTTTAGCTGAACAAACCGCCCCCCTAATATTCCATTGTGATGTTTGACGATTTGTGGGGCAGTAAGTATTTCATTATCGAAGGTACTATGGGCATCTTCTACAAGAATCGAATCGTAGCCCATGCTAAATGCCCGTCTACATGTTGTGTCAACACAGAATTCGGTCTGGCACCCTACAATAACCAATTTGCTGATGGATTTTTTCTGAAGCTCTTCATGTAATGAAGTTTGATGAAAGGAATCTGGAGTCCGTTTAACTACCACTACTTCGTTTTCCAATGGTTTTATTCTGTGGTCGATTTCCCAGGTAGGCTTCCCCTTGCCGAATACTCCTTCATCAGATCCAATATGTTGAACAAAAGTAACAAGAGTTTTAGTTGACCTAGCCTTGTCTAATATGTAGCTAATGTTTTCTAATAATTTTTCTCCATTGTACAATGGTAGATTCGGAATTGAAAACATCGCGACTTGGACGTCGATAATTATCAATCCAGTATTGTTCATCTCTTTCATTTGTTCTGCCACCTTATTAATCCTCCGGAGTTCAAAGACCCGTTCTATCTATCCTCTTAATAATCATTTTCAATGCAAACCATATCAATATTACCCCCACGACTAAGTTTAACATTGATATTATTTCAATTGGAAAGAAATATCCTGTGACGCTACCTATCGCAGCAACTATTGTCAAAAAGAATAATGTTGATATTACGGAACCTAAACCAAATAGATAAACGTCTTTTCGTGTTAATTTTTCTTCAACAATTTTGCTAGAAAATATCCCTACCCAAAATAATATGGCCAAAGGGTTAGAAGCAGTTAAAACTAATCCTTCAAGAAATGTGTTTTCTGAGTTTATCCCATTAAGCAGGTTTATACTAGGTATTACTCCCCGCTCAAATACTCCTAGTACAGTTTGTAACCCAAATATTGCAACGATTATCGCGCCCATAATTTTGAAGATGTACTTTACTCTTTTCCGATCGATAAAAGATGCTATCCCAGATATCGCTAACAATATATAAAATGCATCAGCCGCAGCAACACCTAACACACCAATTTCAGCACCTATAAATCCTTTATTTCCCCCAAGTTTAAAAACAAAATTTGAACATCCTGGTTTTTCAGGTTGAATGGGATTTGTTCTACACTAAATTAGCTTATTTTGCAAGTATAGCAACGTTCATTCTAATCAAAAAATATAGTTTAGAAGTATTATAAAACGAAAGGTTCTTGAGAATTAGAACGCTAACTAGTCGTTCTTTTTGTCTTTTCCGGGTTGTCACCGGACTGGATTTGCTTTCTTTCATGAAGATCCGAATAACTTAAAGACACACCTTTAATTGTAAAGGATGGTTCCAATAAAGGAAGATCTGATTTAAAATCAATTTGAATTTCATTTGACACATTCAGGGTTTTATCGATAAATATTTTTATTCCCTGATGTTGATACTCATCATAAAACTTTGTACTTCTAGTTTTGTTGCCAGCCTCTGACCAGAGTCTGCTAATGCAGCCATTTCAACTGTAGCCGATTTCTTTTTTTATAATCAAATTCCCCCCCATTTTTTCGATAATATTTCTTGCTTTGTCCTCGAAAATAAACTCCATACACCGTTCCCCCCTAATCCACTATAATTACTTTTTAAAGCGAACGAAAAAGGTTGTCCCTGTTGAAGCAGTTTCAATATCAATTTAACCCTTAATGAAGAGTGATTTCTTTGAACCGACTGTTGAATAAGAACTATACAAGGCGAAAATTTCTAGGATTAGGACTATTAGGAACTATTTTCTTGGCAGGTGCCTTTACCCCTTCAGTAAATTCCTGACCGAGCACTTAGCGGAAGAAGTTGAACATCAAACAACGAAGGCCTCCTATGATAATTCTGACATAGGAAGCCTTTAATTATGAAACACACTGGAAAGCCAATTACACCACGAAGTCTGAAGAAAGCCTAACAAATATTAGATTGTTGAGCAAATCTAACACCCATTTCAAATGCTCTTTGACAATCCTTCGGAAATTCTTCTTTTCGTCTCTTTGCTTTTTCTTCCGGATTAAATGCTGTTGCAACATACTTGGAATAATCGTCAAACTGGTATGTATCTGTAACAAGCAGCGATTCTGACGCTCCAAAAATCCTTTTCATTCCCATTTCAGGAATTTTAAGATTCTGCTCATATCCCATCTGTTTTATCTGACTCTCAGTTGCACCCATAGTATAAATCAAGCCTGTCGATATCTTTCTATTAAAAAGAGTGGACCGGCTCTCATCATATACCAAGTACTGAAATAACAATCTTTCCATGAACGATCTCATCTCACCTGTAGCCACTCCCATGTATATAGGTGAACCTAAGATAATAGCATCGGCTTCTTCCACTCTCGTGAAAACTGGCGTTAAATCATCATTTACGGCACACTTGCCGTAACTCTTACCATCTTTTAATTTGCAGGCAAAACAACTGATGCAGCCTTTATAATTAAGGTCATAAAGATGGATGAGTTCGGTCTCTGCCCCCTGTGAAGCCGCACCCTCAAGTGCTTTATTGAGTAAAGTTTCAGTATTCCATTTTTTCCTCGGACTCCCGTTAATTGCTATTACTTTCAAAGTAATTAACCTCCTTTAGAATTTAGAACTCATAAACAGTATAGCACTTTAATGCTAAAGTTCGCCAGAAATCAACCCTCGCCCTACCTACCATAGACGCATTCCTAGCGTGATGTCTGAGTACTATTTATTCCATGGATAAAAGTTTATAATAGAGGTAATTTTACATATAAATTAAGGGGGTACTGTTTTGAGCACTGTAACGATAATGGATGCGAGCTACGAAAACTGTCATGAGGCTATTGAAAGGATATTCAACTTGTTCCCATTAGACTTAGAAGGAAAAAAAGTCGTCATAAAACCCAACGTCCTGCGGAGCGCAACCCCTGAAGAGGGGGTAACCACACACCCCGCAGTGTTAAAGGCCGTTGTAAATGAGGTGGTCAAGCGCCGTCCGGCGTCGCTTATCGTGGGCGATAACCCTGGAGTTTTTTCCTACGGCATGAACGAAAAAGCCTTTGAAGACACTGGTCTAATGGAGGCAGCCGGTATATATTACCGTAACCTGGGCGCGGAAACCGTAGCGATGGACATCGATTCGTCATATATAGAACATGCCCTGATATCACGAGCAATTCTCGATGCCG
Organism: Desulfosporosinus sp.; assembly: GCA_031292095.1. Classification (GTDB taxonomy): domain Bacteria; phylum Bacillota; class Desulfitobacteriia; order Desulfitobacteriales; family Desulfitobacteriaceae; genus Desulfosporosinus. The sequence continues at coordinate 6,407 of JARLHU010000215.1, forward strand.
ACGTATACATCAGTGTGCCAAAGTTTAAAACCCATGGTCTCACTGGGTTATCTTGTGCTATTAAAAACAATTTTGGACTTTTAGCCGGGGCCCTTAAAGCAGAGACTCACAAAAGGGCCGGGAACCCCTTTAACTTTGCCGAAGCAATGGTAGAAGTCTTTGCCATCAGGATTCCCGATCTGGTGATTGTGGACGGTGTTCTGGCTATGGAGGGTAATGGTCCAGCCTCTAAAGATTTGGTTAACCTCGGCAAGATAATGGCGGGAGATGACTCAGTGGCTTTGGACACCGTGGTAGCACATATGATGGGCTTTCCCGACTTGCCCCGCACAATTGAATTGGCAGCTGCCAGAGGATACGGTATCAGCGAACTTTCAAGGATAAATATCATCGGAGCACTGGAAGTCATCCCGGGATTTAAACTTCCGCAAATGGATTCACGCGCTTTGACCTCCGTTATCACTACTATGAATTCTATTACAGCGGTAAGGCCCTGGGTAGATAAAGAATTATGTAGTCTCTGTGGAACCTGTATAGAGCACTGTCCTAACGAAGCACTGACTATGGATGAATACCCGGTTGTAAGCCCCGAACTGTGCATTACTTGTTTTTGCTGCCAGGAGCTTTGCCCGCAAAAGGCTATCGAATTAAAATGATCCATTGATGTGGTTTGAGATACCAGTTCATCCAAGATTTTATCATTGTTATTATCCGCCCGTAGCCTCTCCACCAAGCGAGTATTTCTCTTCGAAGTCTTATTATTGCGAACTGCCATAGCAACGGCCTTCTTCGTACCTACTAGAACAAACACTTTCTTAGCCCTAGTAATTTATTTTTATGTTTATTATCCCACTATAGCTTGACCGCATCTTCATGTCCATCGACAACTAGCTCGACAAACACCGGTACGGTTTGGCTCAGCTTTTATCCCACCTACCAGCAGTTGGGGCAGACAGCCACGCCGGGGTTTGACGGAGGTGAGGGCCGCCAGTACCTTCAATACACATCTTGTACAAATTCATTCTCGATATTTTTATCGCAGATCCAAGACCTAATTATATTATTAAATTTATCATACTCGGCCCAGGGATAGGTATGATCAGCTCCCCTGATCAAAATACCTTTTGCATCAGGGAGAGTTTCCGCAATATCGGTTACCGATTGCTTCATAACCCCTAGCTCCTTCGCGCCCGCTACGACCAGAGCTGGAACATTTGCGTTTGCTAAATCCTTTGGTATCTTCTGGTATTGATATAGTTGGTCGTATATCCTGTA
>JARLHU010000216.1 GCA_031292095.1 Desulfosporosinus sp.
ATCACGCAAGGTTGGATCTAAACTTTTTACTCTAATAGTTTCACCCATTCTACCTATCACCTCCGGCCTTCAAATTAATATTCACTCGGCAGTTCTTTTAATTGAGCCATGGAAAATACCGGTCCATCTTTACATACATATTTCGGCCCAATATTACAGCGACCGCAGATTCCCAGACCGCATTTCATCCGCATTTCCAATGAAGTATAGATTCGCTCAGGAGGGAATCCTAGTTTTTCGAGAACTGGCAAAGTGTATTTGATCATGGCAGGGGGTCCACACACTACAGCGTAAGTGTTAACTGAAGAAGGTGCTACTTGCTCGGTTATGGTTGGGATAAAACCTACGCGTTGACACCAGCCATCACAAGGTTTATCAATCGTGGTTACTAGATTAATATTTGGATTTTCAGCCCACTCGGCCAATTCTTCTTTGTAAAGTAATAAGCCAGGGTTTCTTGCACCGTAAATAACAGTGATATCACCATAATCGGCACGATGTTTTTCATCCAGCATATAGACTGCCATGGAGCGCAGAGTCGTAAAAGCAAAACCTCCGCCAATAATGACGATATTTTTCCCTTTAAACTCTTCCATCGGATAATAGTTGCCCATAGGTCCTCTAACCCCGACCATTGTTCCCTCTTCCATGAGATGAAGGGCATTCGATACGCATCCCACTTTAGCAACAGAGAACTTAATAATTCCAGGCTCAGTAGGAGAAGTTGCGATCCCAAAAGGAGCTTCGCCTTGACCATAAGCACTTAGTTCAGCGAACTGGCCAGGCATATATTTGAAGTTTTCTTCATCTTCTTTATTTAAAAACGCCAGTGTAAAGGTATTGATCAACTTATCTTCAGTTTCACACATGTTTTTAACGAGCTTCATCGTAATAGGGATATAAGGATTCTGTTCCATTAGTCCACCACCAATTCTGCGTTGTTGACCCCATCAATGACCTGCCGTATATCCAAATTAACTGGGCAACTTTTAATGCAGCGACCGCAGCCCACACAAGCAATATCTCCGTTGTTATGGACAAAATAGTTAAACTTGTGCATCATGCGCTGACGCCAACGGGCTTTTTTCTTATCCCGTGGGTTATGACCGGAACCATGCAACGTAAAGAGCGGCGCCATACAACCATCCCACGTTCTCACTCTGCTCCCTTCATTCTTATGCACTTCCTCAGAAATGTCAAAGCAATGGCAGGTCGGGCAAGAGAAAGTACAAGCATTACAGCTCAAGCACTTTTCATGGAGAGCGTCCCAGTAGGGACTGTCAAACATTTTGTCAAGTTTAGCTGTAATAGTCGACACATCAACTTTACTAGAAGTTTGGGCACTTTTGATCGTATCTACAAGTGCTTGGTCATCGGCAGTAAGCTCGGCAAGTTCTTGTAAACCTGCCATTATAGCTTTCCCTTTTTCAGTGATCACTTCGACTTGGTAAGAATCACCCAAATCAATCAAGAAAATATCCGAACCTTCACTGCTCGCAGGAGAAATACCCATAGAAGAACAAAAACAGCTAGGGGAGATTTTATTACAAGCAAGTCCGATCACGACGGAATTTTCACGACGCTCATAATAATAAGGGTCTCTGTATTCATCATTTTTGAATACTTTATCTAAAAGCAACATTGCCTTAGCATCACACGGTCTGATGCCAAATAAGACACTTTTCTCTACCTGCAGCTCGGTTTTAACAGTAACATCTTTGCCCTCTTTTTTATAAGACAAGAGTTTTTCATGCTGAGGAAAAAGAAAGGATTTAGGAGGAAGTTTAGAATTCAGATAATCTTGTTTGACTTCTGAGAAGCTCTTTACTGCCAAATAATTAACTCCACCAGCCTCACTAACCGGAGCAATTATTTGGTAATCAGCGGCTAAAGCATCGAATGCTTGGCCAAATTTTTCTTTAGTTATCTTCATTTCTTCACCTCACTCCTTTACCAAAAACGCTTCTGGATCATCCGCGCTGTATTCATTAAGAGCTCCACTGCCCTCGACACTAATACCGGATTCATGGTGGTACATATTGAAAACATCTTTGGACATTTTACGGTTCAACGCTCTAATATCCACATCTTGTGGACAAGCCCGACTACACGCACCACACTCGACACAACGCCCAGCTAAGTGCAAAACACGACCCGCTTGGAAAAAGAGATTTTCTGCACTATCAACTCCACCAGTGAGCCACTTAGGGGAATTACAATCCACAAAACATTCTTTACAATAACACAAAGGACAGGCATTACGACACGCATAACAGCGAATACATTTGCTCATTTGTTCTTTAAAATACGCTTGTCTTTCGGCATCTGTCTTGTTTTCCATCTCAGTAACATCAGCAAAAACTGCAGCTTGCTGAGCAACTTCGATCAGTCCGCCAATATGAATATCCTCTAAAACAGGATTTGGGTAACGGCAGGTTTGACAAGAAGCATCTTTTACCTCAGCGAAAGTATACTCTTTATCACATACCATACCTTTAACCGTTACTTTTCCTGCATTAATACTAGCTTCGAGAATTTCTCCTGTTTCTGCCTCAATCTTCTTTTTATTGAGGACACCTTGACAGGAAACGCCGATAATATACAAATCATCTCTGACTAACTGATTTTCCTGCAATAAAACGACTAAAGCACGGCTGTCACAGCCTTTAGCAATAATAGCCTTTTTGCCTTGAGTCAAAGTCGAAAAAGCTGCCAAATTGTTCTCGCACGTTTCATCCCAGATTAATTTATCGACATCTTGAGCGGAACGCACAAAGCAAGGGGTTGCACTCAGAGGTAAGGAACCTTTTTCATAGCCTATAACAACGTCTACTTTCCCGTCAGTCAGTAATTGACGGGCCGTTGCTCGGATATCCTCAATTATGCTATTCATTCGTTCCCCCCCCGTCTTGTACTTTAAATACGCCTTTATTAGGTCCGAGCGCAGTAACCCGCTCAGTAACCCCTTTCACGACTTCAGCAAAGCGAACACCTTCTGCAGCTGATACCCATGAAAAACTTACCCGGCCTTCTTCTAAACCAACATGTTTTAAAAGAGAATCGATCAAAGCAAATTTTCTGCGTGCTACATAATTCCCGCTCATATAGTGGCAATCCCCGGGGTGGCACCCGGAGACCAATACTCCGTCTGCCCCATTAGCCATTGCTTTTAAAAGATACAAAGGGTTTATTCTTCCCGAGCAAGGGACTCGGATTGTTCTAATCGTTGCTGGATATTGAAATCTGCCTACTCCGGCCAGATCCGCTCCTGCATAACTACACCAGTTACACAAAAAAGCTGCGATTTTAGGCTCGAACGCTTTAGTTTCTGTAGTTACCTGACATTCTCCCATAATCATCTACCTTCCCATAATTATTGAGGCTCTTCCAATTTAGAAGGTGTTTAACATTGCAGCTATTTGCTCATTCGTACACCCTCTAAGATTGATGGCACCACAACGGCAACTTGAAGCACATGCTCCACAGCCTTTACACAGAGCATCGTTAACAACGGCGACGCGGTTAACCAGATCAACTGTTACGGCTTTAGCCGAACAAACAGCTTCACAAGTACCACAGGCAGTACATTTGCGTTTATCAACGAACGCATTGAGTCCAGCCGATTCTACCATTTCCTTAGACAATGCTACACCGGCGCGTCCAGCAGCAGCTTTGGCCTGTGCGATAACTTCTTCTGTATTTTTCGGACTATGCGCTAGTCCAGCCATGAAGACTCCGTCAGTGCTAAAATCGACAGGTCTCAATTTCATATGCGCTTCTAAGAAGAAACCTTCAGCATTTAAGGGAATTTTAAACCATTTGGAGAGCTTTGTACCGTCTTCAGGAGCGATAATGGCAGCAGCCAAGCAAATAACATCTGCTTCAATCTCAATCGGACGATTTAAGACATGGTCCTTCACAGTTACGACTAGGGTATCCCCTTCTTTGGTAACGACAGGTTTTTCATTCTCACTAAAGCGAACAAAGATAATTCCACTTCTTCTGGCCAGTTCATAATCCTCTTCAAAGTAACCGTAGGTTCTCATATCGCGATACAATATGAAGACTCTGGCATCGGGATTTTGAGTTTTGACCTTCAAAGCCAACTTGACGGATTTTGTACAGCAAGTACGGCTACAATATGGATTTTCTTCACAACGTGACCCTACGCATTGGATAAAGACATAATTTTTGGCATCGCTTACTCTTGCGTCATTACTCACGAGAGCTTCATCTAACTGAAGCTGGGTCATGACACGGACGTCTTGACCGTACAAGTATTCCTTAGGCTGATATTCCTGACCGCCAATCGTAATAATAGCTACGCCATGCTCTATCCGATCTCCTCCAACTAAGGTCGTCGTAAAGCTCCCTAAGAAACCACCGACATCTTGTATTTCAGCACCGAGATAGACTTCGATTTTTGGATGTTTAGTGACTTTTTCAACTAGTTCAGCAACAAATGCTTTCATGTCTTCTCCTCGGAAGCCTTTGGAGAATCTTCGCGCTATGCCGCCTAAAGCCATATCTTTTTCTACTAAATGAACTTGATACCCTTGATCGGCTAAAGATAAGGCACTCGTCATGCCGGCTATCCCACCTCCGATAACTAAGGCAGCGTGGTTCATTACCATAAATACAGGCTGAACAGGTTGCTGCATCGAAGCACGGACAATCGCCAAGCGAGTTAAATCTTTAGCTTTTTCGGTTGCTAGGGCATGCTCATTCATATGAACCCAAGAACATTGGTCACGAATATTGGCCATATCAAACAGGTGGGCATTCAGACCTGCTTCTTTCAAGGTCTCTTGGAATAAAGGCTCATGGGTTCGTGGGCTACAGGAAGAAACTACGACTCTATTTAATTTGTATTCGTCAATCATAGCTTTCATCGAGGCTTGGGCATCCTGAGAACAAGCATAAATTTTTTCAGTCGCCATGACAACGGTAGGCAGAGTCTTGGCATATTCGACTACAGCAGGTACATCGACAATGCTGCCAATATTGACACCGCAATGACAAATGAAGACCCCAGTGCGAATAACATCTCCTGCAACTTGCAATTCAGGTGGATATTGCTTATCACTGACAAGGGTTCCGCGTTCTTCAGATAATAACGAGGCAACCGAAGCAGCAGCTCCACTGGCCTGCATGACTGTTTCCGGAATATCTCTCGGCCCACTGAAAGCTCCGGCTGCGAAAACCCCTTCTCTGGAAGTATTCACACCGCTTAAGGGTTCAAGCTCAGCAAACCCAAATTTGTTAACTTTCAGATCTAAGATTTTAGCTAACTCCTTGGAACTATCCCCAGGTTCTATACCTACAGATAAAACAACTAAATCGTATTGTTCTGTAAATATTTGACCATCTTCAGTAGAATATCTTATGACAGAATCTCCTGAACCATCTTCAGCCTCAGTTACTTCATAAATACGAGAACGTACGAACTTTACACCATGTTGATTTTTAGCACTCTCATAATATTTTTCAAAATCTTTACCATGGGTTCTCATATCCATGTAGAAAATAGTCGTGTCCACCGGAATGTGGCTATGCTCTTTAGCAATGACCGCTTCTTTAATAGCGTACATACAGCAAACCCCAGAACAATAATTCTTATCGATTTTCACGTTTCTGGAGCCTACGCATTGAATCCAAGCAATTCTTTGAGGTTCTTTTTGGTCAAAAGGTCTTACTAAATGTCCATCGAACGGTCCGGAAGCACTTAATAGACGCTCAAACTCTAAGCTGGTAACAACGCTTTTAATCTTGCCATAACCGTAATAATCCAACTTTGTCGCATCGAAGACCTTAAAGCCAGGGTTGAGAATCATTGAGCCTACTTCAATATTGATCTCTTGGTCTTGCATTTCATGGTTGACTGCTCCAGCTTGACAAGCTTCAACACACTTCTTACAAACGTCTTTGCCTTTAATTTGACCATGTTTTTGGAACAAGCAATTTACGGCATCGATTGCATAAGCATTGGGGAAAGCTTGGGAATACTGTTTGAAAACAGCCTTGCGTTTTCCCAGGCCCTGGTTAAATTCATCATTTACTTTGACTGGACAAACTTCAGCACATGATCCACAACCCGTACATTTCTCTATATCAATAAAACGGGCCTTCTGCTTGATCGTGACTTTGAAATTTCCTGCCTCACCCTCGGTTTTGGTAACTTGAGAATTAGTATAGATGCGAATATTAAGATGTCGTCCGCATTCTACTAATTTAGGGGACAAAATACACATAGAGCAATCGTTAGTAGGGAAAGTCTTATCCAACATAGGCATAGTTCCGCCAATCGCTGACGACTCTTCTACCAAATGAACTAAGTATCCCGACTCTGCTAAA
>JARLHU010000217.1 GCA_031292095.1 Desulfosporosinus sp.
GGTGGCGGGTATAGAAGCGAAACGGTCATGGCCTTGGAGCCGGTGATTAATGAATTAAATGCTGAGGGTTATCGCTTTGTTACGCTTAGTGAGTTGCAAACTTTAAACTGAAGATAAAATGCCCGATCTTCTCTGCTAAAGAGAAGCGCGGGCATTGGAAAATAACTACATCATTCTATTGCACTATCTCAATATCAGTTGCGCACACATCGCCACTAGATACGGTTGTGTAGCTGATCTCTGATAACGGAACCTGATCATCGACACCCGGTACAAATGCCCTTTCGTGAAGGCCATCATCGACCCATTTTTCACCGGTTAACTCAATAAGTTTACCAACCAGTGGATAATACCAATAGTTTTTGTTGGGGCATCGAACAATTCTCGCGAACACAATATCTCACTCCCTGCAGGTGATATAAAATTTGCCACCAAGTTACTTGATTAGTGTATCCAAAATTAGCACAAATCCATTGTAAATTCGTTTCGATACACTTGCCGCCAAACAAAGTATCCAACTAGATATTTATACATCTACTTCAATGTGAATATGTCAAAAGTAAATATGTTCTAATTTACTGCATTTTTAGAAAAACGTTGGTATAAATGAGCCACTTTGGAAACAATTTTAAGCCATTCGAACCGTGAGCTTAGGCTTCTTGATTGAACAGCTGGGTTAGTTGGCAAGGTCGTCACGAGGGATACCACAAGCCCAAAGGGCTGAGGATATGCATGGGACAACCACGCACTAATAAACTGGAGTCCACAGGGCATTCTCCCCGCAGGGACGAATGTCCTGTGGGCAAACGCCGAGTGTCGGGGCCCTTCTTCGTCGTATCTACTTTGGCGCTCTATTTCCGTTTAACATCGTCTGTTCTACTACTGGGTTTAAGAATAATGCGTATCTGAAGCTAGTTCTCTCTAAGACATATCATCTGAAAGCAAATACTAAACGGGAAAGAAAGAGCCAGAGCATTCACGGTTCTGGCTCTTTCTTGATTAAACTCATTATTGTTGAACCATTTCTCAAGAGGGTGCTTTGACATAGCCTATATCTGACTCAAATGCAGGTTGATATTATAGGTTTTCACCTTTAACTACCCATGTTGATTGACCATATTCTGATATGGTATAATGACATTAATAGGAAGAGTGAGAGCGGGTGTAAAATGGAGAATGAAGAATTTCAGAAGTTAATATTGGAAAGTTTTAAAAAAATTGATGAAAATTTTAAGGATATAAAAAATAAACTAAGAGAGCATGACCAACATTTCATTGATTTAAAAACTCTTGCGAAACAGCATCATGAAGAACTCGAAAAGGTGGCTATTAAAGTTGAAGAATTAAATCTTGGTCAAGTTGCTATTAAAAAGGATTTATCCACAATTGAATTGGTTACTGCTAATAATTGGGGAGATATAGCCAGGTTAAAATCAGCAAAGTGAAAAACCACTTGTGGTGTGCCAAATAATAACTCAATAATTGATACAATTGAAAGTCCAGTAATACTGGGCTTTTCAGCGTTTTAAGCAGATTAAACATTGTGGCTCTGTCACAACTATTGGTTGAAATTCGCAGAGTTCGAGTTAAGCTATATCATTTTAGGAAATGGAATATGCAGCAGTCTCATGATCTCTTTCTGCGTTTCGTACACCCGCTCGGCAATGAAATCATAGAATGGCTCTGGCTTGCCCTTATTCTGATACATACGAATAGTATCGTTGTATTCCGGTCGTAGAACTGGGGGAATGATTGCCAACTGGTAACTGTTCCGTCAGATTTAAAACCAACGATATGACGACGACACGCAGCTATGGTATCTTTGGGAATTGCCCATACCTTGCTGAACCGAACTACGCCGTTAATCAGGCCTTCCTCGCACAATTTTTGGATGCGCCGTTCTGAAATGCTCCACCTCAACAAAGTTTCTTTCGATGAAATGTAATCCATGTTTTACCTCCTTGAAAACAAGACCTACAACTTACTTCGCATTATTCTACAAATGCCGTCCACCACCAAGTTGGGCGGCATCATCCATACTGAAGGGTTTAAGAATAATGCGAAGTTGAAATAATCAATTAAAGGATGTAAAACTTCGGTTTGATCGAAAGAGTGAAGTCGTGGAGAAGCAGTCCCTTATTCACACTATGGACACTAAATGGGTCTTCAGCGGAGTTGCTTAGCTAAGTTAGAAACCCCTTAGTGTTCGCTCGACAAAACAAGATATCTATAAAAATCCCTTCTGTCTATAGCCTCTACAGTGCTCCTAAAGCACCGCCAAAAGCAATTACCATGATACTTCGCATTGTTTAATCTTATTCCTCCTTTAAAAAACACAAAAAGCTCCTACTGAGATAGTTTCGGTAGGAGCCATTAGCGTAATGCATAAGCAAGCCCCATCGCAAGTTGGTAAAAGTTTTAATCTGAAGAAAATACCAACTCACTGATAGGGGTAATACCAGCGTCGCTGTCACCACCCGCAAACTAGTCGGTATGCATCGGTAATCCAAGGCGATAAACTTGATTGATTAATATTCTTCTTGTTTTTTTAATAGAGACAAGGGGGTTGCCGTAATTTATGAGGAGATAGATTCCGTACTAGCCCGGCTTTCTCTGAATACTTAGTCAGAATCCTTCGGATACCTCGGTATGTATAAATACTAGAGAAAGGGCTTGAATAACGGGAAGATTGATCCATGGGATTCCGTTTTCCCTTCTAAAAATCCAAATTATTAAACCTGATTTATTCGCTGATATCTTCATTTAATTGATCTTCTTTATTGAAGAACGTACGATAACCCAACTGAAGCAATAAGATAACAGTAAGTGCCACCGCGCCAAGAATTCCAAACATTATGGCTATTTGGTAAGCTATGGCAGTTGTAGGTGAAGTACCGGAAAGGATTTGACCTGTCATCATCCCCGGCAAGAAAACTATTCCCATTCCTACCATAGATTGAATTGTAGGCATAATAGCAACATCAAAAGTACTATTGATTATTTTTCTAGTTGCAGCCTGAGGTGTTGCTCCAAGTATTAGTGCTTCTTCCACCAGTGCTTTTTGTGTTGTCATTCCTTCAAGCAAGGATTTAACGCCAAGGGATATTCCAGTCATCGGTTTCCGATGAGCATTCCAGCTATTGGCACAAAGTATTGCGGATTATACCAAGGAGAAATCCGGACTACCACCAATAAAAAATATATAAGACAAGATAAAGTACCTATACTCATAGAAAATCCAATAACTTTCTTTAAAGGAGTTGATAATTTACCTTTAAATTTTTTAAAAATGGTATAGATCGAAAAAAATTCCATCGAAAAAATAATTCCTCCGGTAATGAACGGATTGGGATAGTGAAATACATACACGAGAATATAACCGGTCAAAATCAACTGTAATGTCATTCTAAAAGAAGAAATAATGATTTCTTTTTCTCTATTTATTCCTCGTATTTTTACAATTGCAAGAACAATTAAAACAAATAGATATGCAAGCCCAACATGCAAAGCAGTTAAATCAATTATTCCGTTCATTATTGCCCCTCCAGCTTAAGCATCTACCTTTCGATATCTCGATGATAGTGTCGGAATATTTGTCAGCAATTGCTTTTGTATGGGTTACCATAACAATTGTCTTCTTTTCTTTCTTTACACGTTCTGTCAGCATTTGAATAATGATGTCCTCTGTTTCATCATCCAGAGCTGAAGATGGCTCATCAAGAAGATAAACTTCAGAATTAAGGAGAAGTATGCGGCCTAAAGCAAGCCTTTGTTTTTCTCCTCCTGAAAGGGTAGTAGCAGAACCTTCAAGCAACTTGTTTAATTTCACTTGTTCTAAGATGTGATTTAATGCTTCATCGCTTGGTAACTCCCTTTCCTGAAATCTTAACCCTACATTTAAATTGTCTCTGATGCTCCCTTCAAATATAGAAGGACTTTGAGAAAGCATACTAACATGTCTACGATGGTCAACAGAATTTATCTGTCTCAAATCCTTTCCATTAAATATAATCCTACCCTGTGTGGGAGAAATCAATTTATTTAGCATTCTCAAAATAGTTGTTTTACCACTTCCGCTTGGACCTACAAGAGTTGTTATTTTCTCCTGTTCTATATCAAGCGTCGGTAGGTCTAGTACATCCTTGTATTTTACATCAATAAATTCAAACATCGTCATCCTCCTGTGCAATACTAATCTCTCCAATCAACTCAGCCAGATATTTCTCGGCCTCAATTAGTTATTTTTTACCTGATTCTGTTACAACATAGTATTTACGGATTTCACTCGCAACATTTTTATCATAGTGTTCAATTAAACCTTCATTTTCAAGGTTATGCAATATAGGATACAGCGTACCCGGACTTAATTTATATCCATGCTCGAATAATTCCTCAATCATCCAACTTCCATAAACAGGCGCTTTGTCTGCATTGCGCAAAATATGCAAGAAGATGAATCCCTGAAATAATCGCTTTTTAAGAAAATCACTCAAGTGTGCCCTGAAATCTTGGCTATTAATGCCCATCCCGCCAAAAGGCTTCGCTAATCCAGCAATTGTGAGCTTTTAGTATGTCCGCTGCTTGGAGAATTTTCCTCAAAATCCAGGATTAGACGGCATGGTAAATCGGCGTTGAACGGGAGAAAAACGAACTTTGGCCTTTCAAACAAAAACACGCTCAAAGAGTGCCAATGTGTAGAAAATGAAAACAGCCAAATCGACGCTCAAGCTCACATTCGGCTGTTTTAAGGAAACAGTATCTCCATAACTTTCCATATCGCAAGTTATAGGACTTAATATATAAAAAGGTAAGTTATTTATTGTTGGAGAATGAATTTAGTTTTGCCAATATATGATGAAAAAGCGGGGCGACACATATGTCATTTTCGGTTACTAGAAAGGCCCTATGGCGTTAAGTATTTCATAAATACAGCACAAACCTTAGATTGTTTTCATATCATAGATCGTCTAAGTAATTGTAAATTATTGGAAGTGAAGTGATTAAATATATTAAAAGAAGATGTCGATTTAAGTTTGGTCCACCAACAAAGATCCGGTGATATTCTGTTCCTCATTGGGACACTTTTAGCTATAATATCAACTTATCAAGCAGAACAATCTATCATTAAATCCACAAAAGATAATTCTGCAAATACAACAGCACTAGCAAGCTGGCTTTTCTTTATTGCAAATATAATCTTTGCTCATGTAGCAATTATTAAATTAGTAGAACTATGCCAACTAACTAATTCTAAAGTATCTCCTTTAATGCTAAAAGGCAGTAGTTTTACAGTCATCGGAGATATTTTCAAAGTCATTGGTTTTGGAATAGCCGCAATTGGTAATCAATTGCAAGCGAATAGTTCAAACTCGGCACCGTAACCAAATAGTTCCTTATACTATTTGATGACAATCGTAAGACAAGGTTAGAATTAGAACATTGCCGTCTGAACTGGATTTCTAAACACGAGTCTACTAAGGAAAGGATTACGAAGATAAGGAATTTATCTATAAAAAAGGAGATTACGTTGCGGTTTTAACTTATACTGGTTTGAATCCAAAAATGTCCCAAACATTTGCCGTTTCAATAAGTTGAGGATTGGGTTCTGATTGACTGCGATGTCGGCCAATAGCACCAGTGTCCTTATGATAGAAGGCCGTTGCTTTGCGTAACCTTTAGCGATTTATGATGTTCATAAGCGCAAAATATCTTTAAAAATGTCCGCTAAATTGCCTTAGTGGACATTGGTGGTTCCGAATCAGTCTTTAAATGTCCGCTAAGGTTTATGTAATTGTTGGATGTCTCATAACGGATATTGTAGCTATATTTATTATTGTCACAACGGCAGCTACGATGCAGGCTGCGGGTGTATCCATCAATGATGCTAAAGACGCTGCAATTGCTTTGCGTCCACTAGCTGGTCAATATGCCTCAGTACTATTTGCCTTTGGGCTTTTTAACGCGTCGATTTTTGCGGCAACTATCTTGCCTCTAGCGACTGCCTACTATGTGTGTGAAGCATTGGGTTTTGAAGCAGGAGTCGATAAGTCCTTCCAAGAGGCCCCGCAGACCCAGTAGAAAGAAGAAAAAAGGGATTAATGGCCACCAAAGAACCCAAGTGGCAGCGGAACCAAAGTTTTCGCCAACGCTTGCTGGACCTGCTAAAGTTTCTACCATGATTACCCCAAAAACTAAAACTGTGATCCATTGGAAGATTCTTGGGTATAAGGAGCTTTTAAGAAAACGTTTGAGCAAAGGATAATTGAGAAAGTTTATGGGCTGTTTGTTAGAAGGCATTCAAATGAACCTCCAATTTCTTAGTTTTTCTTTTTCTTTAAGA